>JBDHQK010000079.1:0-11587 GCA_039807025.1 Lacunisphaera sp.
AGCAAACCCGCCAGCACGGCCATGGCGGCCCAGGCCAGCGGCTGCGTAAGAAACCGCCAGATCACCTGGCGGCGGACCAGCTCGGCCAGCGGCATCGGCCCGATCAGGAGGTTCGTGGTCAGGCAATACAGGCCGTCCAGCCACATCAGCGCCGCCAGCAGCCCTCCCAGCCAGCGCACCACGGGACCGGACGCACCCCGCCACAACAGCGGCAGCAGAAAGAGCACGAAGATGAGCCGGTAGGAGTGGCTGATGCCCGCCAGGAAGCAGCCGACGAGAAGCGTGGCGCCGACGCCGAACGCGAGCCGGGCCCGCAGTTCCGGCTGCGGGTCATCCAAGCGGATCACCCAGCCCCGCCACACGCAGACAACTGCGCCGAGACCGATCAACAGCATCCCTGTCAGCAACGCGCCGGGGCCCGTCCACCCCAGGTCCCGGAAAATGAGCGGCGCCCCGAAGGTATAGACTTCCATCGGCGCGGGAAACACGGCCTTGCGGAAATCGGTCCACACCGACGCCAGCGTCAGCCCGGCGGCCAGCAGTGAGAGCACGGTGGCGGCCAGCCCGAGGCGTGTCGGACGCACGGCCAGCAACGCCGCTCCGGCTATGAACGGGTAAAACTTCAGCCCCGTGGCCAGCACGAGCATCAGCGCAAACAGCAAAAGGCGCGCGGGGCGGGCCTCGCGCAAACCCCACAAGCCGGCGGCCAGCAGCGCGTAGACCACGAGATCGTTGTTGGCCCGGTTGACCGCGAGCACGACCGGGGGCGACAGCAGCACCAGTGCGCCCAACGCGGCTTGACGCCAATTCGCCGGCCGCAGGCCCGCGAATGCCGCCACCAGGAACGCCACCACGCAGCTGCCGCCGATCAGGAAGTTGTCGTCGCGCGTGAACCCCGCGTCACCGAGCAGGAACCACCAGTTCGAATAACTGTGTTGCCGCTGGAAGACATCGAGCGGATTCGGCTGGGACGGATCCAGCCCCGCCCGCACGGCATCGCTCGAGGCCAGGATCGCGTATGAATCGAGAAACCACATGCCCTGGTCGAAGATGCCGAGCCGGCGCTTCAAAGTGGGGAACAGCACCAGCACGCACAAGCCGACCAGCACCAGCCCGACCAGCGCGGCCCTTGGGGCCTCGGGGTGTCGGGTTGCGTTGTCCGAAATCGCCTTCAAGGCGTCCCTCCCTTTGCGTCCCGAACCAGGGATGCGCCCGGCTCGCCGGTCTTGGGAAAATAGCGCAACGCGAAGCGGCTCTGGGCCGGCTCCTCGTAGAGGATGATCGGCGAAGCCGACACCGCAGCCCGGATCGCCTCCGGAGGCGGTTCCAGCCGCGCCAGCCACAGGCAATACAGCGCGTCATCCAACGGCTGGATGCGGCGTTCGGCCATCAGGGTGACAAGGGGATTCCACGGGAAATAAAACCGTCCAGGCTGCTCCCGGGCGAGAGCCAGCAAGTGCTCGTGACTGTTTGGGATTTTCCAGTGCGAGCCGGGATTGGCGGCAAATACCGCTGCATTCCCCAGCGGCACCGCCACTGCCGCCAGCCAGAGGACGCCTGCCCGGGTCGAGGCCGAGGCGGGTTGCGCGAAGGCGTGAAACGCCACAATCAGGAGCATGACCAGCAGATAATGAACCGTGTGCAGCGAGTTCAAGCCGCCCCCGGCCTTGAGCACTGCGGTCAGGCCTGACGGCAATTGCCACAAGGCACACCATCCGAGCAAGGAGAGCAGCGAGCTCGTGGAGGCGGGAATTTTTCGGCGATCCGCCCAGTGCAACCAGCCGACCAATATGATCAGGGGGATCCAGACGCAGGCCGAAACCGCCAGGCGGCCAAGCTCGGCCCACAACAATGCCGCGCCGCCGCGCCAGGGATTGCGCGCATGGATCAGCCACAGGTCAAAGATCACCTCCTGCGTGCCGAAATACCAAAAGACGCCGATCGCGGAGACTGCGCCCCCCACCAGAAGCTGAAAGGCCAGCCGTCGTGCCAACTCGCGCTGCCCCGAGCGCCATAGCCAGACCAGCATGGCCGGGATCAGCATCACGGCGATTTGCTTGGTCCAGATGGCCAGCAACAACGCCACCGTGGCCGCGGCCAGCCAGCGGGCTTGGCCAGATTGCACCGCGCGATGCAAAAAGACACAGGCCAGCAGGCCGGCACCGACACAAAGCGCATCCACATGGATGAAGTAGAAGCCGTAGTTGGTGACCATATTTCCGAGCCACAGCCCCCCCGCCAGCACCGCGCCGACCACGGCCCGGCCGCCCGTCGCCACGCCGGCGGCCCGCAGCACCACGGCCACCGGGACGAGCCACGTCAGGATATTCCAAACCGCCGCCACCAACAGGGCCGGGGTGGGACTGGCGGCGAGGGTCGCCGGCAGATTCCAAACCACGAACCCGGGTCCATAGAACCAGCCCAGTTGCTGGCCGGATTCGCGCAGCGCATAGATCGGCAGTCCCTGCGCGAATGCAAAAGTCGGGGCCAGGCGGGCGGCATTCCACGGCACGCCGGACGAGGCGGCGGTGCACAGCACGCTCCAAAGCAAGACGGGCAACGTCACCAACAGGAGCGCGGCACCCGCACGAAACCACGCGGTTTGCGCAAAGACATCCGTCGCCCGGCTGGAACCTCCTGTCGTCGTCATGGCACGACCGGGGCGGCCGCGGCCCCCGGCGACGGTCGCACCGCCACCAGCCGGCTGATGCGAGCGATCCTCGTGCCGAAGCGCTTCTCCGCCATCAATTCCAGCTCAAACCCCGCCGGCACGCGATCCTCCGGCAGGAGCTGGTGTTCGCCGTCCACGCTGGTGGGCCGCAGGGATTGCAGCACCAGAATTTCGCGAAAGGTCCCGTGGGCGAGCTGGTATTCCAGCCGGTCGCCCACGATCCCGGCACGGCCAATGAGAATCGAGGGGATCTTCACGAGCAACCAGGGCAGCGTGGACTTGTTGCTGATGACCAGACGTTCCCCCGGAGGCAAGGCGGCGACATAGCGCTTCTCCCACTCCACCTCATCTATCCCGAGATGGGAATAGAGGTGCTGCGCCGAATGGCTGGTGGTGACACCGCAGGCGAACAGCGCCATGGCTCCCGTCAACACCCAGCTGGCGGGCCAGCGCCGGTCCAGGCTCGCGGCCGCCGCGACCACGGCAAACGCCAGCACGAGGTGAAACGGCAGGCTGAACCGCGCGGCGATGGGATCGCCGAGGTTGGACCAGTAATAGAAGAGGATGAGCACCGTGTTGGTGACCGCTCCCAGGCCCAGCAGCAGCAGGGCCGTCTGGTCGGCCCGGGTGGCGGCAGGCGCGGGCCGCCGGCGGAACAGCCGCCAGCCGACATAGCCCAGCGCCGCCAACCCCAGCCAGGTCAGCAGCCAGGAATTGGCGAACCGGGCATTGGTGTTGAAAAAGAAATCCCGCGCCCCGGCGAGATTGCCGGCCAGGTAGTCCACGCTGAAGCGCGTCTCCTGGTTCTCCCGGAGCTCCCACATCCACTTGGTGTGGGACAGCACCTTGTTTTGCAGGGCGTAGGGCAGCAGCAACAACGGGGCCGTCACGACCGGCCAGGACAGGATGATGCGGCGTTCCCACCACCAGCCGAGCAGCACCAGCCCCGCCACTGGCGCGACGTAGATGGCCGACTCGTAGCGCGACTGCGCCAGCAGGACGGCGCCGAGCACGAGCGCGCTCAGGTGCCCCTCGTCGCGTCGCCGCAGCCAGGCGGCGCCCAGCCCGGCCACGGCCAGGATCATGGCCACGTTCAGCAGCTCCATGCTGGAGCCGGTCGCGTTCTGCCCGAGCAGCGGCAACGAGCCGAGCAGCAGCACCGCGAGCAGGCCGCCGCGCATCCCGTTCAGCCGCCGCCCGAGATAATACACCAGTCCCAGCGTGACGGGCAGCAAACCGGCGTTCAGCCAATAGGCGTTGGCGGGGCGGTAACCCGTCAAGTCATGCACGAGGGAAACCAGGAACGGGTAGAAGTTGGGCCGCTTGTCGAGGTAGTTGTCTGTCGAGACGAACATCCCGAGGATGTCGTAGCCGCGCACCATCGTCGCCGTGTCGCGGAAATAGTGCATGTTGTAGGCGGTCGACTGCAGCACAAACTCGTCGTAGAGAATCTTGCTCCGGAAGGACTCGGCGTTGATGGCCACCAGCGACAGCAGGCCAATGGTCAGGCCCGCCAAGAGCAGTTCGCGGCCCGTCGGCGGATTGCCGGGCTGGCGATCCCGCCAGATTCGCGCCAAGGACCCGATCCAGAGCACAAAGGTGGCGAAGAGGAAATAGTAGCCGAACCGCTTCACGATCATGCCGCCCACCTCCACCTCGAGCCCGATGAATCCGAAATACACGGCCGCGACGGCCGCGAGGCCGAAGGCGGCCAAGCGCACATCGGCACGGTGCCAGAAGCCGGGGGACGGATCGCTCACGGGGCGGTGGCGCGCCTCAAGGCAGGCGCTTGATAAATTGCTCGAGGTATTCCTGGCGAACCTTCTCACGTTCCGCGGGAGTGAGCTTGTCGAGTGGGGCTTCGGTGCGCACCGGAGCCACCGTCGGCCCCTCCCGGATGGACACCACCCGGCTGATCCGGCTCACGGTCAACGGCGTGAAGCGCCGTTCCCAGACGGTCTCCAGCTGGTAGTCCTGGCCCAGATCGTCGTCCGCCTGCACGGTGATCTGGCCGGTGTCCGGCGCCACGTTGAACCGCTGGAACACATAGATGGCGGAGAAGATGCGGTTGCGGAGGTTGAAGACGATGTTCGCCTTATGGTCCAGGGCCTGCTTCACCGGCGTGGCGGAGACCAGGTGCGTGATCCAGATGATGGAGTTGCTGTCGATCACGAGATAGTCGCGATCCGGATGGGCCGCGATGAACTCGCGCCGCCACTCCATCTCCCGCCCCACGTAGTAATCGAGGGAGTAGTCATGCCGCGCCATCGCGGGCAGCGAGTGAGAGAAGAGCCCGATGCCGGTGATGACCGCCAGCACGCGCCAGGCCTGCCCGCGCCAGTTCATTTCGCCGGCCACCGTGATGATGGCGATCACCAGGGTCAGGTTGAACGGCAGGCTCAGGCGGCGGATCACGGGGTCGTCGAACCGCCCCCAGAAATAACACAGCATCAGCAAGGCGTGCGCGGCAAAGCCAAGGTTGAAGAGGGCCAGCGCGGCGCGGGCCGGCGGGGTGTCCGTGAGCCCGCGCAGGGTCTTCAGGGTCCACAGCACGAAGAAGGGCAGCGCCAGGAAACCCAGCACCGACAGGACGAGCGAGTTGGAGTGCTCCCCGGTCGTGCTGAAGAAGAAGTTGAGATCGTGCACAATGTTGTCGGGGAGGTAGCTCAAGGCGAACGGCCGGTCGAAACCCGGCTGGCTGGCCATCTCCCAGGACGAACTGCGCACACTGAACACCTTGTTGTGCAGCGCATAGGGCAGCAGCAGCAGCGGCATCACCGCCACCAGCGGCGTCACCTGTGGCCGCCGTTCCAGCCACCACACGCGCAGGACAATCAAACCGACCGGCAGCAGAAAGAGCACGGACTCGTAACGGGTGTTGGCCAGTAGGATGCCGGACAGGCCGAAGGCCTCGAGGGTGTTCCCATCCCGGCGCGACATGTAGCGCATGCCCAACAGCAGGGTGCTGAGGATCAGCACCAGATTGAGCAACTCGAAGCCGCCCCCGGTGGCGTTCTGCGCCAGCAGCGGCAGGCTGGTGAGCAGCAGGACCGCCGTGGCGCCGGCGCCGCGGCCCGCAATCCGGGATCCCGCCACGTAGGCGAGCACCAGCAGCAGGAATGTGAGCCCGGTGTTGAGCACAAACACGTTTTCCGGCCGGTAGCCGGTGAGGTCGTGCAGCGCCGACACCAGGAAAGGCTGCAGCAGCGGCCGCTTGTCAATCTGCCCCGCCATCAATTGGAACGCGCCCTGGATGTCGTGCCCCCGCATGGGCACGAGGGCCGTCTTGTCGAAGTGCATGCTCATCGAGGTGCCGAGCAGCATGATCTCATCCATCAGGATCTTGAAGCCATAGGTCTCATGCACGATCAGCACCAGGCCACAGCCCGCCACGAGGAAACCGGGCCACCACGGGCGGTCTTTCCACGCGCCCCGCTCCGCCCAAACCTCACGCCCGACCTGGCGCAGCGACCAGGCGAAGAGCAGGCTCAACAACAGCATGGCCCAATAGCCTCCGTGGATGACGGCTTGCAGCGATTGCTCGGGGGTGAGCGAGAAAAACCCCAGCACCACGGCCAAAGCCGCACTGGCCAGAAGAAGGGCGAAACGTCGATCCATCATGGTTGGGACAGGTCCTCGGGTGAAGCCGGCCGGGGAGGATTAACGGGCCCGACTGAAAACAAAAGCTCCGTTTCCAAGACTGCGCCCGACCGGGCAAAAAAAAGCCGCCTCCCGAAGGAAGCGGCTGAAGCTTGAGGGATCCGCGATTACGGAGCGTAGGTCACGGTGCGCGCACCAGCGATGCCGCTGATGGTGATCGTGATACCCTGCGTGTAATTCGCCGGATAGGTCTCGCCAGCGACCGTGTTGACGGCCTTGACGTAGTTGGTGGCGCCCACGAGGCCGTCGATCGCGACGGTCGAGACACCGTTTTCCAGGAAGTATTGATCAGCGGCCGCCGACAGCTGGCGGGCGTTGTTCAACACCGCTTTGTCCTGCGAGGACTGGCGAACCTTCTGGAACGCGGGAATGGCCATCGCGGCCAGGAGGCCGATGATGACCACGACGATCATGATTTCAACGAGCGTGAAGCCCTTGGTGGAACGTGTATTCATTTTATGTGGATTATGTGGTTATTTTTTATTTGCCCGCGGAGTGCGGACAGTCGGAACAAAAGATTGGTCGCCCCTCCCACTCAAGCCAAATTGCTTAAAGAAAAGGTAAAGCCCTTCCGGCAACCGAAAGGGCTTTATATTCTTAATTACTGCGACGCCGTATCTTACGGAGCGTAGGTCACGGTGCGCGCACCAGCGATGCCGCTGATGGTGATCGTGATACCCTGCGTGTAATTCGCCGGATAGGTCTCGCCAGCGACCGTGTTGACGGCCTTGACGTAGTTGGTGGCGCCCACGAGGCCGTCGATCGCGACGGTCGAGACACCGTTTTCCAGGAAGTATTGATCAGCGGCCGCCGACAGCTGGCGGGCGTTGTTCAACACCGCTTTGTCCTGCGAGGACTGGCGAACCTTCTGGAACGCGGGAATGGCCATCGCGGCCAGGAGGCCGATGATGACCACGACGATCATGATTTCAACGAGCGTGAAACCCTTGGCAGAACGTGTATTCATATATTGGTGATGGAGGGGTTTGTTGATCTTCTGGTGACATCCTGCGCATATACCGCTCCTTGCCAAGAAATTACTGAATATTCCGATCCAAACAGGGCCAAGTGCGATTTCGGCAAACAACCGGAGCCTGCTGTCTCAATTACCCGGTATTACGACTTCAAGAACTTCGCCACGGGCACCTCGGTCGCATCCCGCCAGAGTAGCTCCAGCCGGTATTTATTGCGATTCTCCGGCGTGAAAAGATGCACCATCACCTCAAACGCATCCACCACGGTCCAGCCGCTGCCTTGCGTGGTATCCACGGACAAAATCCGGGTTTTCTGTTCATCCAACACGCGCTCGATTTCGATCCTCAGCGCGCGCAGGTGCGGCTCCGAGCTGCCGGTCGCCAGAACCAGATAATCCGTGATGCTGGAGAGACGGCCCACCTCCAACACGCGGAGATCTTCCGCCTTCTTGGCGTCCAAGGCCTGAACAAGCTGCCGGAGGAGCTGCTCCACCGGTTTGGCCGGCGCGGCCGCTGTCCGCTTGGCGCGGGGCTTCGCCTTGGCGGCGGCTTTGGTTGGTTTCTTGGCAGCTTTGGCTTTCATCGACATCAGCGATACAGTTTCCTGTCCTCGATATAGGCGATAACTTTCTGCGGGCAGAAATAATGCAGCGACCGGCCGGCCAGCACCCGCTCCCGCAACTCGCTGGAACTGATTTCAATCAGGTGGCCGTCGCAGCGGTGCAGGCGCAAGCCGTCGATCTCGACGTGCGGCTTGGTCGGATGCTTGGGCCGTTCCAGATAGATGAACTCAATGAGCTTCACCAGCTCGCCAATCTCCTTCCATTTGTGCAGCTGCGGCAGCTGGTCGCCGCCGATAATCCAGAACAGCTCGTCCTGCGGGAATTGTTTCCGGAAATGCCGCACCGAGTCCACCGTGTAGCTGATGCCGCCCTTGCGCAGCTCGTGGTCGGATATTTCCAGCCGCCGGTCCCACTCGGTCGCGGCCTGGAGCATCGCCAGCCGATCCTCGACGGTGGATTGGACGTCCTTCGGTTTCAGCGGAGCCTGCGCGGCCGGCACCAGCAGCAGCCGGTCGAGGTGGAATTGCTCCAGCACATCCTGCGCCGCGATGAGATGCCCGAAATGCACCGGGTCGAAACTGCCGCCCAGGAAACCTATTTTCATGGGCGCGCACCGCCGGGGCCGCGACGGCCCGACCGGAAAATCAGCGATGGGAACTCTCTTGCCACGCGGGTCACTTCATTCCGCAATCCTGATTCGGCAATCCCAAACCTTGCCCGGGTGGCGGAATGGCAGACGCTAGGGACTTAAAATCCCTTTTCCGTAAGGAAGTGTGGGTTCGAGCCCCACCCCGGGCACCAAACGGCGGAAGCCCTCGCTGCGGGCCGTTGGGCGGGAGCAGGGGAGAGTCGCCGGACGGTCGTCCCGCTTTCAGCGACGCTCTGCCGCGGCCACATCAGCCACGCAGCGGAATCCAAGATGGTTGCTTCCCGTATCGATCGCGCCCTTGCCGCGCGAGCCCAGCAGGTAGCGGGTGCAATACTGGTCCGTGCACAAAAAAGAGCCTCCTCGTTGGACCCGTTTCGGTTGCCCCGGCTCCTGGGGATCGAAGCTCGCTTCGCGTGCCGGCCCCGGCGGATTGCGCACCACCCCGCCGCCGGCCGCCTTCACGTCGAGCGAATAGGCATCCGGCCGATACCAGTCGCTGCACCACTCCCAGACGTTGCCCGCCATGTCAGCCAGACCGTAAGGATTGGGATCATACTGCCCCACCGGCGCCGTGCGCATGAAACCGTCCGCTCCGGTGTTGTGGTGCGGGAAAGCCCCCTCCCAGATATTGGCCATCCAACGCCCGCCCGGCTGCAAGTCATTGCCCCAGGTGTAGCGTTCCCCGGCGCGACCGCCCCGGGCGGCAAACTCCCATTCCGCCTCGGTCGGCAGCCGCTTGCCCGCCCACCGCGCATAAGCTTCCGCGTCCTCGTAGGCGACATGCACCACGGGATGCTTTTCCCGTTCCGCCAGACTGCTCGCCGGCCCTTCCGGGTGGCGCCAGTCCGCCCCGGGCACATAACTCCACCAGGCGAGGGCATCGGTCAGGGGCACCGGCGCACCTGGCGGCGTGAAGACCACCGAGCCGGCCACCAGTTTGTCCGCCGGCGCACCCGGATAATCTTCCGCCCGCGGTTTGCGCTCGGCGCAGGTCACATAACCCGTCGCCGCCACGAAACGTGCAAATTCCTCGTTGGTCACCTCCGTCGCATCCATCCAGAACCCATCCACCCACACCCGATGAATCGGACGGGCATCCTCCATGGTGTCAGGCCCGCCGCAAATCTCCCGGGTCGGATCGGTCGTGCCCATGCTGAACTCTCCGCCCGGTATCCACACCATGCCGCGCGGCGCCGGCCCATTTGGCCGCGTCGGATTTTCCACCGTCGGCAGCACGGCCTGCGCAACGACCGATACCAACGCCGCCCCGCCCGCCAGCACCACGGACAACCGGACGGCGGCGCAAAGTTTTCGGCGAGGGAGAGAAAGCAACGTCACCCTCGGACGGTGCGCCGACCCATCGGCAAAATCAAGTCACCAGCAGGGATTCCCGCGGCCCTGCGCCGAAGGCGGTGTGCGATGACGGCGGGGCTCTCGACATTGCACCGATCCTAATCCTAGCTGTCATCCTTCTCCACCCTTGCCATGACCCCCGGCCAAAAATTCCGCGCAGCCGTGCAGGCCGAGCGCCCGCTCCAGATTGCCGGCACCCTCAACGCCTACGCCGCCCTCCTCGCCCAGCGCGCCGGCTTCCGGGCGCTTTATCTTTCCGGAGCCGGCGTGGCCAACCACTCCTACGGTCTGCCCGATATCGGCAAGACCGAGCTGGCCGACGTCGTCATCGACGCCCGCCGCATCGCCTCGCGCGTCGACCTGCCGCTGCTGGTCGACATCGACACCGGCTGGGACGATCCCGCCCGCGCCGTCTGCGAGATGGCCGCCGCCGGCGCCGCCGCCGTGCATATCGAGGATCAGGTTCCAGCCAAGGTCTGCGGCCACCTGCCCGGCAAGCACCTCGTCTCCACCGCCGAGATGGTCGCGCGGGTGAAATCCGCCGGCGCCGGCAAACCCGATCGCGACTTCGTCGTCTTGGCGCGCACCGACGCCGCGGCCAACGAGGGCGTGCCCGCCGCCATCGCCCGTGCCCAGGCCTACGTCGCCGCCGGAGCCGACATGATCTTCGCCGAGGCGCTGCGTTCACTCGAGGACTTCCGCGCGTTCACCGCCGCCGTCAAGGCGCCCGTCCTCGCCAACCTCACCGAGTTTGGCCAGACGCCCTACTTCACCCTCGACGAACTCCGCACCACCGGAGTCGCGCTGGTGCTCTATCCCCTTTCGGCTTCGCGCGCCGCCGCCGCCGCCTCGCGCGAGGTCTACGCCGCCATCCGGAAGGACGGCACGCAGAAAAACGTCACCGGCCGGATGCAGACCCGCGCCGACCTCTACGACATCCTCGGCTACACCCCGCCGAAATAACCTGAGCCCCGCCATGTCCGACGCTGCCCCCGCCCCCAAGGCCAAGAAATCCGTCGCGCTTTCCGGCGTCGTCGCCGGCAACACCGCCATCTGCACCGTCGGCCACACGGGCAACGATCTCCATTACCGCGGCTACGACATCGCCGAGATCGCGGCGCACGCGACCTACGAGGAGGTCGCCCACCTCCTCATCCACGAACACCTGCCCAACGCCACCGAACTCGCCGCCTACCGCGAGAAATTGAAAAAACTCCGCGGACTGCCCGTGCCGTTGCGCGCCGTGCTCGAGCAGATCCCGGCCAGCGCCCACCCGATGGATGTCCTGCGCACCGGTTGCTCGATGCTCGGCAACCTCGAGCAGGAAAAGCTGCCGCTCGCCGGGGCCGGCGCCGCCTCCACGCCGGGCGCACGCGACCTCGCCGACCGCCTGCTCGCGTGCTTCCCGTCGATGCTGCTCTACTGGCATCACTACGCCACCTCGGGCAAACGCATCCTGGTGGACACGGCGGACCAGTCCATCGCCGCGCATTTCCTGCACCTGCTGCACCAGCGCCCGCCGACGGGTTCGCACGTCCGGGCGCTCGATCGCTCGCTCATCCTCTACGCCGAGCACGAGTTCAACGCCTCCACCTTCACCGCCCGCGTCATCGCCGGCACGGCCACCGACTTCCACTCCGCCATCACCGGCGCCATCGGCGCGCTCCGCGGCCCCAAGCACGGCGGCGCCAACGAGGTCGCCTACGAGATCCAGCAG
>JBDHQK010000080.1:0-11373 GCA_039807025.1 Lacunisphaera sp.
GCGAGGACCGCCGATATCGCCGCCGCCATGACCCTCGAGGCCGCCCGCGGCAGCGCGGCGCCCTACGACGCCCGCATCCATGCCGCCCGACCCCATCAAGGGCAGCGGGATGTCGCGAGCAACCTGCGCCAGTTGCTCAAAGGCTCCAGGATTTTGCCGTCGCATGCCGACTGTGCCAAGGTGCAGGACCCCTACTCCCTCCGCTGCGTGCCGCAAGTGCACGGTGCCGTGCGCCTCGCCATCGAGCACGCCCGCAGTGTCGTCGAGACCGAGATCAACTCCGCCACCGACAACCCGCTGGTTTTTGACAACGGCGAGGTCATCAGCGGCGGCAACTTCCACGGCGAGCCGCTGGCCTTCATCCTCGACTACCTCGCCATCGCCACCGCCGAGTTCGCCTCCATCGCCGAGCGCCGTATCTACATGCTGCTGCACGGCGACACCATCGGCGATCTCAAGGTCCCGCGCCTGCTCATGAAGGACACCGGCCTCAACTCCGGCTTTATGATCCCGCAATACACCGCCGCCGCCCTCGTTTCCGAAAACAAGGTCTTCGCGCACCCGGCCGCGGTTGATTCCATCCCTTCTTCGCTCGGTCAGGAGGATCACGTCTCCATGGGCTCCATCAGCGCCACCAAGCTGCTCGAGGTCGTCAAGAACACCGAGACCGTCCTCGCCATCGAGTTCATGTGCTCGGCCCAGGGCCTCGAGTTCCTGCGCCCGCTCAAGTCGGGCCCCGGCATCGAGGCGGCCTTCGCCGAGATCCGCCGCCACATTCCCTTCGCGCAGGCCGACCGGCTCTTCCATAACGATGTCCAGACCGCCCTCGCGCTCGTCCGCAGCGAGCAGATCGCCGCCGCCGTCCAGAAGGCCGCCGGCCAACTCCTCTGATGAAGAAAAAATCTGTCATCCGCGCCCCGCGCGGCAACCAGCGCACCTGTTCGTCCTGGGCCGCCGAGGCCGCCATGCGCATGTTGATGAACAACCTCGATCCCGAGGTTGCCGAGCGCCCCGCCGACCTCGTCGTCTATGGTGGCCGTGGCAAGGCCGCCCGCAACTGGCCGGCTTTCCATGCCATCATCGAGTCGCTCAAGAAACTCGCGCCAGACGAAACCCTCCTCGTGCAGTCGGGCAAGCCGGTCGGCATCGTCCGCACCCACCCGGACGCCCCCCGGGTGCTGCTGGCGAACAGCAACCTCGTGCCCAAATGGGCCACGCAGGACATCTTCGATGATTTCGAGAAGCGCGGCCTGCTGATGTATGGCCAGATGACGGCCGGTTCGTGGATCTACATCGGCACGCAGGGCATTCTGCAGGGCACCTACGAGACCTTCGCCGAGCAGGGGCGGCAGCATTTCGGCGGCACGCTCGCCGGCCGGCTCTGCGTGACCGGCGGCTGCGGCGGCATGGGCGGCGCGCAGCCCCTCGCCATCACCATGGCCGGCGGCACCTGCCTCATCGCCGACGTGGACAGGACACGCCTCCAAAAACGCGTCCACGACCGCTACCTCGACGAGATCGCCCCTTCCCTCGACGCAGCCATCGACCGCGCCGTCGCCTACTCCAGGGACCGCAAGGCCCTCAGCGTCGGTGTCGTGGCCAACATCACCGACTTGCTCGAGCGCCTGCTCGCCCGGAAAATCCACGTCGATTCGCTCACGGACCAGACCAGCGCGCACGACCCGCTCGTCGGCTACGTGCCGGTCGGCTATGATCTCAAGGCTGCGGCCAGGCTCCGCAAGGCCGACCCGAAAAAATACCAGAAGCTCTCGCTCGCCTCGATGGCCCGCCACGTGAAGGCCATGCTCGCGCTCCAGAAGCGCGGCGCGAAGACCTTCGATTATGGCAACAACCTCCGCCAGCACGCCTTCAATCAGGGCGTGAAGCGCGCCTTCGACTTCCCGGGCTTCGTGCCGGCCTACATCCGCCCGCAATTTTGCCTCGGCCGCGGCCCGTTCCGCTGGGTCGCGCTGTCCGGCGATCCGGCGGACATCGCCGCCACCGACCGCGCACTCATGGAACTTTTCCCGCAGGACGAGGGCCTGCACCGCTGGCTTAAGATGGCCGGCGAGCGCGTGGCCTTCCAAGGCCTGCCCGCGCGCATCTGCTGGCTCGGCCTCGGCGAACGCCACCGCGCCGGCCTGCTCTTCAATCGGATGGTCGCCGACGGCCGCGTAAAGGCCCCGATCGTCATCGGCCGCGACCACCTCGACTGCGGCTCGGTCGCCAGCCCGAACCGCGAGACCGAGGCGATGAAGGACGGATCCGACGCCATCAGCGACTGGGCCATCCTCAACGCCATGGTCAACATCGCCAGCGGCGCCTCCTGGGTCAGCTTCCACCACGGTGGCGGCGTCGGCATCGGCTACAGCCAGCACGCCGGCCAGGTCATCGTCGCCGACGGCACGCCCGAAGCCGCCGCCCGCCTTGAGCGCGTGCTGACCAACGACCCGATGATGGGTGTCATCCGCCATGCCGACGCCGGCTACGACCTTGCGCAGAAGTGCGCCGACCGGCTGGATGTGCCCGTGCCGATGCGCACGTGGAAATGAGCCAGCTCCCCAACACCTCCGCCCCGCCCTGGCCCGGCGACACCCCGGCGGGACGTTTTGCGTCCACCATCCGCACCGATTCTTCCGATGGCTGCGCCATCGCCCTGCTCGGCCTGCCGGACGACACCGGCGTGCGCCTGAACAACGGACGCACCGGCGCCGCCGGCGGGCCCAAGGCCTTCCGCGCCGCGCTTGCCCGCTACGGCGCCGCGGACTCCGCCGTCGGCCCGCTCCCACGTGTCTTCGACGCCGGCGATGTCATGCCGACCGGTTCACTTGACAAAACCCATGAGCGAGTGACCGAGGCCACCGCGGCGCTGCTCGAACGCGGCCTGTTCCCCATCGCCGTCGGCGGCGGACACGACCTCACCTACCCCTTCGTCCGCGCCGTGGCCGCCAAACATCCCAAGCTCGCTGGCATCTACTTCGACGCCCACCTCGACGTCCGCGAGACCGCGGGTTCGGGCATGCCCTTCCGCCGCCTCGTCGAGGACTGCGGGGTCAGCGCGCTGCACCTGCACGGCTTCCGACCCCTCGTTAATTCCCTCGAGCACCTCGATTGGTTCCGCGCCCACGGCGGCCGCACCCACCCGGAGAACGCCAAGGTCGCCCTGCCCAGGGCGAAGAATCTCTTCGTGAGCTTCGACCTCGATGTGCTCGACGCCGCCCACGCCCCGGGCGTGAGCGCGCTCAATCCGGCCGGCTGGAACGTCCGCGAGGCCGAAGCCTGGGTCCGCGCCTGCGGCGCCGACCCGCGCGTGCGCTGCTTCGACCTGATGGAGCTCAACCCCGCCCACGATCCCGACGGCCGCACCGCCCGCATCGCCGCCCACCTGTTCCTGAGCTTCCTGCAAGGCTTCGCGCAACGATAGGATTAAACCACAGAACACACGGAACCCACAGAGCCCTGATTGCTGCGTTTTCTTCCGTGTATTCTGTGTATTCCGTGGTTTTTTAGTCCGATCTAAATGTCTCTTCACATCCGCAACGCCCGCATCCTGACCCTCGGCAGCGGCCCGCGGCCGCGCCGCGGCACGGAGCTCGCCGGCCTGGGCATCATCCCCGCCGGCGAGCTGCTCGTAACCGACGGCAAGATTGCCGCCGTCGGCCCCAAGGTTGACGCCCCCGCCGACGCCGAGATCATCGACGCCCTTGGCCGCGTGCTGATGCCGGGCTTTGTGGACTGCCACACCCACGCCTGCTGGGCCGGCGACCGGCTCGATGAGTGGGAGAAAAAGCTGCGCGGCGTGCCGTATCTCGAAATCCTCAAGCAGGGCGGCGGCATCCACTCGACCGTCAAGGCCGTGCGCGAGGCCACGCAGAAGCAGCTCGCCGCCAGCCTGCGCGAGCGGCTCGGCGCCATGCTCCGCGAAGGCACGACCACCGTGGAGGTAAAGAGCGGCTACGGCCTCAACACCGAGGCCGAGATGAAGATGCTCCGCGCCATCCGCCGCGCCGCCGCCGAATGGCCAGGCACCGTCGTGCCGACCGCCCTCCTCGGCCATGCCTTCGAGGGTGATCTCGACGAATACGCCCGCATGGTCGTGAAGGACATGCTGCCCGAGGTGTCGAAAGAGTTCCCCGACATTGCGGTGGACGCCTATTGCGAGCAGGGCGCGTGGTCGGTCGACGCCTGCGTGAAATTCTTCGAAAAAGCCCGCAAACACCACCCCATCCGCGTCCACGCCGACCAGTTTAACTCGCTCGGCATGACCCCCGAGGCAGTGCGGATGCACGCCCGCAGCGTGGATCACCTCGAGGCCTCGACGAAAAAGGACCTCATCGCGCTGGCCCAGTCGCCCACCCTTGGTGTCATCCTCCCCATCACCGGCCTACACACCGACCAGCGCTTCACGCGCTCCCGGTTGTTCATCGAGCAAGGCGGCGCCATCGCTCTCGCGACGAACTGCAATCCCGGCACCTCGCCGAGCCACTCGATGCCGCTGGCTATCGCGCTGGCCGTTCGGTTCTGCCAGATGACCCCGGCCGAGGCCATCATGGCCGCCACGGTCAACGCCGCTGCCGCGCTCAACCTCTCTGACCGCGGCACAATCGCCCCCGGCCAGCGCGCCGATCTCGTCCTGTTGCAGCACAAGGACGAACGCGCCCTCGCCTACGAACTCGGCGGCAATCCCGTGGCCACCGTCATCTGCGGCGGCCAGGTAGCACGCTAAAGCAAAACCGCCGAACCCGTTAAGAGTTCGGCGGTTGGAAAATGGTGCGGGCATAGGGAGTCGAACCCCAAACCTTCAGATTCGTAGTCTGACGCTCTATCCAGTTGAGCTATGCCCGCACGAAGGAAGGCCGAATAAGCGAACTTCGGGGAGTGACTTCAAGCAGAATTTATCAGCCGCGATTCCGCCCATTGCCGCCACGGCGAGGCCTGCCTCCTGCCAATCGGCGTGAAATAGCGAGACCTCCGTGCTCAGTCGTCCCACTTGGTGCGGGACTCGCGAACCTTGCGCACCACCACCCACGCGGCGACGATGAGCAATACCCCGGCAACGAGCATGGTGTAGGTCTGGGTGCGGTCGAGCGCGCGATCGAGTTGCGCGATATCGTCCTTGAACTTCGTCCACAGCCAGTGACCGAGCCACACGAAGAAGGGCACGCTGACCAAGGCTGCCAGGCCGTCGAGGAAGAAGAATTTCCAGAATTTCACCCGGGTGGAGCCGGCGGTGAAGAAGATCGGTGCCCGCAGGCCGGGCAGGAAACGCCCTACGAAGAGCACCCAGGAGTGGTAGCGGTCGAACAGATCCTCGACCTTATCCTGCTTTTTCACCGAGAAATAGCGCTGAAACCACCGCGAGGACCGGAGTCGCGTCCCAAAGAACCGCCCGGCGAAGAAGATTGTGGAATCGCCCAGCATCACGCCGACATACATCAGCGCGCTGACTTCCATCCACGTGCTCCCGTCAATCTCCCCCAGCGCCCCGGCCGCCACGAGCACGATGTCCTCCGGGACTGGCAGGCCGAGCCCGCACAGGATCAGGATTAGGAACGGGCCCCAGAGGGACAAGGGGGAGCCCTCGAAATACTTCAGCAGCGTTTCAAACATGGGTGGATTGCCAAGCAGCCTTCACGAATCTCAGCGGCCCCCGCAAGACAAGCGCGGTTTTCGGCAATCATGGAGCGGCTGATCCGGCCGGCCGCCAATCGAGGAGCTCGATTTGCAGGGTCTTGCGGCCGTTGTAGTGATTCCAATTCAGCTGCACCGCCATCTCGAGCGGCGTGCCCACTGGCGGCAGGCGGTCAGCCAACTTCCAGGCCACCCCGCTGATGCGCCGGCCGGTGGCATCCTCCCCGGCGAAGCGGAAATGCACCTCCTTGAACACGTCGGGACGGTTCCGCAGCTGCACGCCCCGCACGCCGAAGACCGGCTCGGGGTGCCCCATGCCGAAGGGCTGCAGTTGTTCGAGTCCCGCCATCAGCCGCTCATTCAACTCCGTCGCATCGACCCAGCCGGACAGTTCCAGCCCGGCCGCCACGACCTGGCCCTCCTGGCGGCGGATGACCGCGTCAAACATCGTGCGGAACTCGTCGATGCGTTCTTTTTTTAAGGCAATGCCGACCGCCATTGGATGGCCGCCCCAGTTGTCGAGGCAGGCTGCACAGGCCCCGAGAAGCTCGACGAGATTGAAGCCGTTGAGCCCGCGGCCCGAGCCCTTGGCGAGCTCGCCCTCATTGCCCAGGACGATGGTCGGGCGGTTGTATTTGCGCGAGATGCGCCCGGCCACGATGCCGACAACGCCGGGGTGCCAGTCCTCGTCGAACAGCACGAGGCCGCTGGCCGCGGAGAAATGCTCCTCCACGTAGCGCTCGGCCCGCTCGGTGATGAGCCTCTCGATGTCCTGACGCTCGCGGTTGAGCGCGTCGAGCCGGCGGGCGGTGGCCTCGGCGAACTCCCGATCCTCGCTGAGCAGGAGATCCACCGACAGGGCTGCATCGGCCAGACGGCCGCTGGCATTGATGCGAGGCCCGAGACGGAAGGAGATATCGCTCGGCACCAGGCCCTGCTCGCGTTTCAGGCCGGAAACCTGCATCAGGGCCAGCAACCCCGGGCGCCGGGTCTCGGCCAGCACGCGCAGCCCATGGCGGGCGAAGACGCGGTTCTCGCCCTGCAGGGGCACCAGGTCGGCGATGGTGCCCATGGCCACGAGGTCGAGGTAGTCCTTGAGCACGATGGTGAGCGCCACCGGATGGTTCTCAGCCCGCAGCTTCTTGAGCAGCCCGTGGGCGAGCTTGAAGACAAGGCCGACCGTGCAAAGGTAGCGCCAGGCCTCATCACCGGCCGCCGGATGGACATGGGGGTTGATCAGCAGGGCACCGGTGGCCGCAGGTTCCGTCGAGCGGTGATGGTCAACGATGATGACGTCGATGCCCTGGGCGCGGAGCGAGGCCACTTCCGCGTGGGAGTTGGTGCCGCAATCCAGGGCAATGAACAGGTTGGGTTTCCCCCGCTCCAGCGCGCGCTCGATCGAGGTGTGGGTGAGGCCGTAGCCCTCCTCCAGTCGACGGGGCACCACGTAGTCGGGCTCAAGGCCGAGACGGCGCAACAGGCTGACGAGCAGTGTCGTGCTGCAGACGCCGTCCACGTCGTAATCGCCGAGGACGATGACGCGTTCCTTCGCCCGCAGCGCCCTGAGGATTCGGTCGGCAGCGGCCTCGAGGTTCTCCAAAAGAAAAGGATCGCCCAGCGTCGCCAAGGCCGGCTGCAGAAAGCGGCCCGCGGCGGCCGGCTCGGCCAACCCGGCGCGGAAGAGGAGTTCGGCGACCGCGGGCGTGGTGCCTGCGGCGCGCGCGAGGTCAGCCACGCTTGCGGCGTGGACCGGCGTGTAATTCCAGTGCATCGGAGGCGGCTGGCCGTCCGCTTATTCCGAGGCGCGGGATGAGCCGGCCCACTCGTATTTGGGTGCGATATCCTGGTGGGCCTCGACGTGCTTCCGGTCGCCCTTGTGCCACCAGTAGAAGATCTGGGCGGCGATGAAGATGGCGGAGAAGGTGGAGGTGACGATACCGACCAGGAAGGTGAAGGCGATGTCGTGCAGTTGGCCGCCGCCAAAAACCCACAGGGACAGGGCCGCGAGGAAAGTCGTGGTCGCCGTCATCATCGTGCGGGCGAAAACCTTGCGGATGGCGGTGTTGATGATGTCCTTGAGCGCGCCGCCCGGGTTGAGCTTCAGCTCCTCGCGGATGCGGTCGAAGACGACGACGGTCTCGTTGACCGAATAGCCGGCGACGCAAAGAATGGCCGCGACCATGGGCGCGGAGAACTGGTGGCCCGTCAGCACGAAGATGCCGATGTTCATCAGGATGTCGTGCAGCGTGGCCGCCATCGCGCCGATGCCGAAGCCGAACTCGAAGCGGAAGGCGATGTAAACGAGGATGAGGAGCATGGACACGCCGATGGCGAGGACGGCGTTCCACTTGATCTCGGCGCCGATAGTGGCGCCGATCTGGCTGGTTGCCCCCTTGACGAGGCCGGCCTCAGGGTAGGCCTTCTGCAAGGCCGCGAACACCTGCTCGGACTTGCCGTAGGCGGTCTCAAGCTTGAGCTGCTCCTTGCCGTTGCCGAGGTCGCTCACGTAGGCCGGGCTGACCTCGCCGACGCCGGCCGCATGCGCCACCGCGCGGATCTTGGCGCTGTCGATCTTCTGCGTGAAGGTGGCGGTGATCTGATCGCCACCGGCGAAGTCGATGCCGTAGATCTTGTCGCCCTGGTAGAGGACGTAGGCGAAGCTGACCGCCACGAGGGCGATCGAGCCGATGGCGGCAGGTTTGCCGTATTTGACGAAGTCGACGTTCAGGTCGCCGAGCATGCGGCGCATGGTCATCTTCTTGAGGGTGCCGGACTCGACCAGCATCTCCATGAACATGTGGCCAGTGATGAGGACGGACAGCAGCGTCGAGATGACACCGATGAGGAGGGTGAAGCCGAAGCCCTTGATCGGGCCGGTGCCGAGCCAGATCATGACGCCGCAAATCAGGAGCTGCACGAGGTGTGCGTCCATGATCGTGGTGAGCGCCTTGGTGAAGCCGCCCTGGTTGGCGCTGACGAGGTTCTTGCCAAGGGCGAGTTCCTCGCGCATGCGCTCGAAGATAAGGATGTTGGCGTCCACCGCCATGCCGATGGTGAGCACGATGCCGGCGAGGCCGGGCAGGGTCATCGTGGCGCCGATGCTGGCCATGACGCCGAGGATGATGATGATGTTGACGGCGAGCGAGGCCACGGCCACGAGGCCGCCAGTCGCGTAGAAGGTGATCATGAACGCGGCGACCGCGGCCGTGCCGATAACCGTGGCGCGAATGCCGCTGGAGATGGCGTCGGTGGCGAGTGAGGGCCCGACCTCGAACTGCTCCTTGATCTCAAGCTTGGAATCGAGGGGATTGTTGAGCACGTTGGAGAGGTCAACAGCCTCGCGCTGGGTGAAGGAACCGGAGATTTCTGCACTGCCGCCGTTGATCTGCTCGCGCACGGTGGGTGCGGAGTAGAGCTTACCGTCGAGCACGATGGCGAGGCGGCCCATCCGGCCGCTGCTCCGGCCCTCGTCGGCGATGGCCTTGGTCACATCCGCGAACTGCTTGGCCCCCTGTTCGGTGAACTTGAGGATGATACGGAAACGGCCGAACTGATCCATTGTCGGGTAGGAATCGGCCACGCCCTCGCCGGTCATTTCCGGACGGGTCTTGATGTAGAGCTCCTCGGTGTAGCTTTGACCGCCTTGGCGGCCCTCCTGCTCAAGCACCATGCGCTCGTAGCCTGGAGGCGCCTCCTGCGGGGGCGCGATGAGGGGGTGCACCATCCGGAAGTCGAGGCGGGCGGGCTTCACGAGGTTGGTGGCAATCTCGGGGTTGTCCTTGGTGGAAACGCCGGGGAGCTGGACCTCGATGCGGTTGACGCCGACGGCGCGGATGATCGGCTCGGTCACGCCGAGGCCGTTGATGCGATTATCGATGATCTCGATCGCCTTGCTCAGCTTTTCTTGGCCGGCTTGCGGGTTACCGGCCGTGACCGCACCGGCGTCAATCTCGAGCGTGTAGGCCACGCCGCCCTTCAGGTCGAGGCCGAGCTGGAGGGGGCTCTTGGAGCGGCGCAGCAGCTCGTTCAAGAGGATGTTGTTGCGCTTCTCGACGTTGGTCAGCGTCGACTCGAGCCGGATCTGGGGAAAGAACTGCGACAGGTCGAGCTTCTGCTCGAGTCCGATCTGCTTGAGCGCAATATAGACGCTGGGGGCTCGCCCGGCCTGGATGCGGGTGGAGACCTCGCTCATGAGCTTGGCGAATTCGGCGGGCTTGGCGGTGGCCTCCCGTTTAACATATTCGCCGAAGGGTTGGTCCTTCAGCGGCATGAGGGTGAACACCGCCCACAGCACGAGGGCCGCGGACAGCGTCAGTTTCCAGAGGTGACGACGGAGCATGGGTGTTTGGTTGTTAAATTGGACGGCGCAGCTAGTGCAGCTGATGGTATCCGCGCTCCGCGCGGGGTGGTTGGTCCGGCACGCCCCCTCAGGCGGCGTCGGCTTTCTTCACGACGGCGCTGATGAAGCCCTTGCCGACCTCGACCTTGGCGTTGTTGTCGCCAATGCGGACGACGAAGCGGTCTTCCTTCACGCTGGTGATGGTGCCGTAGATGCCGCCGGTGGTCACGACCTCGTCGCCGGACTTCAATTCCGTGAGCATCTTCTCGTGCTGCTTCTGCTTCTTGCGCTGCGGGGCGATCAGCAGGAAATACATGGCGGCAAACATGAGCACCAGCGGCGCCAGTTGCATCAGGGCGGCGACCCCGGTGGGAGCGGCGGGCGTGGCAGGAGCGGCTTGGGCGAGGAGAACGAGTAACTTAGTCATTGCGTCGGCGGGTGTTTTGAAAAATTGAAAAGGGCGAATAAGCCCAGCCACTTTCCAAAAAGCAAGCCTAACCCCCAGCCCGCACCCTTCCCCTCATTTGAAGACCAAATCCGCATCCAATTGGTCGGCCGCGCAGTCCGAAGAACACTATGGTTTTAAGCGCTGGGGCGCCAATCACTTCTCGGTGGACTCCGGCGGCTTCGTGCAGGTGCAGCCCCTCGCCGACGACCGGAACATCCGCCTCATGGATGTGGTGGAGGAGGCCAAAAGCATGGGCCTCAAGGCCCCCCTCGTCATCCGCCTGCAGGATACGCTCCGCCACCGCGTCACCCAGATCAACCAGGCCTTCGCCAAGGCCATCAAGGAAGAGGATTACAAGGGCGAATACCGCGGGGTCTTCCCCATCAAGGTCAACCAGCTGCGCGAGGTCGTCGACGAGATCGTCGCCGCCGGCAAGGACTTCAACTACGGCCTCGAGGCCGGCTCCAAGCCCGAGCTGATGATCGCCCTCGCCATGCACGAAGGCAACCAGCGCCTCATCATCTGCAACGGCTACAAGGACCACGACTACATGCGGCTCGCCCTCCTCGGCCGCAAGCTGGGCAAGAGGATCATCATCGTCATCGAGCAGCTCTCCGAGGTGGACAGCATCATCGAGATATCCAAGGAGACCGGCGTGAAGCCGCTCATCGGCTTCCGCGTGAAGCTGCAGACCCGCGGCGAGGGCAAGTGGTCCTCCTCCACCGGCGACAACGCCAAGTTCGGCCTCAACACCGCCGAGATACTCTTCGCCGTCGAAAAACTCCGCGCCGCCAAGATGCAGCAGTGCCTCAAGCTGGTGCACTTCC
This sequence comes from Lacunisphaera sp., assembly GCA_039807025.1. Lineage (GTDB taxonomy): Bacteria > Verrucomicrobiota > Verrucomicrobiia > Opitutales > Opitutaceae > Lacunisphaera. Next base: position 11,246 of record JBDHQK010000080.1, read on the forward strand.
ACATCGGCTCGCAGGTGCCCAACATCATCACGATCAAGGCCGCCGTCACGGAAGCCGCGCGCTTCTACTGCCAGCTGGCCAAGATGGGCTTCCCCATGGGCTACCTCGACTGCGGCGGCGGCCTCGGC
>JBDHQK010000081.1:0-11258 GCA_039807025.1 Lacunisphaera sp.
GGCCAACGCCGTCGCCGGCACCATGGCCGTCGGCGCCCTGATGATCGTCAGCTGGCAGCTCTACATCGACAATTCCCTCCGTGCGGAAATCTCCTACTGGAACCAGCGCATCAAGGAAAACCAGCAGCAGGCCGCGGAATTGAAGGTGCTCACCCGCACCCTCGCCGACCAGACCGCCCGGCTCGACCAGGCCTACGGGCTCGTGTCCTCCCCCTACCGGCTCACCGAGCTCCTCATGGCCTACGGCCGCACCCGGCCCGAGCGGATGAGCATCCAAAGCATCAACGGCTTCGCCGGCGGCGTGGTCCTGCGCGGCACCCTCCACGCCCCCTCCGAACTGGCCACCCAGCAGCTCCGCGCCTACGTGGAGACCCTGCGCCGCGACAAGGAGCTCGGGCAGATCTTCGGCACCGTCGCCCTCACCTCCCTCGAGCGCACCGCGGACGACAACAGCCTGCACTTCGAGGTGGCCTGCAAGTTCAAGGAGGCCCAGCCGTGAACACCCTCCTGCACTCCGTGCTCGGCACCTGCCGCCGCCACCCCTTCGTCATCGCCGCCAGCACGCTGGCCATCCTGCTGTGGGTCGCCAATTATTTCATCTGGCGGCGCCACCAGGAAACCTCCGCCGGCTACCAGACCCTCCAGCGCAGCGGCGAGGACATGCTCCAGTCGCTGACCAACCACGGCCGCATCACCGCCGAGCTGGCCACCGTGAAGGAAGCCCTCGCCTACATTGACAACAACCTGGTCCGCGAAGGCGACCTGCCCGAGAACAACGGCTACTTCTACCAGCTCGAGACCGCCAGCCGCATCCGCCTGCAGGCGCTGAACCAGCTCAGCTCCATGCCCCCGCCGCCCGAGCAATCTTACAAGATGGTGCCCTTCACCCTTCGCACCACCGGCTCCTACCGCCAGATCCTCCGTTTCCTGCGCGAGCTCGAGATCGGCCCGCGCCAATTCAGGATCCAGAACTTCGCCCTGACCCAGGCCGGCACCGCCAACGAGCCCGCGGCCGGCCCCGCCGGCCAACCCGGCGGTCCCGGTGCGGCCGCCGCCCCCGCCCCCGGCACCAGCCTCATCACGCTCGACCTCACCCTCGAAATGCTCGCCCACCCATGAGCCCCGCCCGCCGCCTGCTCGCCACTCTCGGATTGCTTTCCTCCGGTCTCGCCCCGGCGTTTTTGGCCGCCGCCGAGCCAGGCAGCCCGGCCAACGCCGCCGACATCAAGCGCGTCACCGACCGCTACAACCTCACGCGCGCCCGCATCAGCGCCCTGCTCGACCAGCGCCTGCAACCGACCCCCCTGCCCGCCATCCCGCAGAATCCCTTCTATCAAAGCCCCCGGGGCCTGCCCGAGGAATCCCTGTCTCCCTCCACGCCGGACAACACCGCAAGCATCCTCGTTCCCGAGGCCGCCGACCTCAGCGACATCGACACCCTTCGCAAATACGCCGCCACGCTGAAAATCAGCGGTGTCATCGTCCGCAACGGCGTGCCCAACCTGACGATCAACAACATCCCCTGCAAAGTCGGTGACATCATCACGGTCGGCCTCAAGGACCGCCCCATCTATCTGAAGCTGGTCGGCCTCAACACCGCCGAGTTCACCCTGGAGCTGAACCAGGCCAGCCTCACCGTCCCGCTGCGGCTGTGACCGCCGCTACGACAATTCCCGCCGCAGCTCCGCCAAGAACTGCCGCAGGAATTCCGTCCGCCGCCGCGCCTCGACCCGTCCGCCTGCCGTCTGCATCGCATCCTCCAGCGTGAGCAGCTTCGTGTGGAAATGGTCCACGCAGGCCGCCCGGTCATCCGGCGGGCGCCGCTCGCAGAACGGATCCTCCGCCGCATACAGCGGCCGCCCGAGTTCGCCTCCCAGCATCAGGCACCGCGCCAGCCCCACTGCACCGAGCGCGTCGAGGCGGTCGGCATCCTGCACGACCCTGGCCTCGATGGTTCGCGGCGCGATCCCCGCGCTGAAGCTGTGCGCCTCGATCGCGTGCGCGATGTCCGGCAGCAGCACCTCCGGCCAGCCCCATTCCCGCAGCCACGCCGCCGCCTGCGCCGCGGCGAGCCGCGAGGCCGCCGCGCGCTGCGGTGAATCCTTCGGCACCATCACGCAATCGTGCAGCCACGCCGCCGGCAGGACGACCTCCGGCCGCGCACCCTCGGCGGCCGCGAGGGTCGCGGCGTTCCGCACGACGCGGCGCACATGCTCCCGGTCATGCGCCGCATCGCCGCCCGCGGCGGCGAGCTTCTCCTCCCAACGTCGCTCCAGTTCGGCGATATCCATCGGCATGCCCCCAGCAAACCCCCGCCTCGCACCACCGCAAGCCCCGCTCCACCCCGGAAATGTGTAACGTATTATATTACACATTTCCGGGGCGGGCGGGAGTGCCGGAGTCCCGATGGCCCGGCCGGGCCTAGGACCGGAAAAGCACCATCAGCCGGATGCGGTTCTTCACGCCGAGCTTGCGATAGACGCTGCCCAGTTGGTTTTTCACCGTGCCGACGGACTTGCCGAGTTCGCGGGCGATCTCCCCGTTGGTCAGCCCGCGGGATACCTGCGCCACGACGGCCGCCTCCGCCGGGCTGAGTTTCACCACGCGCGGCGACCGACCGGCGCCCGCGCCGCCTTCCGGATGATCCTTCAGCATGGCGGGGAGCGCAGCGCGGCCATCAGCCGCATCCGAGAGGACAGGCCGAACTTCCGCAGGCACGCGCTGACCTGGTGCTTCACCGTCGGCTCCGCCTTGCCGAGGAAACCGGCAATCTCCTTGTTGCTGTAGCCCGCGCAGACATAGGCCAGCACATCCTGCTCGGCGGGAGTGATCGGCTCGCACGATGGCGGAGGTGTCACCGGTTGCGGCAACAGGCAGTAGCGTTCGGCGACCATGGTCAGAGTTTCAACAGGCGCTTGAGCTCGGCCTCGAGCCGGGGGCCGCGGGCCTCCGCGGCGACGATGTTGCCGTTCTGGTCGAGCAGGAACATCGCGGGGATGCCCTCGATGCCAAACTGCTTCACGTAGTCGCCCTTCCAGAATTTTCCGTCGAAGAACTGCGGCCAGGGCATCGCGTTCTTCACGGTGAAATCCGTCATCTTTTGCTTCGCGGCGGCCAGCTTGGCGGCCGCCTGCTCCGGGGTGTCCTTCGGCAGGAGTTTCGCGTCCTCCAGCGTGATGCCGATGACCTCGAAACCCTTGTCGTGATACTTGTTGTAGTTGGCGACGACGTTGGGGATCTCCGCGATGCACGGGCCGCACCACGTGGCCCAGAAGTCGATGAGCACGACCTTGCCCCGCAGCTTCGCCAGGTCCACCTCCCGGCCGTCGGCGGCCGTGAATTTCATCGCATTGAGCGCCGCGCGCTTTTGTGCCTTCTCCATGTCGACGGCCGCGCGCTTGGCGCTGGCCTCGGCCATGGCGGCGGCGATTTTCGGGTTCGCCGCGAGGCCGGCCTCGAAGGCCTCCGCTTCCGCCGGCGACTGCTGGCGGAGCCGGCCGCTGTATTGCTCGGCGATGGCCAGCGCGCGCTCGTCCCCGAACTTCGCGATGACGCGATCCACCAGCGGGCGGAAGGCCGTCACGTCGAATTTTTCCCCCTTCAGCTTCGCGATCACGCCGGCGTCAATCAGGAGGACGAAGAAGGCGCCGTTGCGTTGCCGTGGCGTGGCATCCTCGGCCTCGATAACCAAGGACAGCAGCCTCAGCTGCTCGGAGCGGTAGGCCAGGACGGCGGCATCATCGGAAATCACGTTCCCCCAGCCTGGCTGTGCATCGAACCCGGGCTTGAAGCCGGTGATGAATTGGGGGCCGGTGTAGCTTGCCTGCACCCAGCCCTCGTAGCGCTGCGCGGCATCCGGATACTTCCTGCCAAATGCACGCACCGCCTCGGCAAAAAGCTGCAACTGCCGGTCGGTCCAGCGGAAAAACTCCTGTGGGTTGTTTTGGCGCAGTTCCGCGTCCGGATGCCGCGCGTTGTAGAACGACCAAGCGGCGTCATAGTCGAGTTCCTGCTGGGACTTGGCCGGGGCGGCCACGGGCTCCGACGCCGGAGCCTGCGCCTGCGCCCAGGGCGCAAGTGCGGCCGCCACCGAGAGACCGGACAATATCAGAAGGGAAGATTTCATCGCGACGGCGGGTTAGAATTTCTTGGTCAGCGTGAGGATGTAGCGGCGCAGGCGTGCATCCATGACAACCCGGCCCGCCGCCACGTCGGCGATGGTGGGCTCGCGGTTGAAGGCGTTGATCACGGTGACGGTGAGCTTGCTCTGGGCGAGCGCCCGAGACCACCAGGCCTGGTTCTCGCCGCCGAAGCGGCCGTCCTTGCCGAAGTTGTAGGAAACCTGCGGATTCCACTCGACGAACACCGGGAAGGAAGCGCTGGCGGTCCCGCCGATGTAATAGCGGCCCTGGTAGTTCACCGAGGTGCCGACATCCCAGGCGCCGCGCCCATAGAAGAGCGAGCCGCTGAGCTTGCGCGGCTGGTAGCCAAAGGCGCTGGAGGGCGCCGAGGCCGGCGTGGCCTGCGTGGTGATCAGGTCGGGATTCGACATCGCCACGGTCGCGTCCAGGTTGCCGAAGCCGAAGCTGCGGGAGTAGGACGCGCGGTAGTCCCAGCCCTTGGTGTGCCCCTTCGCGATGTTGATGTTGCTGGCGTCCCAGGTGAGGATGGCCCCGCCGGTGTAACCGGCCGCGGTATCTGCCGGCGTGAGCGCCGCGCGCGTGATGCGCTCCGGGAAGAAATTCAGCAGCGTCTGCAGGCTGGTGGAACCGGAACGGTTGGAATACTCGATTTCATAGTAGTCCGCCGAGAACGACAGCCCCTTGAACCACCGGCCGGGGACATCGAGCACGACGCCGGCATTGCGCGACACGGACTCCTCCGGGCTGAGCGCGGGATTGCCGCCACTGCGGTAGGTGTAGGTGCCGGCCGGCACCTGCAGGCTGCCGCGCATCGGGTCGCGAACGGTCGTCGTGCTCGTGATGTTCTGCGTGAACGTGGTCACCGGGGCCTGCAGGTCGTAGGTGCGCACCGGCTTGAAGCCCTCGGAGCGCGAGCCGCGGAAAGTCAGCCATTTCACCGGCTGGAACAGCGCGCGATAGGTCGGCGTGGTGACGCCGCCGATGTCGGAGTAGTCCGTGGCGCGGATCGCGCCGCCGACCTCGAGCAGGTGCACGAACGGGAGTTTCTGCCGCTCGGCGAGCAGCGGGAAGCTGGCCTCGCCGAAGGCCGCGGTGTAGCGGCGGCTGAAGGGTTTCGTCAGGACGTAGGTCGGCGTGATGATGGAGGGCTCGCGCCAGAACCGGACCTTCTCCTCGCTGGCCTCGACGCCGAGCGCGGCGCGGAGATCACCGGCCCAGCCGCGCCAGACGGAGCCATCGACCGTGGCGATGTATTGATGCACGTCGGTCGTGTCCTTGTGGTCGGAGACGGGAATCAGGGCCTCGAGCACGCCCGCGGCGTTGGGGTTTTTCCCGCCCAAGCTGTCGTAGGCGAGCAGCGGCGGTGTCGCGGAGGCGAACGCGGCGCTGAGCAGGCTGGAGTTGAAGCCCGAGCCCACGATTTGGTCGTCCACCACGACATTGCGCGCCCAGGCTGCGCTCACGTCGTAGCGCCAGGTCTCGAGGAAGTCGCCGCGCACGCCGAAGGAGCCGCCCATGTTGCGCTGGAAGGATTCGGTATACGGGCGAGGCAGGTCGTAGAAAACCTTGCTGAGATAGACGCTGGTGGGGAACGGATTGCCCGGGGCACCCACCGGCAACAGGGTGGTCAGGGTGATCGGCGTGCCGGTGAACTTGTTCTCGAACTGGCTCCAGCGCAGGTCGCCGTAGACCTGCAGCTTGGGGAGCAACTGGTAGTCGGCGCGAAAGAGCAGGCTCGTGCGCCGGGCACCGTCGATGCCAACCGAATAGAGGGCCGAGTCGTTAAGCGGCACCCCCGCCGCAGTGGTCGGAGTGTAGGCGCTGTTGGCCGCCGTCGTGCCGTTGGAACCGGCGGGCAGCAGGACGACGTGGGTCGTCGTGCCGGGCAGGAGCACGGAGCCGCCCGTGGCCGGGAAGAAGGCACTCGAGAGCGAGCCGGCCCCGCTGGTGTTGTTGGACAGAAAGTTGGTGCTCGTGCTGCCGAACTTGCGGCTGTCGGCGGTGGCCGTGAACCACCGGTCGCGGGAGGCGAGGGCGTTCTGATCCTCAAAGGAGGCCGTCACAAAGGTGCTGAGCTTGCCCGTGCGGTAGCCGCCGGTGATGGAGACCGTCGTCTGTCCGACGTCGGAGTCGAAGGTGTTGTCATAGGTGGCGCGCACCTCGCCGCCGGTGTAGTTCTTCTTGAGGACGACATTGATGACGCCCGCGATGGCCTCGGAGCCGTAGATGGCCCCGGCGCCCTGCGGGAGCACCTCGATGCGCTCGATGGCCGAGACCGGCAGGCCGTCGATGCTGAAGTCCTCGCGGCCGCCGGCACCGCCGGGCGCCTCCTGGCCGGTGTGCGGCACGCGCCGACCATCCACCAGGACGAGGGTCGAATTGCCGCCGAGGCCGCGCAGGTTGAAGGAAGTGCCGACCTGCTGGGCGCGCGAGGTGCCGCCGTTACCCAGGTTGTCGTTGAAGCCGGTGGCGCCGGCAAGCTGCGGAATGGCCCAGCGGATATCGGCGAGGCGGGTGACACCGCGATGCTCCAGCTCGATCTGCGGGATGGTGAACACCGGCACCGCCGCCGCCTGGTCGCCCAGCGTGCGCAGGCGCGTGCCCGTGACGGCGATCTTCTCCAGCTGGATCGGCGTGTCCTCTTGCTTCGTTTCCTTGGCGGGGGCCTCGACCGCGGCGGGCTTCAGTTTGGTTTCCGGGGCGGCGGTCGGCCCCGGGTTTGGCGACGAGGTCTGGGCCGACAGCGAAGCGGTCATCCACAAGGAGGCCGCGAGGAGGTAACGGTGTGCAGTGGTGCGCATGACAGCGGTGTTTTGCGTCAATCCAGCCTCGCCGGGCAAATTAACTTAGGTTAATATCGTGGCCCCGGCGCCGCCGGTGCCAAATTTGGATTGGTGGCGCGGCGCGGCTGGGGTAAGGTGCCCTTGCCGATGAGCCAAACCCCTCCAGTCACGGACGCCACGGCGCTGCAGTCGGCGCCGGCCCAGGCGGCCCTGCTGAACCTGCACGGCGCGCTGGAATTCACCGAGCTGTGGACCTCGCTGCAGGGCCTCTTCGAGACCGTCGTGCCGCATGACACCTTGGTTATGTCGGTCAACTATCTCGACTGGCGGCGCGAAGCCTCAACCAGGCGACTGTCGTCGGCGAACTCCCGCCGGCCGCACGGTGATGAGGCCGATCGGCTCGTGGCGCAGGAAGGCAAGGCCTTCTTCCAGCCCTTCCTCGAGGCCCACCCCGGCATCCCGGCCTACCAGCACAGCCAGATGATGTCCGACCCGCGCAAGATCGTCCGCACGCCTTATTACCGGAAATACATGGCGCACTACGATTGGCGCTATTCCGCCCACCTGCTCTTCTGGCAGGGCAAGGGCGTGGAAACCTCCTTCGCCCTGCGCCGGCGCGAGGAGCAGGGCGACTTCACCCCGGCGGAGATGGCCGCGCTCCACGCCGTGCACCCGCACATCAAGGTCGCCTTCGACCGCATGAAGACCTTCGAGCAGGAGCGCCAGCGGCGGCGACTGCTCGAGGGCTTCTACCGCGCCAAGCCCGAGGCCGTCCTCTTCCTCGACTGGAATTTCGAGCCCATCTACGCCAGCCAGGACGCCCTCGCCCTCTGCGCCGTGTGGAACCTCGGCCGCGAGCGCGCCCGCAGCTACACCCCGCAGGCCGTGTTCGCCACCCCGGCGGAGATCGCGGCGGGTTGTGCCGAACTCCGCACGGCATGGCAGTCCCGCCCCGCCGGCGCGCTGACACCTGAATCCGGCTTCCCCACCCGGCACATCCTCTCCCGGCAGCCCGGGCACGAGGCGCTCATCGCCTTGCGCCCCGAAAGAGGCGGCACGTTGACCAAGCCGGTCTTCGTCATCCGCCTGCGCATGAACGAGCAGTTGGCCGCCGCCCCGCTCGCGCTCCCCGAGCCTTCCCAAGACCGCCTGATGCACCGGCTCTCCCCCGGGGAACGCGAGATGGCTGCGCTCGTCTGCGCCGGCCTGACCAACAAGGAAATCGCCACGGAGCTCAGGAAGACCGAGGGCAGCGTGAAGGTGCAGCTCAGCGGCATCTACCAGAAGCTCCGCGTCAACAGCCGCGCCAAGCTGATCGTGGCCCTGCGATAGGCCCTGTCACGCGGACGCCATCCCGGATTGCGGCAGGCTGCGGGCGTGGTGCCCCCAGCACCCCGCCACACGAGCCAGGCATCCGTGGTTATCGGCGGCGTCCGTGGCCAAAAATCCGATCCGCCAAAAAAGCGCCCGCCGGTTTCCCGGCGGGCGCTTCCACACACACTAGCTAGGAACAATAGTTACTTCACGACGGGCAGGATCGTGACGCGGGAGGCGCGGTCCTTGCCGAGATAGGTCTTCGCCAGCGCGCTGAGCTCGGCGGCCGTGATGGCCTCGAGGTCGGGCAGGCGCGTGCGGGCCCAGTCGAGCACCTCGGGTTTCTCCTGCGCGCGGGCGAGCACGTTGCCGCCCCAATAGTTGTTCGTGCGGATGGATTCGCGGGCAGCCGTCAGCACGGGCTGGCGGGCGCGGTTGAGCTCGTCCGCCGTCACGCCGTTCGTGGCCAGATCGTCACCGATGGCGACGATCATCTCGCGGATATTGTCCGCCTGGGCAGGCTCGACCACGCAGCCGGCCTGGATGTAGCCGTAGCCGGGGAAGGTGTCGCTCGCGCTGCTGCCGGCGCTGGGGCTGTAGGTGCCGCCGACTTCCTCGCGGATCTTCACCCGCAGGCGATCGTTGAGCACCGTGGCCAGCAGGGACAGTCGGCGGGCGCGCTGCACATCCATGCCGTCGTTCGTGGGCCAATAGACGACGACGTTGCCCTTCGGGATCTCGGAGGTGATGGTGTAGGTCTTGGCGAAGGGCGTGGCGGGGAAGGCCACCTTCTTCAGCTCGTCGAGGGCGGGCTTGGCCTCGCGGGTCGGCAGGGCACCAAGCGTCTGCGCCACGGCGGCAATGGCGGCCTCGATGTCGAGGTCGCCGACGATGGAGACCTCGAGCGCACCGCGCGCGAGCTGCGGGGCCAGCCAAGCCTTGGCCTCGTCGAGGTTGCGGGAGAGCATGACTTCCTTGGCCGGCAAGCCGAAGCGCGGGTCGCCGTTGGCGAGCAGGTTGGCCACGTCGGTGGCCATCGGGCCGTTGGCCGTGTGGGCGAAGCCGAGATACATCTGCTCAAGACCCTTGCGGGCCTGGCGCAGCGCCTCGGGGCGCCAGCCGGCGTCGGTGAGCTGCGCGGCGATGAGCTGGAGCTGCAAGGTCAGGTCGGCGGGCGTGGTGTTGCCGGTGAGCTGGAAGGTGTCGGCCAGGGGCTGGAGCTGGGCGCCGACATTCTTGCCGGCCAGGATGCGGCGGAGCTCGTCCACGCTGTGCTTGCCCAGGCCGCCGGCGCCGAAGGTGCCGCCGACGAGGTTGGCGAGGCCGCGCTGGCCGGCCGGCTCGGTGATGCTGCCGTTGCCGGCGCGGACGCCGACGCGGATGCGCCCGGCCTCAAAGTCGGTCTTCTTGAGGTTCAGCCTGACGCCGTTGGCGAAGGTGATGAGGTCCGCATCGAGGTCGGCGATGTGCTCGCGCTTCACGACCTTGCCGGCCGGGCCCCAGTCGGCATAGCCCCACGCGGCCTCGGCCCGGGCGGCGGGCGCGGCGACGGCGGTGGCGCGGGCTTTTTCATACGCGGCGGTGATGGCGGCCGCGGGGTCGCCGGGGATGGTGGCGTTGCCGGTCACGAGGATGAAGCGGCCGGGCGCGGCAAAGGCTTCGCGGAGTGCCGCGAGGCAGTCGGCGGTGGTGACCTTGTCGAGGGCGGGCTGGTAGAGCGCGCGCTCGGCGGCGGGATGAGTGAACACCTCGCGGTCGGCGACGCTGCCGAGGATCGCGTTGGCCAGCGGGCCGGAGCGGCGGGTGGCGGCGGTCTTCACCGCCTGGTCGAGACTGTTGGCGAAGGTGGCGACGATTTCCTTCAACTCGCCGGCCTGGAAGCCGTGCTCGAGGGCGCGGCGCAGCTCCTGCTCGCCGACGGCGAGGGCTTCCGGCCACTGGCCGGGCTTGCAGGTGAGGCTGACGTCCGCCTGGCGCATGAAGCGGAAGACGTCGGAGACGCTCGCGGAGGCGGCGCTGAAGGGGGCGCCCTCCTGCTTCGCGAGCTCGCTGAAGCGGCGGTTGAGCATGGCGACGGCGATGGAGCGCGGCAGTTCCTTGAGGCGGTTGGCAGCGGTGTCCGGCCGGTCCACATACGGGGTCAGGGAAGTGATGCTGACATTCGTCGCCGGGGATTCGGGCTCGGGGTGAAAATACGCCCGCACGCCGGTGAACGACGGCACGGCGCCGATCACGGGCTCCGGCGCCGCGGGGGCGCGGGCGGTGAGCGGGGTGAACATCGCGGTGATCTGCTGCTCCACGGCGGCGGCATCGAAATCGCCGACGGCGACGACCGTGAGCTTCTCCGGGCGATACCAGGTGTTCCAGAACTCCGTGAAGCGGGCGCGCGGCGCCTTTTCGATGACCTCGACCAGGCCGATGGGCATGCGCTTGGGCAGGAGCGTGTCGCCGAGCATGAACTCGAACTGGGCGACGAAGGTGCGGAAGCCGACGTTGTCGCGGGCGCGCTTTTCGCTGAGGATGATGCCGCGCTCCTTGTCGATCTCGGCGTCGAGCAGCAGCAGGCCGCTCGCGTCATCCGCCAGCACCTGCAGGCCCTCGGCGAGGGTCTTGGCGTCGGTGTGCGCGAGTTCCAGCATGTATTGGGTGCGGTCGAAGCCGGTGGAGGCGTTGGTGTCGCCGCCGAAGCTCATGCCCATGCGCTGGAAGAACTCGACCAGCGTGCCCGGCGCGTAGTGCTGGCTGCCGTTGAAGGCCATGTGCTCGAGGAAGTGCGCGACGCCGCGCTGGTCCTCCTTCTCATGCAGCGAGCCGGCCTCGACGAGCAGGCGGAGCGAGGCGCGGCCCTGCGGCTCCTTGTTGGGATAGATGACGTAGCGGACGCCGTTGGGCAGCGTGCCGAAGCGCGCCGCCGGATCGGCCGGGAGGTCGCTGCCGGCCTGGGGAAATCCCGGGGCCGCGGCCAGCGGGGTGAGGAGCAGCGCCGTCGCCAGAAGGAACGAGGGGAGTTTCATAGGGG
>JBDHQK010000082.1:0-11204 GCA_039807025.1 Lacunisphaera sp.
CGGCGTCGATGACCATGAGGGCGGCGTCCACGGCGGTGAGCACGCGGTAGGTGTCCTCGGAGAAATCCTTGTGGCCGGGGGTGTCGAGCAGGTTGACGGCGCAGCCGGCGTAGTCGAACTGGAGAACGGTGGACGAAATCGAGATCCCGCGCTGTTTCTCGAGTTCCATCCAGTCCGAGGCCGTGGCGCGCTGGTTCTTACGGTCCTTGACGGCGCCGGCGAGGTGGATGGCGTTGCCGTAGAGCAGGAACTTCTCGGTCAGGGTCGTCTTGCCCGCATCGGGGTGCGAGATGATCGCAAAGGTGCGACGGCGGGCGATTTCCTGGGCAGGAGTCATGAAGGGAGTCGGTCAGGAAACGCGACCCGGCGCGGGGAGGGAAGCCTGAATTTGGTGCGGGTGGCGGCCCGGCTGGGTGGGCGAGATTTTCTGGAATGTTTTGTAACTTCAACCCGCCGACAGTGTTTCTAGGAGCGAATACATCCCTCTCGTGAAGAAAATCCTGAAAATAGTCATCTCCCTCCTGTTGACGCTGGTCGCCGCCTCGGTGCTGGCGGCCGGCGTGGTCTACTGGCAGTCCAGTGAGCGGCTGGCGCGAAAATACACGGTCGTGGTCAAGTCGGCCCCGGCGCACACGGTGGATGCGGCGGCGCTGGCGCGCGGCCGGCATCTGGCCGAGACGCGCGGCTGCGTGGAATGCCATGGCGCGGACTACGGTGGAGCCAAGGTCGTCGACGACCCGGCCATGGGACGGCTCCACGGCCCCAATCTGACCCGAGGCCACGGTGGCCTGCCGGTCGATTTCACGGACGCCGATTGGGAGCGGGCAATCCGGCACGGCGTGGCGCGGGACGGCCGCGGCCTGTTTCTGATGCCTTCGACGGATTACGCCCGATTCACTACGCAGGACATGAGCGACCTCCTCGCCTATCTCAAGTCGGTGCCGCCGGTGAATCGGGATCGGGTGCCGCTGTCGGTCGGACCGGTGGCCCGGGCCTTGCTGGTGGCAGGCAAGATCAGGCTGGCGGCGGACGAGATTGACCACAACACCATCGAGCCGTCCGACGTCGTGCCCGGTGTGACGGTGGCCTACGGCCAATACGTGGCTGCCAGTTGCACCGGTTGCCACGGCGCGACGCTGGCCGGGGGCAGGATCGACATCGGCCCACCGGATTGGCCGCCCGCATCCAACCTGACCCCTCATGCCAGTGGCCGCCTGGCGAAGTGGAGCGAGGCTGACTTCATGAAAACCCTCCGCACCGCGCGCCGACCGGACGGTTCCGAACTCAATCCCGTGATGCCGCGGGTATTCGCCAACCTGACCGACGTTGAGACCAAGGCGTTGTGGGCCTACCTGCAAACGTTGCCGGCCATCGCCACCGGAAACCGCTGAGGGGGCTGCGCGATTTAATGCTTCGCTCCGGAAGCCCGTTGGGCAATCGTGGCCGTGTGTCCACTTTCCTGAAGCTCAAACCCAATGCCACCTCTCGTGTGCTCACCGGTCACCCTTGGGTGTTCGCCAACGAATGCGAAGCGTTGCTGCCCGCCGCCCATGATGGCGAGGTGGTGGAATGCCGCGACCGCACGGGGCGGTTTCTGGGCACCGGCATCTACAACAGCAAATCGCAGATTGTCTGGCGGCGGCTGAGCCGCGACCGCGTGGCGCTCGACGAGGCGTATCTGCGCGCCGCGCTGGAGCGAGCGTTGGCGCGCCGGGTCGGGCTGGGTGACTTCAAGCGTCTCGTTTGGTCCGAGTCCGACGACCTGCCGGGCGTGGTGGCGGACCAGTTTGGCGGCACGCTGGTCGTGCAGATCCAGACGCTCGCGATGGAGAAGCGCAGCGCCATGATCAGCGACGTGCTGGCGGAGCTGACCGGCACGCAGGAGATCATCTTCCGCAACGACGCGAACATCCGGAAGCTCGAGGGTCTGCCGACTGAGGTGCACACGCGCTCCGGCCGGGAATGGGAGCCGCGCTGGGCGAAGATTGACGGGCTCGACTACTGGCTCGACCTGCAAGGCGGGCAGAAAACCGGCTTCTACCTCGACCAGCGCCAGCAGCACGCGATCGTGGCCAAATACGCCGCGGGCAGGCGCGTGCTGGATGCATTCTGCAACCAGGGGGCGTTCGCGCTGCATTGCGCCAAGGCCGGGGCGGCCAGCGTGCTCGGCCTCGACAGCGCGTTTGACGCGGTCGGGCAGGCGAAGAAGAACGCCGACCGCAACGGGCTGAAGGCCGAGTTCACCGGGGCGAACGTCTTCGACTGGTTCACGGCGCAGCGCGAGGCCGCGCCGGCGTGGGACTTGATCATCCTCGATCCGCCGCCCTTCGCGAAGTCGAAGTCCGCGCTCGAGGGCGCGCTGCGCGGCTACAAGGAGCTCAACCTGCGCGCCATGAAGGCGCTCACGCCTGGCGGCATCCTAGCGACCTACACTTGTTCGCACCATATGCAGGACGCGCAATTGCGCGAGGTGCTGGCGGAGGCGGCGGCCGACGCGAAAAAGCGGGTGCATGTGCTCGAATACTGCCACCAGCCGCCGGACCACCCGGTGCTGGTGACGATGCCGGAGAGCGAATACCTGCGCGGATATATCGTCCGGGTGGAATAAAACGGACTGATTCAGAAGCCCAAAGCCATGAGACAAATCATGGTTTCCTGGTTTCGGAATAAAACTTCGGAATCAGCGCTGCTTGGCGGCGTCGTCGAGGTTCCGGCGGGTGGTGCGGAGGTTGACGATCTCCTTTTCGATCAAGGCCTGATCCTCCTCGGTGCGGGGGAACTTGAGGCGCTCAAGAAGGGCGCGCTCGCTCTCCAGCAAATTCACGCGGGAAGCCGCGACGGCAACCATGCGGGAGGCGGAATTGCCACCGAAGATGGCGGCGGCGTTCGAGGCCTTGTCGCTGTTGAGGGTCTTGTCGAGAGTGGTGGACTTGAGTTTCTTTTTTTCGCGGGCGATCTGCTTGTCGATTTGCTTGAGCTCGTGGTCGATTTGCTTGATGCGGGCCGAGGTGACCTCGACTTTGGGGAGCTCCAGCACCGCTTTGTCGGCCGGGGTGGGTTCTGCTGCCGGGGCTGTGGCCTTGTCCGGCGCAGGCTTGGTGGGCTCGGCGGCCGACAGTTGAAGGGTCAGGCTGGCAACGAGGAGGACGGCAGAGCGGCGGAGAGAGACAAACAGATGCATGAGGGAGGTGTGTGAGTGGAAGACACCTCACAGTTGCCAGCGACGGGCGTTTAGCCAACAGAAAAGGCCGGGCTTTGCAGCCCGGCCTTCCCACAGTGTGTGTGTTGACGAAACTTGGTGTCAGGTCGGTTTCGTAGGTGGCGTTGATAGCGATCGGATAGGCTGGGGCAAGACTAGATCCGGCCGCCGTAGATGGCGCTGGCCCCGAGTTCCTCCTCGATCCGCAGGAGCTGGTTGTATTTGGCGACGCGGTCGGTGCGCGAGGCGGAGCCGGTCTTGATTTGGCCCGCGTTGGTGGCGACGGCGATGTCGGCGATGGTGACGTCCTCCGTCTCGCCCGAGCGGTGCGAGATGATGGTCGTGTATTTGTTCTTCTGGGCGAGCTCGATGGAGTCGAGGGTTTCGGTGAGGGAGCCGATCTGGTTGACCTTGACGAGGATCGAGTTGGCCGTGCCGGTGGCGATGCCCTTCTTGAGGAACTCGACGTTGGTGACGAAGAGGTCGTCGCCGACGAGTTGCACCTTGTCGCCGATGGCGTCGGTGAGCTTCTTCCAGGTGGCCCAGTCGTTCTCGGCGCAGCCGTCCTCAATGGAGACGATGGGATACTTGGCGCAGAGGTCCTTGTAGTAACTGACGAACTGGTCGCCCGTGAAGGAGCGCTTGTCGGACTTCTTGAAGACGTAGGTCTTGGAGTCCTTGACGTAGAACTCGGAGGAGGCGACGTCGAGGGCGAGGAAAATGTCCTTGCCGAGCTTGTAGCCGGCACCCTTCACGGCCTCGGCGATGGCGTCGAGGGCGTCGGTGGTGGAGGCGAGGTTCGGGGCGAAGCCGCCCTCGTCGCCGACGGCGGTCTGGAGGCCCTTCGACTTGAGGACCTTCTTGAGGGAGTGGAAGACCTCGGCACCGGCGCGGAGGGCCTCGGCGAAGGTGTCGAAGTTCTTCGGGACGATCATGAACTCCTGGAAATCGATCGGCGCGTCCGAGTGGGCGCCGCCGTTCATGATGTTCATGAGCGGGACGGGGAGAACCTTGGCGTTCGGGCCGCCGAGATACTTGTAGAGGGGGATGCCGGACGCGGCGGCGGCGGCCTTGGCGGTGGCGAGCGAGACGCCGAGGATGGCGTTGGCGCCGAGCTTGGCCTTGGTCTTGGTGCCATCGAGCTTGAGCATGGCGCGGTCCACGCCGGTCTGGTCGAAGGCGTCGAATCCGAGGAGGGCGGGGGCGATCCTGGCCTTTACGTTGGCCACCGCCTTGAGAGTGCCCTTGCCGCCGTAGCGGTTCTTGTCCCCGTCGCGGAGTTCGATGGCCTCGTGCTCGCCGGTGGAGGCGCCCGAGGGCACGGCGGCGCGGCCGAAGGCGCCGGAGGCGAGCTTGACGTCGACCTCGACGGTGGGATTGCCGCGGGAATCGATGATCTCGCGCGCGGTGATGGCAGTGATGGTGGTGTTCATGCGGTTAGGTGAAATGGGCTACGGTGGCGCGGCTGACGCCGGTGACAACCCGGGGCTGTGTCACAACCGCCACCCGTGGTCTAGCCGAAAGGCGGGCGGGAAACCCCGATCCGATAGAGTAATTTCTGCAAGGCACCCGGCGGCTTGGGAATGAGTTCCGCGGGCAGCTGGCCGGCATGGCCGTAACGCATGGCGGCGCCGAGGGGCGTGCCGCCATTGTAATTCCGGATCATCAGGGTGGCCCGGTTCAGGAATTCGTGCGGGATACCTTTGAGGTGGCCCTCGACGGCGGCGGCGTGCAAGGGGGTGTCGCCAAAGTCGTTCCGGCTGATGAGCAGGTCAACGGTCAGGCGGTCGCGCGGGATCTGCCCGAGGTGGCCTGATTCGGCGGCGGCGTGGATGGGGGTGTGGCCTGATTTGCTTGGCAGCACGAGATTGTCATGAGTCAGAATGTCGGGAGGGATCTGGTCGAGGTGTCCGGCGATGGCGGCGGCGTGCAGGCAGGTGTCGAGATTCGCCGTCTTCATCAGCAACGTTTCGGCCGTGAGCAGGGCGCGCGGCACCTGGTCGAGATGCCCGTTGAAAACGGCCACATGAAACACCGTCTCGCCACTCATGTTGGCGGCGGTGAGGGTTTCCCGGGTGAGGAAGGTGCCGGGGAAGCGGTCGAGGGTCCCGTGCTCGGCGGCCTCGTGCAGGAGGGTGTTGCCGGCGTCGGTCTTGGTCAGCACGAGGGCGGTGTTGAGCAAGCCACCCGGCAGCTGGTCGATGGCGGCGGCGGCGGCGGCCAGATGGAGAGGTGTGAAGCCGCTGTTGGAGCGGGTGAGGAGATTTTCAACCGTGAGGTGATGGTCAGGCACCTGCCTTAGGTGACCATGACGCGCGGCAAGGTGGAGGGGGGTGTAGCCGGCGTCGTTCTTGTGCAGCAGCGAGGTGGCGGTGAGCAACGCCGGCGGCACTTGGTCGAGATGACCGTATTTGGCGGCCAAGTGCAGAGGGGTGTTGCCCGAGGCATTGCCCTGCAGAAGCGCGGCGGGGGTCAGGGTGTCCGCGGCCAACGCGGAGAGCCGGCCATCACGTGCGGCGGCAAATAGGTCAGGTTTGTCCATGCCAGTGAAACGCCAAAAAATAGCTCACTCGGAGGGCACGCAAACTTAAACCGGGCCCGCGCGCGCGGCGCTATTTGGGTTTGCCAATACCTGCTGTGAAAACAGAGTGCACTGCGTGTCGACCGCTCCCACCACCGCCCCGACCGTCACCAAATCCAAGCTGGGAGCGGTTCTGCTGATCGACGACGAGAAAACGCTGATCGAGCTCTTTGCCGAGGCGCTGTCCCCGCAATTTGACTGTGTGCTGGCCACCAGTGCCCGGGAAGCGGGCTACCACCTGCACAAGCAGGCGTTCAAGGTCGTGGTTTGCGATCACCTGATGCCCGGAGGCAACGGCCTGAGTTTTCTCGTCGATGCCCGCGAGGAATACCCCGACATGCAGCGCGTGCTTGTGACCGGCTACATGAAGCCCGAAATGCTGCTGCGCAGTGTGAATGAGGCCGCGCTGTATCGCTACCTGCTCAAGCCGGTTTCCCTCCCCGAGCTCGTCAAGACGGTGACGGAGGCCGCCAAGCTCCACGATCAGTCGGTTGCGACGCGGACGGCGTGAGGGTGGGTGGAGCCTGACCTTCGGGCAGGTTTTCCAGCGCGTTTTTCAACCCGTCCAGAGGCCTGGTTCTCCCGCAAGGAACAGCCTCAATCGTAACGCCGCCGCAGGTTGCTCGGCAGCAGGCCGAGTTCCTCGCGGTATTTGGCGACGGTGCGGCGGGCGATCTTGAGGCCCTTGGCTTCCAGCAGGCCGACAATCTCCTGGTCGCTTCGCGGCTGACCTGGGTCTTCACCCGCAATGATGTCCGCGATCATTTCCTTCACGCTGGTGTTGGCGACGGACTCGCCGGCGTCCGACTGGTAGCCGGAGGTGAAAAAATACTTCATGGCAAAGACGCCGTGCGGTGTCTTGATGTATTTGTTGGCGAGCGCGCGGCTGACCGTTGTCTCATGGACGCCGATGATATCGGCAATCTGCGTCATGGTGAGCGGCTTCAGCTTCGAGACGCCCTCGGCGAGGAACTCGCCCTGATGCTTGATGATCTCGTGCGTGATGCGCCCGATGGTGCGCTGCCGCTGCTCGATGGCGTTGATGATGAACTTTCCCGAGCGCAATTTCTCGCGCAGATAGTCGCCCTCCGCCTTGCTCAGCCGGCCCTTCGCGATGAGCTCTTTGTAGGTGTTGCTGAGCCGGAGGCGCGGGATGTAGTCATAGTTCAGGATGATCTTCCATTCGTCGCCGTCCTGCTCGACGGTGACATCGGGCACGACCACGCGATTGACGTCGTCGGCGAACCGGCGGCCGGGCGCCGGTTCGAGGGTGCCGATTTCCTCGATGGCCTCCTGGATGACCTCGGGGACAAGGCCGGTTTTGCGGGCGAGATCGGGGATGCGGCGGCGGACCAGCAATTCGAAATGATCGCGGATGATGCGCGCCGCGACGGATTTTTCCCGCCCCTTTTGCCCGAGTTGGATCAGGAGGCAGTCGGCGAGGCTTTCCGCGCCGATGCCGGCGGGATCGAAGGTCTTGAGCAGTTTTGCGGCCTCCTGCATCGATGCGAGTGGCAGGTTGGCCTGGAGGGCGAGATCGGAAAGCGGGGCCGTGAGGTAGCCCCGGTCGTCAAGGCTGCCCACGAGGAAGCGCAGACCCGCGAGCGCCTCGGATGAGAGGTCGGACTGTCCGGCCTGGCTCATGAGGTGTTCCTGCAGCGAGGTCTCGGTGATGAGCGAGTCGAAGAAGTGCTGGCGGCGCTCGTCCTCCTCGCTGGATGTCTGGCGCACTCCACCTGTGTCTGACATGTGGTCCTTCCAGTCCTGGCCGATTTTCTCGAGCACTTGGAACTCTCTGGAGAAGTCCATCTCCTCGCGCGAGTCGTCGGAAGGCGCGTCCTTTTCGTCGCCGCTGGTGGCGTCCCGGTCGAGGCTGATGTCGTCCATCGGCAACTCCTCCAGCGTCGGATTCGACTGCAGCTCTTCCTGCACGGCGGCGCGGAGGTCGAGCGCCGCGACTTGCAGTATCTTCAGTGACTGCCGCATTTGCGGCGCCAGCACAAGCTGCTGCGTCTGCCGCTGGTGAAAGCCTTGGTTGAGTCCGGGACCGCTCATGCGCGGGTGGAATTACCTCTGGCTTTCGAGTGTGGCCACGCGGGGCAGGGCGGAATTCGGGACGGCGGGGGTGGTGCCGGGTTTGCCCGGGGGAAAGACTTCGGCGAGGTAGACAGCCAGTTTCTCGTTGGTCGGGCCGTAGCGGTCGCTGTAGAGATACATTTCCAGATCGGTGAGCATCTCGAAGGCGGATTGGTAGCGCTTCTCGCGGTCGCGCTCGAGGGCCTTGTGGAGGATGGTCTCCAGCTTGGGGTCGATGTCGGCGCGCAGGGTGCTGAACTGCGGGATCGGCATCGTGAGGATGTTGCGCCGCGAGTCCACCCGGGTGGCTCCGCGGAAGAGGTTTTTGCCGAGAAGGATTTCGGTCAGCACGATGCCGAGGGGAAAGAGATCGGAGCGGCCATCCGTCACGGCGTAGCTGGCACCCTCGGGGGAGAGATACTCATCCTTACCCGGGATCACCTTGCCTTCCTCGTTATACATCAGGTCCAGGGCCTTCGCGATGCCGAAGTCCGTGAGCTTCACGTCGCCCTCGATGGCGAGCATGACGTTCTTGGGGTTGACGTCGCGGTGGACGATGCCGAGGAGACGGCCGTCGGAATCACGCTTGGTGTGGGCGTAGCTGAGACCGCGGCAAACGCGGGAGGCGATGAAAACAGCCATGTCCACCGGCACTTGCCGGCCGAGCTCAAGATGGCGGTCGATGAACTGTTCGAGGTTCACCCCGCGGACGAATTCCATCGTCATGAAGTATTGGCCGCCGATCTGACCGAGGTGGTAAGTCTGGACGATGTTGGTATGGATGAGATCGGCCACCAGCCGCGCCTCGCCGATGAAATTTTTCTGGAATTCGGGGATGCTGGAATATTCCTCGCGAATGAGCTTGATGGCGACCGCCTTGCGGAAGTTGCCGGTGCCTTTTTGCACGGCCTCGTAAACGAGCCCCATGCCGCCCTCGGCGAGCTTGTTGGTCAGCTCGTATTGGAGCTCGTTGAAGATGTGCTTGAGGGCTGGCTGCGGCACAGGGGTGACAAAAACGACCAGTTTCGCAGGTGGCAAGAACTCAAGCGTGAAAATTGCACGCTTCCTGCTACGGCGCCGTAAAACCGGCGGTCCGGTCGGTTGACAGGCACGAGTCAGGACCTAGGTTGCGCGCATGATCACGCTCTCCCATCGGGCCGCCCGCCAAGTGGAAACCATGCGCGCCGCGCAGGACGATGCCCAGAAGCAACTGCGCGTGTTCGTGGAAAGCGGCGGCTGCTCCGGCTTCGAATACGGCATGTCGTTCGACATGGCGAAGGCCGACGACAATGTGTTCGAGAGCGAAGGCGTGCGCGTGCTGGTCGATCCGACGAGTCTGGCCTACCTCAACGGTTGCAGCATTGACTTCGACGACGGTCTGCACGGCAAGGGTTTCGAGATCAAGAACCCCAATGCGCAGAGCACCTGCGGTTGCGGGAAATCGTTCAGCTGAGCGCGCGCACCATCGCGCTTCAGGCAGCGCAAGACCGAAGGCTTTCGGCCTACGCCACAGCCTCATGCAGGGCGACGATGCCGAAGGTCAGCGGAATTGCCCGGACTGAGCCAAAGCCCGCGCGAAGGATCTCCGCCGTGATGCCCGCGCGGTTCGGAAAGTGCTCGATGGAGCCGCATAGGTATTCATACGCCGACCTGTCGCCGGTCACCGCGGCCGCGATCGCAGGCAGCACGAACTTGAGGTAGGCGTAGTAGAACGGCCGGAACCAGAAATGGGGCTGTGAGAACTCCAGCACGAAGAGCCGTCCGCCCGGCCGGAGCACGCGGCGCATTTCCACCAAGGCTTGGTGCCGGTCGGCCACGTTGCGCAGGCCGAAGGAAATTGTAACCGCGTCATAACTTCGGTCGGGCGAGGGGAGGGTGAGGGCATCGCCTTGGCGGAACTCGATCTGGCGCCAGCGCGGGTTGGCGGCGCCTTTTTTCACGGCCTCATCCAGCATGGGCTGGCAGAAATCCATCCCGGTGATCGCGGTGCCCCTGGGCAGGCCATCCGCCAAGGCAAAAGCCACGTCTCCGCTGCCAGTGGCCAGGTCCAAAACCGCCCCCGGACGGGCGTCGTGGACCGAGCGGACGAGGCGCTGTCGCCACCAATAGTCCACGCCGCCACTCAGGAGGTGGTTGGCCACGTCATAGCGCCCCGCGATGCGGGCAAACATGCTGTTTACGGCCTTGGGATCGGGCATGGTGAAAGCCTAGCCTTTGTGTGGCTTTGCGGTTGACGCAAGCACTGGGTAGTGAATTGTTTGTGGTTGCCGTTCACTTAGGCGAAAAACCATAACCACGCCCCACCATGTCGACCAACCTGACCAAACGTGAGATCGTGCTCGAAATCTACGAGAAGACCGGCTTCCCGCAGAAACAAATCCAGGACACGGTGCAAATGACGCTCGATATTGTCATGGATGCACTTGCAGCCGGCCGCAACGTCGAGCTCCGCAACTTCGGCGTGCTCGAGGTGCAGGTGCGCAAGGCCCGGGTGGGCCGCAACCCCAACAAGCCCGAGACCGAGGTCGTCATCCCGGAACGCGCCGTGGTGAAGTTCAAGTCGGGCAAGATTCTCAAGCAGAAGATCAAGCAACTCAGCCTCGAGAAATTGCGCAGCAATCCGCCGCCTCCGGCCTCGGCCTGAGCTGGCGCCCAGTCGCAGCGAGGCATGGCCGGCTTTCAGTCGCTCCCCGGCTTCCGGGATTTTTATCCGGAGGATTTTTCCCGTCGTCAGCACATCTTCCGTGGCTGGCGGGCGGCGGCCACTAGCTTTGGCTTTCAGGAATACGACGCGCCGGTGCTGGAGCCGCTGGAGCTCTACAAGACCAAGTCGGGCGACGAGATCGAGGCCCAGCTTTTCAGCTTCACGGACAAGGGCGGCCGCGAGGTCTCCCTCCGGCCGGAGATGACGCCGACGGTCTGCCGGATGGTCGGCGAGAAGGCCGGCGCGCTCAAGCGGCCGATCAAGTGGTTCAGCATCGCCGAGTTTTATCGCTACGAGCGCGCCCAGAAGGGCCGGTTGCGGGCCTTCCACCAGTTCAATGCCGACATTTTTGGCGAAGCCGGCCCCGAGGCCGAGATCGAGCTCATCGCCCTGCTCATCCAATGCCTCGCGGGCTTCGGGCTGACCAAGGATGATTTTTATGTTCGTTTGAGCGATCGCGATCTGTGGTTTTTTTATCTGGAGGCGCTCGGCTTCAATGACGCCCAGGCGCGCAGCGTGCTCACGGCCATCGACCGCTACGAGAAGGCCGGGGACGATGCCTTCAAGGTCTACACCGAGGCGCACGGGGTCATGGATGCGGACAAGAAGGATCGCGTGCTCGCGTTTCTGGGAATCAAGAGTCT
>JBDHQK010000083.1:0-11092 GCA_039807025.1 Lacunisphaera sp.
GCCCACCAGCACAACCGTTTCCCGGGCGGCTGCAATTGCATGCTTTTGCCGCGGGAGGTTTTCCGCTAGGCCTTGGCCCATGAATGAAGTCCAGCTCCATGCCGAGAACGTCCGCCAGGCCGCCGCCAAGATCACCGCCGCACTGGGCGGCCTCCAGCCGAAGCTCGCCATCATCCTCGGCTCGGGGCTGGGTGGACTCGCCAAGCGCGTCGAGAACCCGGTCGTCCTCGCCTACGCCGACCTGCCCGGCTTTCCGGTGCTGACGGTCGCCGGCCACGCGGGGCAGCTTATCCTCGGCAAGCTGAACGGCGTGCCCGTGATCGTGCTGAATGGTCGCAAGCATTTCTACGAGACGAGCGATGCCTACCCGCTGAAGACCATGATCCGCTCCATGAAGGCCGCGGGCGTCGAGACGCTGTTCCTCTCCAACGCCGCCGGCAGCCTGCGGGCGCACATCAAGGTCAGCGAGCTCATGCTCATCACCGACCACATCAACTTCCTCGGCCTCAACCCGCTGGTCGGGCCGAACGACGAGGCTTTCGGCCCGCGCTTCTTCCCGGTGGCCGATGCCTGGGACCCGGCCCTGGGCGCAAAAATCAAGGAGGTGGCGCAGCAACAGGGAGTCACGCTTCACCAAGGCGTATACGTGGCCTTCCGCGGGCCGTCCTTCGAGACGCCGGCCGAGATCCGCATGGCGCAGGGCTGGGGGGGCGACGCCGTCGGCATGTCGAGCGTGCCCGACTGCCTCATCGCGCGGCACTGCGGCATGAAGGTCGCCGGCGTGTCGTGCATCACCAACATGGGCGCGGGCCTCTCCGACGAGAAACTTTCCCACGCCCACACGCTGGAAAACGCCGCGAAGGGCGCGGGCGCGTTCGAGAAACTCGTGCTCGCCGCCGTGAAGGTGCTCTGAGCGGCACAGTTGCCGGGATATTTTCCGGCCCCGCCGTTTGGTTGTTTCCGCCGGCCCGGTTTTCTCCAGTGTGCCGCCATGAAAACCATTCGCGAACTCCAGCGCCGCGCCTCTCCGGCCCCCAAGCCCCAATCGCTCGCCTGGGGCGGCGCGACCCTCTGGATGGGATCGCGGGAGACGAAGGTCATCCACGCGCTCAATCCCGCAACCTGGACCGTAAGCTGGCAGACCGCCGCCCCAGGCACCCCGTGGGGCCTCGCCTGCGTCGGTGCCGAGTTGCGCGTCATCTGCGGCGAGACGAGTGAAGACCACCGCATCATCCGGCGCTGCGTGCCGGGGCAGGGTTTCGACCCGGCCTTTGGCATCCCTTGCCCCGATGACAGCGGGGCTCAGCTCGGCTGGGATGGCCAGAGCCTCACCGTGAGCCAGTGGTATCCGAAAAAACTGCTGACGCTCGGCGCGGACGGCACGGTGACGCGCGTGATCCAGGTGCCGCACGGCATCTGCGGACAGGTCGTTGTGGACGGCTGCTTCTATCTCGTGACCACCGATGCCGAGGAGACCACGGACTACTGGCTCACGCGCGTGGACCCGCGCTTGCCCGAGCCCAGGATCGAGGATATCGCCCACATTCCGTTTGCGGCGCGGGCGCTGGCGTTTGACGGGAAAGACTTCTGGACCAACCACCGCGAGCAGGACCAGATCGTCTCCTTCGCGCGGCCGGATTAGCCGACCCAGGCCCGGGCGTTGTAGAACATCTGCATCCAGGGCGAATCCTCGCCCCATCCCTCGGGCGACCAACTCATGCAAGCCGAGCGGAAGACGCGCTCGGGGTGGGGCATCATGATGGTGACGCGGCCGGTGGTCGTGGTGAGGGCGGTCATGCCGAAGGGCGAGCCGTTGGGATTGAGCGGGTAGTGCTCCGTGACGCGGTGGTGGTTGTCCACGAAGCGGCCCGCCACGAGGCCGGAGTCGCTGAAGACGTTGGCCGCGTGGGCATCCTTGAACTCGGTGTAGCCTTCGCCGTGGGCGACGGCAATGGGGAGGACGGAGCCTTCCATGCCCTGGAAGAACAGGCTCGGGCTTTTCTCGAGCTTCACGCAGACGGAGCGGCCCTCGTAGCGCTCGGACTGGTTCTGCACGAAGCGCGGCCAGAGGTCGGCGCCGGGGATGATGCTCTTCAGGTTGCTCATCATCTGGCAGCCGTTGCACACGCCGAGGCCGAAGGCGTCCTCGCGGGCAAAGAAGGCCTTGAACTCGGCGCGGGCGCGCTCGTTGAAGAGGGCGCTCTTGGCCCAGCCCTCGCCGGCGCCGAGCACGTCGCCATAGCTGAAGCCGCCGCAGGCCGCGAGGCCGCGAAAATCCTTCAGCGACACGCGGCCGCTGAGGATGTCGGTCATGTGCACGTCCACGGCGCGGAAGCCGGCCCGCGTGAACGCCGCCGCCATCTCGACCTCGCCGTTGACGCCCTGCTCGCGCAAGATCGCGACAGCGGGGCGGGCCGAGGTCTGCCTTGAAGGCGAGATCGTGAACGTGACCTTCGGCCGCATGCCGGGATCGGTGCGATCCAGCCGGAGCGCGTGCTCTTGGTCGGCGGCGGCGGGGTTGTCGCGCATCCGGGCGATGCGGTGGGTGACGTCAGACCACCAGCCGCGCAGGGTGACGAGGCTCTCGTTGAACAGTTCCTTGCCGGACTGCTTCACCCGGAGCGCGAAGTGCGGGTTCAGGGTGCCGATCCGCGAGACGCAGGCCTTGAGGCCGAGCTCGCGCAGGGCGAGGTAGACGTCGTCGAAATCCGACTCGCGGATCTGGATGACGGCGCCGAGTTCCTCGTTGAAGAGGGCGGCGAAGGGGTCGTGCAGGTGCGGGAGCTCGAGGTCAACGCCCGTGTGCCCGGCGAAGGCCATCTCAGTGACCGTCGCCAGCAGGCCGCCGTCGGAGCGGTCGTGGTAGGCGAGGATTTTGCGGTCGCGACCGAGTTGCTGGATGACCTTCCAGAAATTTTTCAGATCGGCGGGATTGTCCACGTCGGGGGTGGCCTCGCCCATCTGGGAGACGACCTGGGCGAGGATGGAGCCACCGAGGCGGTGCTTCGACCGGCCGAGGTCGATGAGCAGCAGGACGGAGTCTTCAGTCTGCTGGAGTTGCGGCGTCAGCGTGAGGCGGATGTCGGCCACAGAGGAGAAGGCCGAGACGATGAGCGAGATCGGGGCCGTGACACGCTTCTGCTCCGGGCCGTCGTGCCAGACGGTGGACATGCTCAGTGAGTCCTTGCCGACTGGGATGGTGATGCCGAGGGCGGGGCAGAGCTCCATGCCGACAGCCTGCACGGCGGCGTAGAGGTCGGCGGCGTCGCCGGGCGCGGCGGGCGCGGCCATCCAGTTGGCGGAGAGGTTGACCTTGCCGAGGTCGCCGATCTGGGCGGCGGCGAGATTGGTGAGGGCCTCGCCGACGGCGAGGCGGGCCGAGGCGGCGGCATTGTTGACGGCGACCGGGGTGCGCTCGCCCATGGCCATGGCCTCGCCGGTGTAGACGTCGTAGCTGGCGGCGGTGACGGCACAGTCGGCGACGGGCACCTGCCAGGGGCCGACCATCTGGTCGCGGGCGATGAGGCCGCCGAGCGAGCGGTCGCCGATGGCGATGAGGAAGGTCTTGTCGGCGACGGTCGGGTGCATGAGCACGCGCTTCGCGGCTTCGCGCAACCGGCCCCCTTGCTTGTCATCGCGAGGCGGGCCGCCGGCGCGCCGTGGCGATCCATCTTGCTGGATTGCTTCGTCGCCTGCGGCTCCTCGCAATGACAACTGGGAGAGGTCGAGCGGGTATCGCGGGCGCGACAGAGAGGTTTCCTTTCGGTGCATGCGCGGCGGCTTGCCGAGCAGGACGTCGAGGGGCAGGTCGATGGGGGTGTTGGCGAACCGGGGGTCATGGACCACCAGCTGCTTTTCCGCCGTGGCCTCGCCGACGATGGCGAAGGGCGCGCGCTCGCGCTCGCAGAGCTGCGTGAACATCGCCAAGCGGTCGGCGGGGATGGCGAGCACGTAGCGCTCCTGCGACTCGTTGCACCAGATCTCGAGCGGGGACATGCTCGGCTCGTCGCTGGGCAGGGCGCGCAGGTCGAAGCGGCCCCCGCGACCGCCGTCGTTGACGAGCTCGGGCAGGGCGTTGGAGACGCCGCCGGCGCCGACGTCGTGGATGAAGGAGATGGGGTTGTCCGCGCCGAGGGCCCAGCAGCGGTCGATGACCTCCTGGCAGCGGCGCTCCATCTCGGCGTTGTCGCGCTGCACGCTGGCGAAATCGAGATCCTCGCTGCCGGAGCCGCTGGCCATGGAGCTGGCGGCGCCGCCGCCGAGGCCGATGAGCATGGCCGGGCCGCCGAGGACGATGAGCTTGTCGCCCGGGTTGATGGCACCCTTCTGGACGTGCCCGGCCCGGATGTTGCCGAGGCCGCCGGCGAGCATGATGGGCTTGTGATAGCCGCGGAGTTCGGTCGCTGAATCATTACTTCTTAACGCGGAGGACGCGGAGATCGCGGAGGAAGAATGAGTGGATTTGTCGTCCTCCGCGTTTACCCGGGCCGAAGGGACTTCCTGTTCAAAGGTGCGGAAGTAGCCGTTGATGGCGGGGCGGCCGAACTCGTTGTTGAACGCCGCGCCGCCGAGCGGGCCCTCGAGCATGATGTCGAGGGCGGAGACGATGCGGTGGGGCTTGCCGTTGTCTTGCTCCCACGGCTGCACGGCGCCGGGCAGGCGGAGGTTGGAGACAGTGAAGCCGACGAGGCCGGCCTTGGGCTTGGCCCCGCGGCCGGTGGCGCCTTCGTCGCGGATCTCGCCGCCCGAGCCGGTGGCGGCGCCCGGGTAGGGCGAGATGGCGGTCGGGTGGTTGTGCGTCTCGACCTTGCAGAGCAGGTGGATGTCCTCGTCGTGGGCGGCGTATTCGTGGGTGCGCGGGTCGGAGAAGAAGCGGCCGCCGCGGGTGCCCGCCAGCACGGCGGCGTTGTCCTTGTAGGCGGAGAGGATGCCGTCGCTGTGCAGCTGGTGGGTGTTCCGGATCATCTGGAACAGCGACTTGTCCCGGGGGGTGCCGTCGATTTCCCAGGTGGCGTTGAAGATCTTGTGGCGGCAGTGCTCGGAGTTGGCCTGAGCGAACATCATCAGCTCCACGTCGCTCGGGTCGCGCGCGAGCCGGGTGAAGGCCGCGTGGAGGTAGTCGATCTCGTCCTCGGCCAGCGCGAGGCCGAGGTCGCGGTTGGCGGCGACGAGGGCGGGGCGGCCGTCGCGGAGCACGGGGATGGTGGCCAGTTGGCGCGGGGGCTCATGCTGGAAGAGTAGCGCGCAGGTGTCCAGGTCGCCAAACACGGCCTGTGTCATCCGGTCGTGGAGCTTCGCCTGCAACCGGGTCAGCTGCGCGGCGTCCAGCGGGGAGAGCGGGAAGGGCGGGGTCGTGACCCCGACATCCACGGTGTAGGCGATGACGCGCTCGATGCGCCTGACGGCGGCGAGGCCGCAGGTGTGCGCGATGTCGGTGGCCTTCGAGGACCAGGGGGAAATGGTGCCGGGACGGGGCACGACGACCTGGACGACGCCATTGAGCCGGGGGGCCGCGCGGCTCGGGCCGTAGGTGAGCAATTGGTCGAGGATGCCGCGCTCGCCCGGGGTCAGCTCCCGGGCTACGTCCACCACATGGAAGAACTCGGCGCTCAGGCCGGCGACCGGGATGCCGCCCGCCGCGAGGTCTTGCCGGAGTTTCTCGAGGCGAAAGGGAGAGAGGGCGGGAGAGCCGCGGAGGATCAGCATGGCGGTAAGGCGGCATGTTCGCCAACCAGCCCGGCGCGTCAAGTGGCGGAACGGGAGACTCGGAGGAATTAACCGCGAATGACACGGATTAACACGGATGGATTGGTTTCTTATCCGGGATTGATCCGTGAAATCGGGAGTGAAGCCTTGGCTCAGGTAAAAAAGAGAGCCATGGCGGCTATGGCGGAGAAAGCCGTTGACGAAAACACGAAGCTGACCCCAATGAACGTCTTTAATGCCGTGACCCGCCAGAACCACCCATCTCCCCGATCCATTTTACCGGACGGGGGGAGTGTGGGCGGCAATTGGAGGTCGGGGCCATGAGCGAGTTCATCACCCACGAGTGCGGCATCGCCCTGGTCCGGCTGAAAAAGCCGCTGGCCTACTACCAGGAGAAATATGGCACGCCGCTCTGGGGCTTTCACCAGCTCTTCCTGCTGATGGAAAAGCAGCACAACCGCGGCCAGGACGGCGCCGGCGTGGCCTGCGTGAAGTTCGACGTGCCCGCCGGCGAGCCCTACATGTTTCGCGAGCGCAACGTCGAGACCAACCCGCTCGACCGCATCTTCCAGGCGCTGCTGGGGCGCTACCACGGCCTCGTCGGCGAGGGCGCCATCCACCCGGAATTTCCCGACACGGCGAAACAGCGGTTCGATTTCTGCGGCGAGCTCTACCTCGGCCACCTGCGCTACGGCACCTCCGGCGGTTACAACCTGAGCGCCTGCCACCCCTTTTTCCGCCGCAGCTCCTGGCCGACCCGCAACCTGATGCTCGCGGGCAATTTCAACCTGACCAACACCGCCGAGCTCAACGACAGCCTCATCGCCATCGGCCAGCACCCCATCTTTGCCACCGACACCCAGGCCATCCTCGAGCGCATCGGCTTCTGCCTCGATGACGAGCACGAGCGCCTCTACCGCGCCATGCGCGACGCGGGCCTGCCCGGCGCCGAGATCACCCGCCGCCTCAATGCCGAGATCGACCCCGCCCGCGTGCTCCGCACCGCCGCGGCCAACTGGGATGGCGGCTACTCGCTCGCCGGCGTGCTCGGCAACGGCGACGCCTTCGTGGCGCGCGACCCCTCCGGCATCCGCCCCTGCCACTGGTTCGAGGACGACGAGGTCGTGGCCTTCGCCTCCGAGCGTGCCCCGCTCTGCACGGTGTTCGACCTCGAGGCCGCCGCCGTCCGCGAGGTCGAGCCGGGCTGCGCCGTGATCCTGAAGAAGTCCGGCGCGGTCGCGACCGAGCGCCTCAAGCCGGCCCTGCCCAAGACGCAGTGCACCTTCGAGCGCATCTATTTTTCCCGCGGCAACGACGCCGACATTTACCGCGAGCGCAAGGCCCTCGGCGCCGGCCTCGCCGGCCCGATTTGGAAGTCAATCAACGGCAACCTGGCGAAGACCGTCTTCAGCTTCATCCCCAACACCGCCGAGGTCGCCTTCTTCGGCCTGATGAGCGAGCTGCGCTTCCGCCGCCGCGCCGAGGTCAAGCAGACCCTGCTCGACGCCGCCCGGGCCGGGACGATCACCGAGGCGCTGGTGGACGACCTCATCCTCAACAATTGGCCCCGCGGCGAGAAGGTCGTCACGAAGGACGTCAAGCTGCGCACCTTCATCAGCCAGGAAAAGTCCCGCAACAATCTCGCCTCGCACGTCTATGACGTCACCTACGGCGTCGTCGAGCCCGGCGACAGCCTCGTCTGCGTGGATGACTCCATCGTGCGCGGCACCACGCTGCGCCGCTCCATCCTGCGCATCCTGAAGCGGCTCAACCCGGTGAAGATCGTCATCGCATCCACCGCGCCGCAGATCCGTTACCCGGACTGCTACGGCATCGACATGTCGGAGATCGGCAAGTTCATCGCCTTCGAGGCGGCCATCACGCTGCTCAAGGAGCGCGGCCAGGGCGCGCTCATCGAGGAGGTTTACCACCTCTGCCGGGCGGAGCTGGGGAATCCCCGCCCCGAGCCGGTCAACCACGTGCGAAAGATCTACGAGCCGTTCACGGCCGACGAGATTTCCCAAAAAATCACCCAGCTGGTGTCCCCCAAGCCCAACGGCTGGTCGGGTGAGATCGAGGTTATCTTCCAGTCCATCGAGGACCTGCACGCGGCGCTGCCCCACCACACCGGCGACTGGTTCTTCACCGGCAAGTATCCCACCCCCGGCGGCTACCGTGTCGTGAACCAGGCCTTCGTGAACTACTTCGAGAAGGCGGAGGGAAGGAGTTACTGATTCTCCGCGGATGACACCGATGAACGCGGATAAAATCCAGATTTCAGAAGCATTTCATCCGCGGCCATCCGCGTGATCCGCGGAAATTTTCCATGTCTCTTTCCTACGAAAGTTCCGGTGTCCGCTACGACCAGCTTGATGCCTTCAAGCGCGCCTGCCAGCAGGCCGCGCGCGGCACGGCGGGCGAGCTCAAGGCCCACGGCTATGCCGAGCCCGCCACGACGCGCGGCGAGAGCGCCTACCTCATCGAGGGCGCGGATCACTTCCTCGCGCACGTCGAGGAAGGCCTCGGCACCAAGAACCTCGTCGCCGATGCCGTTTACGCCGCCAGCGGCAAAAATTTCTACCGCGAGATCGCGATCGATACGGTCGCGACCATCGTCAACGACCTCATCACCTGCGGCGCCCGGCCCATCTCCGTCGCCATGCACGCGGCGGTGGGCGACTCCGGCTGGTTTGCTGACGCCGCGCGGATGCAGGCGCTGGTGGATGGCTGGGCCGAGGGCTGCCACCGCGCCGGCGCGGTCTGGGGCGGCGGCGAGACACCGACCCTCAAGGGCATCGTCAACCCCGACACCATCGTCCTCGCCGGCTCGGCCCTCGGCAAGATCGAGCCGAAGTCCCGGCGCATCACGGGCGAGGTGCAGGACGGCGACGCCATCATCTTCCTCGCCTCGACGGGCGTGCAGACCAACGGCCTGAGCCTCTGCCGCCTCATCGCCGACAAGCTGCCGCAGAAATACGCGACGCCCATCGGACACGGCGACCCCCGCACCTACGGCGAGGCGTTGCTCGCGGCCTCGGCCATCTACGTGGACTTCGTGGTTCGCTGCCAGCAAGCCGGCGTGAAGCTCAACTACGTGGCGCACGTCACCGGCCACGGCTGGCGCAAGCTGATGCGCCTCGAGGAGCCGTTCGTCTATGAGATTTCCGAGCCGCGGGCCATTCCGGCGCTGTTCAGGTTTTTGATGGAAGCCGGGCCGATTGACCTGCGCGAGGCCTACGCGACCTTCAACATGGGTGTCGGCTTCGCCGCCTACGTGGCGCCATCCGCCGTCGCGGCCACGCTGGCCGCGGCGAAGGCGGCCGGCCACGAGGCCTGGGTGGCCGGCACGGTGAGGAAGCAGGGCGGCCGCAAGGCCGTCACGATCCCGTCGCTGGGCCTCGCCTACGAGGGCGACACGCTGCAGGTGCGGTGAATTCCGCTTACAAGTGTGAGCGAAACTGTTCGGGCGTCAGACCGGCATCGCGGGCGATGCCACCCATGGTGATCGCGTTGATGGGACTGTGTCTGGGGATGATGAGCCGAGCTCTGCCGTTGCTCATGACGATGTGACCGCTTTGCCGCACAATCCGGTAACCCAGCTTTTGGAAAACCCGGACGGCGTCGTGCTGGCTGACTCCGGGGATCCGCGGCATGTCAGACCATCACTTCGGCCTGCTCAAGGCGCCTGAGCCCGGTTTCCTCGGTCTCGACTTCGAGCCAGAGTCGGATCGCCTCACGGATGCCGGCCAAGGCCTCCTCGCGGGTCGCCCCCTGCGAGTGGCAACCGGGAAGATCCGGACAACTGACCGCCCACCCCTCGTCTGATTGAAACAGAGTCACGCGGTAATTCATGGAGACATGATCGCCAGAACACGTGTTTCGTCAAGCATGCGGCCAGGGCCTCCTTGCGGGCGGGCCGATGCGCTGCCGACACAAGTCGCGCGGGGTGCTGCCGGGTAGATCACCTGTCAAGGTTCGCCTGATAGCCAGACACACCCCGGCGCCATCGCCCACCTTCGCCAAGGCTTCGGCGGGCAAGCGCCACCTCTCAATCTGGAACGATGCAGTGCAGTCATGCTTCGAGTGGAGCCGCGCCGCGTGAGGTGGAACCCGACCTCCTGACGGGTTTTCAGGATTCACCCGTCCGGAAAGCGCGTCCGGCCTGTCGTCCGTAGCCTTGGCGGAGGAGGAAGGGCGGGGTGTGTTGGCCGGACGGGTAGTCCAATGCCAAGCACCCTTTGCTTTTGGACCACTGTCATCGCGAGGCGCGCGGAGCGTGCCGTGGCGATCCAGATGGATTGCTTCGTCGCCTTGCTCCTCGCAATGACAGTCAAATAGCAAAGGGATGTTGGTAGTCTAATAGACTACCAAGGTGCGGGGGACGGAGGGCGGCGCGGGGGCGGCGTTTGTAACCTAATAGGTTACAAAGGTTCGGCGCGTGAGCGCAAAAAAGCCGGCCCTTGTGAGGGCCGGCTGAAAGGGGGGCTGCCGCCGCTTACTCGTTGCTGCGGCTGATCGTCGAGGGATCGATCGGCTGCGGGGTGGTGACCGGCGCAGTCGGGGCGGTCGTGGTGGTCGTCGTGGTCGAAGGAGTGAACGTGCCGGTGGAGAAGCCGCTGCTGAAGGCAGCGCTGGCAGATGCCGGAACAACTGCTTTGACGGCATCGGCCACAGCGCCCGAAGACACGCCGGACTGCTTCAGAAGAGCGCCCGTTTGTTCAGCCGCGGCAGGGACCGCGGCAAACACCGCCTGCGCCACCTGCGCCGCCTCGGCGGCGGTCGTGCCGCCGATATTGTTCTGCGCAGCCACAGCGACGGTCGCAACCGCAACGCTGAGCAGTTCCTGAATATTAACGTCTGAGGCCTGGCCCCATTCCTTGTAAGTGGCCAGAGTTTGGGCATTGCCAAATGCGCTTTTGCCAACCCCCAAGGTCGTGCCTTGTCCGGCGCCAACCTGCACTCCAAGCATCTTGGAAGCCCCCATACCGGTTCCAACAGGCGGCGTAACAGTTACCGCACCGTTCACGACAGCGATGGTGTAATTGCCGCCTTTGTAGGAGACCGTGAAAACCGTGCCGCGGGCGGCGGCGACGCCCTTGGGGGTGCGGACCTGGTAGTTGTTGACGGCCTTTTTCTTGGGGTCGAGCTTGGCGACGAGGTTGCCGCTCTTGAGGTCGAGCATCGTGCGCTCCTCCTTGACCTGGCCGCCCTCGGTGGTGACGGAGATCTCGTCCACGGCGACGACGGAGTCGTGCTTGATGGAGGTGACGTAGCCGGCATGGGACTCGAGATAGACATCGCCATCGGCGCCGGTGGTGATGGTGGAGCCCTGGGCGACCTTCATGCCCGCGGTGAGCGGGGTGGTGCTGCCGTCGGGCAGGGTGAC
>JBDHQK010000084.1:0-10993 GCA_039807025.1 Lacunisphaera sp.
GCTGGGCAGGCAGGGCGTCCACCGCGACGCACTGGACGGTGCCCGGCTGCCACTTGAGGGCGTTCTCGGTGAACAGTGGCCAGCCTCCGATCATGGCCCAGCCGGTGATGTCGGGGTTGGCCTGCATGACCTGCTCGACCTTGGCGGCGGCGTCCTGCGGGGTCTCCTTGTGGTAATAGGTGTCGCGGATCGTGATGCCCGGATATTTCTTGGCGGCTTCGCGTGCGCCCTGGACGCGCTTCTGGAGGTTGGGGGCGTTCTGGTTGCCGGCGAGGATGGCGACGACGCCCCGGCCGCTCATGGCCTTGGCGAGTTCGTCCATCGTCTGCTTGCCGCATTCGATGTCGTCCACGCCGTAGGTGACGAAGCGCTTGGAGGCCGGCGCGTCGGAGTCGAAGGTCGCGACCGGCACGCCGTTGTCCACGGCGCGGTTGATGGCGTCGGTCAGCTTGTTCGCGTCGGAGCAGCTGACGGCGAGGCCCTCGGCGCCGGCGAGCACGAGCTGCTCGATGGCTTCGGCCTGCTTCTGTGCGTCCTCCTCGTTGGGCGTGCGCCAGTCGATGCGGATGTCGAGGCCGAGCTTGGCGCTCAGTTCCTTGGCGGCGTCCTGGGCGCCGACGCGCGCGGCCTGGAAGACGGGGTTGCCCTGGGACTTGGCGACGAGGCCGATGGTGATGACGCGCGGCGCGGCGGAGGCGAGCACGGCGCCGGTGGCGAAGCCGGCGAGGAGCAGGAGTAGTTTTTTCATGCGGAGAGGAGGGTTGAGGTTACTTGAAAGCGTGCGTGAGCCGGCGCTTGGCCAGCCAGGTGTTGAAATTGTCGAGAACCACGGCGGCGATGACCACGGTGCCGATGATGATCTGGCTGTAATTCTGATCGATGCCGAGGATGACGATGCCGCTGGAGATCAGCTGGATGATCAGCGCGCCCAGCACGACGCCGAGCGCCGAGCCGCGGCCGCCGCTGAGCGAGGCGCCGCCCACGACGGCGGCGGCGATGACGTTGAGCTCGTAGCCCTGGCCGTCGCCCGAGGTCGCGGCGCCGTAGTAGCCCAGCGAGAGCAGGGCGGCGATGCCGGCGGTCAGACCGGAGAGGAGGTAGACGCCGAGCTTCACGCGCTCGACGCGGATGCCGCTGAAGCGCGCCGCGAGCTCGTTGCCGCCGATGGCATAGACCCGCCGGCCGGCGGCGAGGCGGGAAAGGAAGATCCAGCCAGCGATCGTGACCAGCACCATGGCGGCGAGCGGCACGACGCTCAGGCCGTCGCCCATTTCAAAGCGCACGAAGTCGCGCAGGCCCGCCGGGAAGCCGCCGACGGACTGGCCCTTGGTGACGACGAAGGCGATGCCGCGCAAAATCGCCATGGCACCGAGCGTGATGATGAAGGGATGCACGCGCAGGGCGACGATGAGTCCGCCGTTGAACAGTCCGCACAGCAGCGCGGTGCCCAGGCAGGCGCCGATGCCGAGCGTGACGCCCAGCGCGGGGTTGTTGGCGCCCTCGGGGCCGTAGTGGTTCAGCACCATCGCGCCCATCACGGAGGCCAGCGCGTAGATGGAGCCGACGGAGAGGTCGATGCCCCCGGCGATGATGACGACCGCGATGCCGACGGCCATGATGGCGGTGAAGCTGGTGTCCTTGGCGAGCTGCGCGAGGTTCTGCGCGTTGAGGAACTTGTTCTTCTCGACGAAGGCCGGCACGCGCTCGCCGTCCGCGCCGGTCATGAACACCCGCTGGCGGCTGCCGTCGGCCGTGCGCTCGAAGAGCGGCGTGCGCACCGTGCCGCTGAAGACCGTCAGCAACACGCCCAGCGCGATGATGACGAGCAGCAGGCCGCTTTCCTGAAACTTAAAGAGCGAACGGAAAGGCAGGGACATGAGCAGGCAGGAACAGAGAGCAGACTGCACCGGCAGGGGTGGGCGGCGTCAATCCTTACCCCGCCGGACGATCGGCCCATAGCCCAGCAGAACAACATTCCCGCGGCGGAAGGTGGCAAGGGTGGGCGCCAATCGGGCGGCGGGAGAGGGGGCTGACCCCCGCCGCCGGAAGCGGGCGCAGTGGCACACAGGCGTCATGGCTGACCGTAGTAGGCGTCGGCGCCATGCTTGCGGCGGAAATGTTTCTTCAGCAGCGCGGGTTCGATGTCCTTCAGCTTCGGGGCGAGGCGGAGCGAGAGCAGGGCTAGGCGCGCAATGTATTCAACCGCGACGGCCGCCTCGACGGCTTGGGCAACGGTTCTACCCCACGTGAAGGGGGCGTGACGGTTCACCAGCACGCCGGGGAAGTCCAGCGGAGCGAGCCGGGCCTTGTGGAAACGCTCGACGATGAGGTTGCCGGTCTCCCACTCGTAGGCGCCGCCGCCAATCTCGGCCGCGGTCAGCTTGCGGGTGACGGGGATGCGACCGCGGAAGTAGTCGGCGTGGGTCGTGCCGAGAATCGAGATGGCGCGGCCGGCCTGAGCGAAGGCCGTGGCGTGCAGGCTGTGCGTGTGGACGATGCCGCCGACACCGGCGAACGCGAGGAAGAGCCGGCGGTGCGTCGGCGTGTCGGAGGAGGGGTTGAGCTTGCCTTCGACCTTCTTGCCGTCGAGGTCGATGAGGACCATGTCGGCCGGGCGCAGCGCCTCGTAGGCGACGCCGCTGGGCTTGATGGCGAAGATGCCGCGGGTGCGGTCGATGGCGCTGGCGTTGCCGAACGTGAGGTTGATCAACCCGTGTCGCGGCAGGGCGACGTTGGCCTCGTAGGCTTCGCGTTTAAGTTCGGTCAGCACGGCAAAAACGTGTCAGATGCGGATGCCCTGGGCGAGATGGTAATAGACCTCGTTGTTACGGAGGTCCTGCTTGAGCGAAGGGAGCGTGGTGCCAGCGTTGACGACGACGGCCTCGATACCGGCGATGGTGGCGAAGTCCTCGAGCATCTCGGTCGTGACCGAATAGCTATAGCCCGTGTGGTGGGCGCCGCCGGCGTAAATCCACGCGGCGCAGGCGGTCTTGAAGTCGGGCTTGCACTCCCAGACGGCGCGGGCGACGGGCAGCTTGGGCAGCTTGGGGGGCCGCACGGCCGTCACTTCGTTCACGATGAGGCGAAAGCGGTTGCCGAGGTCCACGAGCGAGGCGTTGAGGGCGTCGCCGGGGGGGGCGTCGAACACGAGGCGCACGGGATCCGCCTTGCCGCCGATGCCGAGCGAGTGGATCTCGACGGCGGGCTTGCCGGCCGCGATGGACGGGCAGATTTCCAGCATGTGCGCACCGAGGACTTGGTGCCCCTTGGGTGAGAGGTGGTAGGTGTAGTCCTCCATGAACGAGGTGCCGCCGGGCAGGCCGGCGTTCATGACCTTCATGGCGCGGACGAGGGTGGCGGTTTTCCAGTCACCTTCGCCGCCGAAGCCGTAGCCTGCGGCCATGAGGCGCTGTGTGGCCATGCCGGGCAGCTGCCGGAGGCCGTGCAAATCCTCGAAGGTGTCGGTGAAGCCCTTGTATCCGCCTTCCTCGAGGAAGGCGGATAGGCCGAGCTCGAGCCGCGCGCTATAGCGCAGTTCGTCGTGGCGGGCGCCGCCTTTGCGGAGTGTTGGAACAACGGCGTAAGTCTCCTCGTATTCGGCGCAGAGCGCGGCGATGTCCTTCGCGGAGACCTTGGCTACGGCGGCGACGAGATCGCCGACGCCGTGGGTGTTGACGGCGAAGCCGAACTTCATCTCGGAGGAGACCTTGTCGCCCTCGGTGACGGCGACCTGGCGCATGTTGTCGCCGAAGCGGACGAACCTTGCCCCCTGCCAGTCGTGCCACGCGCGGGCGGCGCGCTGCCAGGCGGCGATGCGCGCGTGAACCTCGGGGTCGGACCAGTGGCCGACGACGACCTTGCGGGCGAGGCGCATGCGCGTGTGGATGAACCCCGCCTCGCGGTCGCCGTGGGCGGCCTGGTTGAGGTTCATGAAGTCCATGTCGATCGTGCCCCACGGCAGGTCGCGGTTGAACTGCGTGTGGAAGTGCAGGAATGGCTTCCTCAGCACGCTGAGGCCGCGGATCCACATCTTCGATGGGGAAAAGGTGTGCATCCAGAGGACGAGGCCGGCGCAGTTGGCGTCGTTGTTGGCCTCGAGCATCAGGTTGGTGATCTCATCCGGCGTGGTGAGGAGGGCCTTGAACTTCGTCTTGAGCGGCAGCGTTTTCACGGCGGCGAGTCCGGCGGCGACGGCGTGGGCGTTGGCGGCGACCTGCTTGAGCGGGCCGGGGCCGTAGAGGTGTTGCGAGCCGCAGATCAGCCAGATTTCAGGAGAGGCGAGGAGTTTCATGAAAAGAGAGGACGAAGGGGTGCGGTGCCGGAGATGGCGAGGGTGTATCACTCGAGTTCGAGCATGACGATGGAACGGGCGGGCAGCGTGAGGCTGAGGCGCTCGCCGGAGAGCAGGGCGCCGGTGAAAGGGGCGGGCTGCACCACATCGGGCGCGCTGAAGGTATTGTGTGCGTTCATGGCATCGGCGGTGAGGATGCGACCGCTGACGTTCCGGGCGTTCAGACCGGTGAGCGTGGCGGCGACGGTGATGGCAGTGCCGGGAGAGAGATTGACGAGAGAGACGTGGATCCTGCCAGCGGCGTCGCGCGAGGCGGCAGCGCTGACAGCGGGGATACGGTCGTTGCCGAAGGTGTAATCCGGGGAGATAAGCTGCAGGGGGAGCGAGGTGGCACCCTGGTGGACCTTGAACATCTCAAAGACGTGGTAGGTCGGCGTCAGGATCATCTTCTCCTTGTCGGTGAGGATGACGGCCTGGAGGACGTTTACGGTCTGGGCGAGATTGGCCATGGCGACGCGATCGGCGTGCTGCTGGAAGATGTGAAGGGTGAGGCCGGCCACGATGGCGTCGCGCAGCGTGTTCTGCTGATAAAGGAAATCGGGGTTGGTGCCGGGCTCGACCTCGCACCAGACGCCCCACTCGTCGACGATGAGCCCAACCTTCTTCTCGGGATCGTATTTGTCCATGATGGCCGAGTGTCGGGTGATAAGCTGATCCATCTCGCGGGCGTTGCGGAGGGAGATGAACAGCTCCTGTTCGCCGAACTGGGTGGCGGAGCCTTTGACCCGCCAATTGACGGTTTGGAGGGCATACCAGTGGAGCGAGAGGCCGCTCATCTGCTTGCCCGCATTCTTCATGAGCACCTCGGTCCAGTTGTAGTCGCGGCCGTTGGCGCCGCATGCGATGCGGTAGAGACTGGTGGAGGTGTAGTTTTTGACGAAGGTGTTATAGCGGCGAAAGTTGTCGGCGTAGAACTCAGGTGTCATATTGCCGCCGCAGCCCCAGCTCTCGTTGCCGATGCCGAAGAACTTCACCGGCCATGGCTGCTCGCGGCCGTGGGCGCGGCGGAGATTGGCCATGGGCGAGTTTGCGGGGGAGGTGATGTATTCGACCCATTCCATCGCTTCCTGAACGGTGCCGCTGCCGACGTTGAGGGAGACGTAGGGCTCGATGCCGAGCATCTCGCAGAGATCGAGGAACTCGTGCGTGCCGAAATGGTTGTTCTCCACGACGCCGCCCCAGTGCGAGTTATACATCGACGGGCGCTTCTCGCGCGGGCCGATGCCGTCGCGCCAGTGGTATTCGTCGGCGAAGCAGCCGCCCGGCCAGCGGAGGACAGGCATGTTAAGGCCCTTCATCGCCGCGAGCACGTCGTTGCGGTAGCCCTTGGTGTTGGGGATGGGTGAGTCGGGGCCGACCCAAATGCCCCCGTAGATGCAACGGCCGAGGTGCTCGGCGAAATGGCCGTAGATGTTTCGGTTGATGACCGGGCCGGCACGGGTGGTGTCGAGAACGAGCGTGGCCGTGGCGTCGGCGGCCGGAGTGGAGATCG
This sequence comes from Lacunisphaera sp., assembly GCA_039807025.1. GTDB lineage: Bacteria > Verrucomicrobiota > Verrucomicrobiia > Opitutales > Opitutaceae > Lacunisphaera. The sequence goes on from JBDHQK010000084.1 coordinate 5,844, forward strand.
TGGTTGCGAGGGCCAGGGCTATGGCGCCAAAGCGGAGTAAGGTGGGTGTGGGCATGGGGTAATCGGGGGAGCGGCTAGATCCGGGTCTTGAGTGCCAGTAGGTCCTTCATCACGGAGGACAGGTCGGCGGACTTGTTGAGGCCACCGAGGGAATCGTGCACTTGGCGATAAAGGCGGTAGAGCTCGTTGTAGATTTCCCGAGCGGCGGCCTTGGGCTTGTAGGCGAGCTTCTTGAGGGAGGTCATCTTCTTCTGGGCCGTCGGGAAGTCCGGGTAGGCGCCGGCGATCACGGCAGCGGAGATGGCCGAACCAAGCGCGCAGGCCTGCGAGGAGCCGGAGACGAGCATTGTGCAGCCGGTGACGTCGGCGTAGATCTGCATGAGCATCGGGTTCTTCTCGGCGATGCCGCCGGCGCAGACGATGCGGTCGATGGGCACGCCGTATTCCTTGATGCGCTCGATGATGGCGCGGGCGCCGAAGGCCGTGGCCTCGATCAGCGCACGGTAGATCTCGGCCGACGTGGTGTGCAGCGTGGTGCCGAGCAGCGCGCCGGTGAGCAGCGGATCGACGAGGATGGTTCGGTTGCCGTTGTTCCAGTCGAGGGCGAGGAGGCCGCTCTGGCCGGGCTTGAGTTTCGCGGCTTGGGTGGTGAACACGGCGTGGGTCTTGGCGTCGCCCTGGCAGACGACCTCGACCCACCACTTGAAGATGTCGCCGACGGCGGACTGGCCGGCCTCGATGCCGTAGTGACCGGGCAGGATGGCGCCGGGGACGATGCCGCAGATACCGGGAATGTCGGGCACGGTTTTGGCGGCGGAGACCACGCCGCAATCGCAGGTGGAGGTGCCGATGATCTTGACCAGTGTGCCTTCAGCCACGCCGCAGCCGATGGCGCCGTAATGGACGTCCATTTCACCGATGGCGATGGGGATGCCGGCGGGCAGGCCGAGTTTCTTGGCCCACTCGGGGCTGAGATTGCCGGCGGAGGTGGTGGCGTCGTGGGCCTGATCGTAAAGACGGTCGCGGAGAGCGGTGAGTTCGGGATCGAGCAGCGAGAGGAACTCCTTGTCCGGCAGGCCGCCCCACTCGTCGGAGTAGAGGGCCTTGTGGCCGGCGCAACAGATGCCACGCTTCACGGCGCGCGGGTCGGTGACGCCGGCGAGCACGGAGGGGATCCAGTCGGCCAGCTCAACCCAAGAATACGCGGCGGCGAAGACCTTGGGCGCGACGATGCGGCAATGCCAGAGCTTGGCCCAGAACCATTCGGAGGAGTAGGTGTTGCCGCACTTGGCAATGAAGTGCGGGCGGTGCCGCGCCGCGAGTTCGGTGATATTCGCGGCTTCGCGCCAGCTGGTGTGGTCCTTCCAGAGCCAGCACTGGGCGTGGAGGTTTTTCTTCCATTTCGCGGAGGAGGCGAGGGGGGCGTTCTGCGCGTCGACCGGGATCGGCGAGGAACCCGTGGTGTCGACGCCGAGGCCGATGACGCGGGCGGCGTTGAAGCCCTTGGTCTTCTTCGCGGCGGCAAGCGCGCCCTTCACGGATTTCTCCAGGCCGAAGAGGTAGTCGGCGGGGCGCTGGCGGGCGAGGTGGTGGTCCTTAGGGTCGAGCAGGATGCCCTGGATGCCGGAGGGGTAGTGGACGACGCAGGAGCCGAGCTCGGCGCCATCCGCGCAGCGAACGACGAGGGCGCGGACCGAGTTGGTGCCGTAATCGATGCCTAGGGTATACACGGGGTCCATTATATTTAGGGAATGGCGTGGGGAGGGGAATGGGCCGAGTTACTTTACAGTCATATTTCGCGGGCTTTGCACGCATCACTTCGGCGGGAATTTTGGCACCATCCAAGCCGTCACGCTAGTAGGGATGGGCAGCTTAGTTCGTGGCGACGGCATATCATGGTCGATGTGCAATTGTTTATCTTGCTACAGAGTTGATTCTTACGCAGGAAACTCGACTTGGCGTCGGGCCGCCCGCGGAGCCATCGAACCACCTGTCGCAAAATCCTCGGAATCGGACTTGCCAAGGCTGAGGGGGTTCTCTCTTTTCGCCCTTCCTGTTCCTTCCAACCAACCAACCAAAACCGCCGGCGACTCCATGACAGGATGGTGCAGTCGGCAAAAACTGCGATCGCAAGGCGGCCCTTTTGGCCGGCCTGTGTAGCACCTACATAGATCATCATGAACGTAACTCCGAAAGACCTCCTCGATGCCGGCGTCCACCTCGGTCACCAGACCAAGCGCTGGAACCCGCGCTCGAAGCCCTACGTGTTCGACCACCGCCAGGGCATCACCATCATCGACCTCGAGAAGACCCACGCCGCGCTGGCCAAGGCCTGCGCCTTCATCGAGCAGCTCGTCGCCGGCGGCGGCGACGTCCTCCTTGTGGGCACCAAGCGCCAGGCGACGGAAATGATCAAGGAGGCCGCGCAGGCCACCGGCATGCCCTACGTCACCACCCGCTGGATGGGCGGCACGCTCACCAATTTCGAGACCATCAAGAAATCGCTCGCCAAGTATAAGAAATACCAGGCGATGGACGCCAGCGGCGAGCTCGCCAAGTTCTCCTCCAAGGAGGAGTCCGCCATCCGGCGCGAGATGGCCCGCATGACCCGCAACTTCGACGGCATCATCGGCCTCACCGGCCTGCCCGCCGCCATGTTTGTCGTCGACACCAGCTACGAGGAGATCGCGGTCGCCGAGGCGAAGCGCATGAACATCCCCTCGATCGGCCTGGTGGACACCAATTCCGACCCGACCCAGCTCACCTACCCGATCCCGGGCAATGACGACGCGGCCAAGTCCGTGCGCATCATCATCGAGACCATCGTCGCGGCCATCACGCAGGGCCTGGCCCACCGCGAAACCCGCCGCCACGCCCACGCCGAGGCCAAGGCCGCCGCGGCCGGCATCAATGCTGCCGGCGAGGTCGACCTCGACAAGGTCGCCATCCCCGCGAACCTAAAGGACGCCATCGAGGAGAAGCCGGTCGCCAAGAAGCGCCCCAGCCGCACCACCGGCGCCAAGAAGTCCGCCGTCACCACCGACGAGGTCTGATCGCCGCACGTTTTTAATCACATGGCTACCGTCACCACCTCCATGATCAGCGAGCTCCGGGAAAAAACCGGGGCTGGTCTGCTCGACGTCAAGAAGGCTCTCGATGAGGCCCAGGGCAACATCGAGGAGGCCACCACGATCCTTCGCAAGAAGCTCGGCAACAAGATCGACAAGCTCGCCTCCCGCGCGACCAAGGAAGGCCTCGTCCACGCCTACATCCACGTGGGCGGCAAGGTCGGCGTGATCGTCGAGATCAACTGCGAGACCGACTTCGTCGCCAAGACCGACGACTTCAAGGCGTTTTGCCAGGACGTGTGCCTGCAGATTGCCGCCACCAGCCCGACCTGTGTCCGCCGCGAGGACGTGCCCGAGGCCGACCTGGCCAAGGAGCGCGACATCGCCATGGCGCAGCTCGCCGGCAAGCCCGCCGCCGCGGTGCAGAAGATCGTCGAGGGCAAGCTCGACAAATACTATTCGCAGGTCTGCCTGCTGGAGCAACCCTTCGTCAAAGACAACGCCCGGACCATCAAGGACATTCTGGCCGAGAAGGTCGGCAAGCTCGGCGAGAACATGCAGATCCGCCGCTTCACCCGCTACCAGCTCGGCGCGTAAGTGCCCGCTCCCGGTTTTCGAAGGCGCTCCCGCGGGGGAGCGCCTTTTTTATTCGCGTGGCCCCGGCGGGGTTTCTGACTATCCAGACTGAATGCCAGTCACCCGCACCCAGATCATCACCCGCGGCCTCGCCAACCGCTGTCCCAACTGCGGCGGGCGCACGCTGTTCAAGGCCGGCACGCTTTTCGAGCTCGACCGCGCGTGCCGCGATTGCGGCCTGAAGCTGGAGAAGGACGAGGGCTTCTTCCTCGGCGCGATGGCCATCAACTACGGCGTCACCTGCATCGGCCTGCTCACCCCGGTGGCGGTGCTGTGGTATCTCGGGGCGCTGCCGGGCAAAGTCGCCATCGGATTGGCCGTGGGACTGGGGCTCATCGCCCCCGTGGCGCTGTATCGCTCCTCCCGCAGCTGGCAGCTGATGCTGTATTATTACTTCCTGCCCCAGCACCTGCCCGCCAACCGGCGGGAACTCAGCAGTCTGGAGGACGAAAACGTCTGAAATCGCGGATCCGTCAGGCGCGGGCGCGCCGCCGCCGCATGATGCCGGCACCCAGCAATGCCATTGCTCCGAAGACCGCTGCGTAGGTGGAGGGCTCCGGGACAGCGACACCGACGACCTGCCAGGTGCCGAGTGTGCCGTTGCCGTTCCAAACGCTCACGTTTCCGGTCGCATTGAGCGCCGGGAACAAATTGGTGTAGGCCGAGTAGGCGCTGAGGTCAAAGATGGCCTCCCCGTAGAAGGCGGGGCTCGACGTGGTGAAGACCATGTCCCCGACGCCGGGTTCGTTCCAGAGCGTCAAGTCCACGCCGTTGCCGCCGTTCGGATAGAAACCAGGATTGGCATCGTTCCAGGATGAAAGGCGGTCGAACCTCGTATTCGATGTCAGCGTATTGTTGCTGTCCGTCAAGGTCGAGCCGGGCGTGGCGACTCCATTGTCGATATCCTGCACATTGGCCGGACTGGAGAGGAACCCGAGCAAGGCGACACCTTCGACGAAATCATACGCGCCCGGGCCATAATTCATGGCGGAAAAATTGCCGGTGGCAGTGAATTTCACCGCGGACAGGTTGGAATAGTCCACGGTCAGGACGACTTGGGCGTTTGCCCGGCCGGCCAACACGAGGGGCAAGGACAATCCGAGCAGGGTTCGAAGCAGGGCTTTTATCATGGATTAATGATGGGGTGATTGTCGCAGCAGGCTGCCCCCCCCTCACCTCATGGCAAGCTTTCTATCACGTTGTTGCGTAATGCAATCGTCCGGGCGGCCTCCGTCAGACTGATTATCAAGACGAAAACGTCCGAATTATACCTCTGCTGGAGAGCGACTGCGGCAGAAATAAAATTCTGCTTCCGTTTTGGAGTCGGTGGCCTACGTTCGGCGGCTCACATCCGGAGAGGTGGCAGAGTGGTCGATCGCGCCTGACTCGAAATCAGGTGGGCCGCAAGGTCCCGGGGGTTCGAATCCCTCCCTCTCCGCCACTTTC
>JBDHQK010000085.1:0-10954 GCA_039807025.1 Lacunisphaera sp.
GCGGGCGGCCTCGATCTGAGTGAAGATGTCGGGCACGCCCGTCGCCACGCGGAACAGGTCCATGTTCGACGGCTTGAAGAATTTCTCCGCCAGCATCCGCTCGAACAGCTTGATCAGGTCGTCGTAGAATCCGTCCTGGTTGTAGAACACGCAGGGTTTCTTCACCACGTCGAGCTGCCGCAGGGTGAGTATCTCCATGATTTCCTCGAGGGTGCCGAAGCCGCCGGGCAGTGCCACGAAGGCATCGGCCCGCGCCTCCATCAGGAGCTTCCGCTCGCGCATGGTGATGACCGTCAGCAACTCGTCGGCCTCATCAAAGGCCAGCTCGCGCGCCTTCATGAACTCGGGTATCACGCCGACCACGCGGCCGCCCGCCGCCTTGGTGCCGCGCGCCACCGCCCCCATCAGGCCGGTCTTGCCCCCGCCATAAACCAGCCCCCAGCCCCGCGCGACCAACTCGCGCCCCAGTTGCTCGGCCGCCGCCGCATATTTCGAATCAATCCGATCGCTGGAGGAGCAGTAGACGCAGAGAAGTCGGGCCATGGTGGAAACCACCAATGGCACGAAGAAACACGAATTCAATCCAAGCCTGCTTAACTTTGCTGTGGTTCCCCATCCATTCGTGTCTATTCGTGTCCATTCGTGGTCAACCCTGCTTCACCCTACCTCGGCCGGCTCGCCCCGTCGCCCACCGGCCTGCTTCATCTGGGCCACGCCCGGACGTTCTGGACGGCTCAGGAACGCGCCCGCGCCGCCGGCGGAACGCTCCTCCTGCGCAACGACGACCTCGACACCGCCCGCTGTCGGCCGGAATTCGTGGCCGCGATGCAGGAGGACATGCGCTGGTTCGGCCTCGACTGGCAGGAGCCCATGGTCACCCAGAGCGCCCGCATCCCGCTCTATCGCGCCGCCCTTGCTCGGATGCACTCCGCCGGGTTCATATATCCTTGCACCTGCAGCCGGCGGGACGTGCAGCAAGCCAGCGCCGCCCCGCATGAGGCCGCCTTCAACGACGAGCCTATCTACCCCGGCACCTGCCGTCCGGAGAATCGTCTTCTCGCCTCTCGCTCATCGCCCATCGCCCCGCCGTCCCCCGGCGACGGCGTCAACTGGCGCTTCCGTGTGCCCGACGGCGAAGTGCTCCGTTTCACCGATGGGCAGTTCGGCCTGCAGCAGGCCGTTGCCGGCCGCGATTTCGGCGACTTCCTCGTCTGGCGGAAGGACGATGCCCCGAGCTACCAACTCGCCTGCGTGGTGGACGATGCGGTCATGGGCATCACCGAGGTCGTGCGCGGTGCCGACCTCCTCAAGTCTACCTTCCGCCAGCTGTTGCTCTACCGCGCGCTCGGTCTGCCCGCACCCGCGTTCCATCACTGTCCGCTGGTCGCCGACGACCAGGGTGCACGCCTCGCCAAGCGCCACGACGCCCTCGCGCTGCGCACCCTGCGTGAACAAGGCCGCACGCCGGAAGAAATCCGCGTCGGCTGGCAGTCTCTCTCCGCCGGCACTTGATTTTCCAAGTTTTCTACTTTCTCTCCCTTTCACTGCTTCATGGCCACCTACGTCTACGAAACCATCCCCCGGCAGCCGGACGAAGCACCACAGCGCTTCGAGGTGGTGCAAAGCATGAAGGACGCCCCGCTCCAGCGGCACCCCGACACCGGCGAGCCGGTGCGGCGCGTCATCACCGGCGGCTATGGGCTGCTCGAGAAAGCCCGGCCGAAATCCCCCGCCGCCGCCCCGGCCGCGTCGTGCGCGGCCGGCTGCGCCTGCCACCGCGGGCCGCGCGTGCCCATGAGCTGATTTTTCCCCTTATGGCCAAATCCCTCAAATCCTCCTACACAAGCCCCGCCGCGTCCAAGGCCGGCGCCGTCAACTACGCCGCGCCCGACCTCACCCGGCATCCGCCCCGCAGCCCGCGCACGCGGCTCGGCGGCTTCGTGCATTTCCCGCGCCTGATCGACAAGGCGCGCGCCACGATCGCCGGCACCAACGGCGATTTTCGCTATGATTGCCCGATGGACCAGCGCTTCTGGGCGTTCACCGGCATCAAGCCCGGCCTCTTCATGAAACAGGTCAAGGCCGGCAAGTCCGACGGCGAGTTGCTCGCCTACGTGATGGCGAACCTCAAGCCGCACCGCGGGCCCAGCGAGATCAAGGCCTGGTCCGCCTGGTATGAGCAGCAGGCGCCGGACAACCCCGACTCGCGCGGTTTCTTCAACGACATCCACCGCAAGAACGCGTCCCACCGCAAGGATATCGAGACGTGGTTCGACTGGCTGGAACTGGACGACTACGTGACCTACGGCGGAAGGCCCTGAACCATTCCAAAATCTCACGGGAGGAAACGGAGAAAACAGAGGAGTTCATCTCAGTTACCTCTGTTACCGCCTGTAAGAACTCAGAGCTCCGTATATTTGTCCGAGCGTCCCTTCGCCTTCTCGACCGGGTATTTCTTCGCGTTGGCCGCCATCTTCGCCTCGATCGCGGCGGCGAGGTCGATGCCGCAGATGTTGGCGAACTCGAGCGCATAGATGACCACGTCGGCGATCTCGGCCTCGATGGCAGGCCGCTTCCTCGGGTCGCGCGCGACTTCGAGCGACGCCTTGGACTCGGTCCAGAGGAAATGCTCCATCAGCTCGCCCGACTCCGCCGCCAGCGCCATGCTGAGGTTCTTGGGCGAGTGGAACTGCTCCCAGTCGCGCTCCCGCACGAAGGCCAGCACCCGTCCCCGCAACTCCGCCACCGTCGCCTGCGCATCTGTCATCGGTTTCATGGCTCCATCCTGCCGGCACAGTGTCGTCCGGGCAAGCGCGGTGACTGTCGCGTCATACCCCGGATTTTTCGTTGGCGGACGGCCCGGTGTATGCATGTTGCTCCCATCTTCAGTCCATGACGCCCGCCCCCCAACATCAGCGCCGCCTGCAGGCCGACACTTCGATTACGAAGGTCGGTCAGCCGATGGGTTGCGCCCCGATGTGTGCGGTCGCCTCCAATTGGCTGAAACGACCCACCGGCCAGGACTGCCTCCGCTGAGCAAACCGTAAACCGGTTTTTCTTTCAGCTCCCAGGAGTCCCGGCGGTATCACCCGACGAGAAAGGAACCCCATGCATGCCATCATCCATCGCTTCACTGACCACCGTTTGTCCCGTGCGGGCTCCCCGCCGGACTATCGCACGCCACACTACGACTGCACGGATCTGCCCGCCGCGCTGCAGCTCACCCTCTATGTCCCCGGGGTGGACGCGCATGGCGTGGACCTCGTCTCGCGGGGGCCCGACCTGATTGTCACCGCCCGCAAGACGTCCCATCTCCGCGCCAACTGGCCGGCGCTGCACCTCGAAATGGTGCAGCGCGACTACCAGCTCAAGCTGCGGCTGGGTTCAGATTTCAATTTCGCCGATCTGCAGGCCTCCCTCTCCCGGGGCGTGCTCACCATCGTGCTGCCGAAAAACCCTCCCGCCTCGGCCGCCCGGCCGGTCCGCCAGCGCCAGGTGGCCTGACTCCCGGGGATTCCTATAGGCGGGATGCCCCACGCCTCCTCGCCATTTTTTCTGGAACAATCCGGCGTTGGCCGGGTTCTTACCTAGCCCGGCTTTGACCAGGCCGGCTCCAAGACACCATGAACTACCTTCCCCATCCCCTGCCCGAGCGCCCCGCGATCCATGCGGCCGCGCAGCCCGGCGATGGGCGACAGAAGCTCCCCCGCGACATCCTGTGGAATCAGCCCGTCTTCAAGGCGCCGGCCCTCCCCATCCCGAACGTCGCGCTTGAGCCCCTGCCGCTCCGCGCCACGCGCATCACCCGCCGGCCTGCCGCCCTGGGTTGAGCCGCCGCGCGTGGGCATTCCCCGCTCACTTCTCCGGCACCAGCCAGTCGCACACCGCGCTCGCGCCCGGCCCGGCTCGCAGCCGCTCCCGTAACACCGGCAGCAGCGCCCGGATCTCCCGGTCGATCTGCCACGGGGGATTCAGGACCAGCAGCCCGCAGCCCCTCATCTTCAGGGACGACTCAGCCCCGGCGATGTTCACCTCGGCAAACAGCGTCGGCGTGGCCAGCGCCAGCAGCGCGTGGTGGAACTCCTCCGTCCGCGCCCGCTCCGTGATCGGATACCACACGGCGATCACCGCCCCAGGCAGGCGCTTGAGCGCGTCGCGCAGGCCGCGCGCGATGTCGGCGAATTCCCGTTTCGTCTCGAACGGCGGATCAATGAGCACCAGCGCCCGCTTCTCCGGCGGCGGCAACAGCGCCTTCAGGCCGGTGTAGCCGTCGATGACCTCCACCTTGACGCGCGATTCGCGGGCAAACTCGAAGTCCAGCGCCTCGGCGTCGTCCGGCCGCAGCTCGCACAGCGCCATGCGGTCCTGCGTCCGCAGCAGCAGCTTCGCGATCCACGGCGAGCCGGGATAATACTTCAGCTCCCCGCCGGTCGCACCCTGCCGGTCGTTGAACCGGCGCACCAGCTCCAGATAGTCGTTGAGCACCGGCGGCAGATCCGGCGCGCCCCACAGTCGGCCGATGCCGGTCGGATGCTCCGGCTCGCGCGACCGGCCGTCGGGCAGCACCGAGGGCACCGAGAGGTCGTAGCCGCCGCGCCCGGCGTGAGTGTCGAGATAGAGAAACCCCTTCTCCTTGCGCTGCATCGCCCGGATCAGCAGCAGCAGCAGCACGTGCTTGAAGACGTCGGCGTAGTTGCCTGCGTGGTAATGGTGGCGGTAATTCATCCCACCGGCACCTTCACCACGCTCTTGCGCACCAGCCCGGGCGCGCGCCACTGCAGCGACGGCATGTGCCCGTCCTCCGGGAAGAACACCGCGACATCGCCCGCCCGCATCGTCAGCACCGAGGCCACGGCCGTGTCGCGGTATTTGAGGAAGTCCCGTTCCGGGTTGTAGGCCTCGGCGACCGCGAGCCGGGTGATGTCCTCAACCTCCATCAGTTCCTCCCCTTCGACGAGAATCTGCACATCGATGTATTGGCGGTGCGACTCAAAGAAGCCCTCGGGACGCGCCCGGGCCGGATAGACCTGCTCGATGGCGAAGGCCCCGCCGGTCAACTCAACCTTCGTGGAGGCGCCGCCCGCGAGCGCGGCCAGCCGTCCGCGCGCTGCCGAGCCGGGGGCCAGCGCCGCCTGGGCGTAGTCAAACGCCGCCTGGAAACGGGAATCCTGAGCCAGTTGCGCCGCGACCACGGAAAGGGGACCGAAAATTGCCATGCCGACAGGATTGCCCAGACCCCGGTCGCGGCAAGGTCATTCCGGCCGCGACCGCGCCACCACCGCAGCAATGGTCACAGGGCCGCGGCTGCAGCCACCAGCGAGAGAAACTCCGTGCGGTAGCCGCCGGCATCCGGCCCGAGGCCGGCGCGGCCCCACTCCGCCACCTGGGTGAGCGTCAGCGAGCCCTTGGGCGGCGAGTCGCGCAGCACCATGCCGAAACCCGCGACCGCGGCGGCGAACTTGAAGTCGGGGCTGGCGTCCTCGAAGCGCGCGCCGGTGTCGGTCAGCGGGAACTCGAGCTTGCTGCTCACGTCGCCGGCCGGTTCCTTGTAGCGGACCTTCACGGTCAGCAGCTCGGCGCGGTTGAGCAACACGGGACCGGCGGGGCGCTGATATTTGAGCGGATCGACCCCGGGGCCGGCCGCCATTTCCACACCGACCGGCACGACCTCGTAGAGCGCGGTCACGGTGTGGCCGGCGCCGATGTCGCCCGCGTCCACCTTGTCGTTGTTGAAATCCTCCTTGGCGAGGAGGCGGTTCTCGTAGCCGATGAGCCGGTAGGCCTGCACTTCCAGCGGGTTGAACTCGACCTGGATCTTCACGTCCTTGGCGATGGTCACAAGCGTGCCGCCGGCCTGCTCGACGAGCGTCTTGCGCGCCTCGGCGAGCGTGTCGATGTAGGCGTAGTTGCCGTTGCCCTTGTCGGCTAGCGCCTCGAGCGTGCTGTCCTTGAGGTTGCCCATGCCGAACCCGAGCACGCTGAGGAACACGCCGCTCCGAGCTTTATCCTCGATGAGCCGCACGAGCTCGCCCTCGCTGGTCGTGCCGACGTTGAAGTCCCCATCGGTGGCGAGGATCACGCGGTTCACGCCGCCGGCGATGAAGTTGGCCTTGGCGATGTCGTAGGCGAGGTGGATGCCCATGGCGCCGTTGGTCGAGCCGCCGGCGTCCAGCCGGTCGATGGCATCGAGGATCTCGGCCTTTTGCGCCACCGGGGTCGAGGGCAGCGCCAGGCCGGAGGCGCCGGCATAGACGGCGAGGGCCACGCGGTCGTCGGGCCGCAGCTTGTTCACGAGGAGCCGCAGCGACTGTTTCACCAGCGGCAACCGGGCCGGGCCGCGCATGGAGCCGGAGACATCAACCAGAAACACCAGGTTGGCAGCCGGGCGTTGGGCGTCGGTGACTTCACGCCCCTTCAGGCCGATGCGGACGAGGCGGTGCTCGGGTGCCCACGGCGCGCTGGCGACCTCGAGGCTGGCGGCGAAGGGCGCCGCTCCCGCGGGCGGCGCGTAGTGATAGGGGAAATAGTTCACGAGCTCCTCGATGCGCACGGCGGCCGCCGGGGGCCGCTGCCGCTGGTTGAGGAAGCGCCGCACGTTCGCGTAGGAAGCGGTGTCCACATCGATGGAGAAAGTGGACAGCGGGTGGTCTGCCACGCGCAGGTAGCCGTTGTCCTTTTGCTGGGCGTAGGCCTCGGTGTTGAAATCGCGCGGCGCCGGGAGGCCGTTCATCGATCCCATCGGGATCGCCGCCGGGGCAATCAGCCGGACTTTCTGCACCTGCTCCATCGACCGGCGCTCGGTCCCGATATCACGGGCGGAGAAGCTGGCGGCTGCCACCTCGGACTTCGCCCGGGACTCGGCGTTGGCGGAGGCTTCCAGCGCGGCGACCTGCTCCACCGGCGCGGGCGCGGCTTTTCCCTCGGCCCGGCCGATGGTCACGGCGGGCACGGGGGCATCGGCCGACTGGTTCTTGCCGGCTTCGTTGGCGGCCGTGAGGGGCACATCGATCAATGGCCGGGCCTGCCCGTCCGGTTGCCGGTTCTGCCAGACCACGAAGACCACGGCAAAGCAGGCCGCCGCCAGGCCGCTGATCATGTAGTATGCCTGCGGGAAGCGCAGGAGCTTGCCCGCCGGCCGGGGCGTCGCCTCCACCGGTTCCTGCTCGAGGGCGGCGGTGACCGTCGCGGCCGTGGCGCGGATCTCCGCCACCACGGCACGGGCGGCGGCGTCCTGCTCCAGCAGTTGCTCAAAATTGGCCTGCTCCTGCGGCTCCATCTCGCCAAGGGCGTAGAGCGTCAGGCGGGGATCGTCGGGGGAAATCGGATTCGGGTTCATGGGCTGTCCTCGGTTACTCCGGTTGCGCGGCCATCTCGGACCGCAGCGCCTTCAGCGCGGTGTGCAGGATGAAGCCGACGTTGCCGACCGACAGCGACGTGATGCGGCTGATCTCCTGGTAGCTGAAGCCGTTTTGGAACTTCAGCCGGACGACCTCCTGTTGGTTGTGAGGCAGCCCGCCGAGCAGCTTCAGCACGGCGGCGTATTGCTCGGCCCGCTCCAGCGTGCGGCCGGGCCTGGGCTCAGGCGCGGTCAGGCGCTCGGCCTGGCCTTCCTCAAAGCGTTTCATGCGCCCCTCCTTCCGCAGCACATCGAGCGCGCGGTTGCGGCAGACGGTGAACAGCCACTCGGCCACGTGGCCGTCCACTTCGGCGGGCGGCTGCGCCATGAGCTTGACGAAGGAGTCCTGAACGATGTCGCGCGCCCGGTCGGCATCACCGCCGAGGAGGCGGGCGGCGTAGCGCAACAGTGGGGCCTGATGGCGTTCCACCGCGGCTCGCACGAAGGAGCTGGCGTCGGGGCTGACATGGGTTGTTTCCGGTTCGATATTCACGAGACCTTGCTCCTCCGACGCATCATGGGCGGGTTTATTAGGCCTTGGACACAGAATTTTTTCGCCCCCTGCCTTGCCCGGCATGGATTCGCCGGTTAACTCCCTGTCATGCCCCGACGCTTTTCGCCCGCCTGCTGCCTGCTGTTCGCGATGATCTGCCTGCTGTCGGCCGGCTGCGGCCGCCGCGAGACGCCCGTCGAGGCCGGCCGGCGCACCGGCACGCTCCACGTCGGCAACGGTGCCGAGCCCGGCACCCTCGACCCCCATCTCGTGGACGCCTACACGGATGCGCGGCTGATCGCCGCCCTTTTCGAGGGGCTGACCGTCATAGACGAGCGGACCTCGACCGCCGTGCCCGCCGCCGCCGAGCGTTGGGAAACCTCGGCCGACGGCCTCGTCTGGACCTTCCACCTCCGGCCCGGCCTGTTGTGGTCGAATGGCGAGCCGATCACCGCCGACGATTTTGTGCAGTCATGGCGCCGCTGTCTCTCGCCGGAACTGGCCTCGCCCTACGCGTATTATTTTTTCCAGGTGAAGAACGCCGAGGCGTTCAACAGCGGTCAGCTCACCGATCCCGCGGCCCTCGGTTTTGCGGCGCCCGATGCGCGCACCGTAGTCATCACGCTGGCGCACCCCACGCCCCACCTGCCGCTGCTCATCGCGAATTGCGCGTGGTATCCGGTCAACCCCCGCGTGCTCACCCGGCTCGGCGGACTCAACCGCCGCGCCACCCCCTGGCTCACCCCCGCGAACTTCGTGGGCAACGGTCCGTTCGTGCTGACGGAGTGGGCCATCAACGCACGCATCGTGACCGCGAAAAACCCGCGCTACTGGGACGCCGCGTCCGTCCGCCTCAACTCCATCGTCTTTTATCCCATCGAAAACCCCGACGTCGAGGAGCGCAATTTCCGCGCCGGCCAGCTCCATCTCATCCACAACCTGCCCCTGTCCAAGATCCCCGCCTACCGCGCCAGCGAGCCGGACAAGCTCCGCATCGATCCCTTTGCGCAGAGTATCTTCATCCGGTTCAACACCACCAAGCCGCCCTTCGACAACCCGAAGCTCCGCCGCGCGCTCGCCCTGGCCATCGACCGCGACTCAATTTCCCGCAACCTCCTGCACGGCTCGCGCGCGCCCGCCCGGCACCTCGTCCCGCCGGGGCTGGCCGGCTACGCCTCCACGGCCTCGGTGCCCGATGATTTCGCCGCCGCCCGCCAGCTGCTCGCCGAGGCCGGCTTCCCGGGCGGCCGCGGCCTGCCGCCCTTCGAGATCCAGGTCCGCAACGACGAGCTGCAACCGAAGATGATCGAGGCCGTCCAGGCCATGTGGGCAAAGGAACTCGGCGTCCGCGCCACCATCGCCCAGCTGGAAATGAAGACCTCCATCCAGAACCAGCGCGTCATGGACTATACCGTCGGTGCCAACGGCTGGGTCGCCGACTATCCCGATCCGGCCACCTTCCTTGAGCTCTTCGTGCGCAACGGCGGCGCCAACTGGACCGGCTGGGGCGACGCCGACTACGACCGCCTGATGGCGCAGGCGGCGCAGACCGCCGATCCCCAGATCCGCTTCAAGTGCTTCCAACAGGCCGAGGCTATCCTGCTCGAGCAGGCCCCCATCATACCCCTGGTCTTCGGCGCACGGACCTACCTCATCCATCCCGCCGTCAAGGGGTGGGAACCCTCCCTGATCGGCCTCTACCAATACAAAAAGGTTTACCTGCAGGGCCCTCAATAACACCGTCTGTCCGTGCGCATCCGCCGTCCACTGATTTTTGCCACCGCTATCATCGGCTTGGCCCTGTCCTCCGTAGCCTTGGCGAAGGAGGACGGCCTCTCCATCGTCCGCACCTTCACCGGCTGGCGGGACGGCGCGACCTTCAAGCACATCTCCGAGTATTTCGACGGCAAGGAAAACACCGGCCGGGAAACCGTGCTGCGCACCCACCCCGACCAGCGCACCGGCTATTATTTCCTCGTCCGCGTGGCCAACCCCGGCGCGCCGCTGCCGGTGCGTTTTCAGTTGCAACTCTTCGAGCCGGGCACCGCCGCCGCGCGCACCGTCGCTTTCCCGGCCAACCTCAAGTCCGGCTCGGAGGTGTTCCAACTCGGCCTGACCGGCCCCGCCTGGCAGGATGCCAAGTCCCAGCCCGTCGCCTGGCAGTTGCAGATCCTGGCCGACGACGGCCGCGTGCTCGCCACCGAAAAAAGCTACCTCTGGGAAAAGCCCGCGGATAAGTAATTCCCTTCTGTCACTCTGAGCGCAGCGAAGAATCCAGTTGGATTAACGCCAGCAGAATGGATTCTTCGCTGCGCTCAGAATGACACGTATCGGCAAACCGACGACCTGGTCAGATTGGCAACCACTGCCCGGCAACTGGCGCCCCTCCCCCGAGGTTCTCGCCGAAACCCTCGACGGCGGGCAAAGCTTCCGCTGGCAACAGGCTGAGGGGCTCTGGACGGGCACCTGGGGCGGCTGCGTCGCCCAGCTCCGCCTGAACGACCGCACCCTCGCATGGCGCGCGCCCCAGCCCATGTATACCGCCGTCACCGCCGCCCTGACCCGCTATCTCGGGCTCGACCGCGACTGGGCTTCGCTCACGGACTCGCTCCCGTGGCGCAGCGACGCCCATCTCGAGCAATGCCTCGCCGCCCTCCCGGGCCTGCGCATCCTGCGCCAGCCCTTCGGCGAAACGCTTCTCGGCTTCCTGTGCAGTGCCACCAAGCAGATCGTCCAGATCAAGCAGATGTGCTCCCTGCTCGCGCAGAACCATGGCGCGGAGGTTGCGCCCGGACTGCGCCGTCTGCCGACCTGGGCGGAACTTGCCGCCGCGCCCGAGAAGGATCTGCGCCGCTGCCTGCTCGGCTTCCGCGCCAAATATATCCACGGCACCGCCCGTTACCTCGCCGCCCGCCCCGGTTGGCTCGAGGAAACCGAACACCTGCCCTACGCCGAGGCCAAGGTGCGGTTGCTGGAGCTGCCCGGCGTCGGCGAAAAGGTCGCCGACTGCGTCCTGCTTTTCGGCGCGGGCCAGCTGGAGGCGTTCCCGGTCGACACGTGGATTC
>JBDHQK010000086.1:0-10906 GCA_039807025.1 Lacunisphaera sp.
CCTTGAGATCGGGGCTCTTGAGCCAGAGGTTCACGCTTTGGGACTGGTCGATCCATTTCTGCCGGCGGGCGGCGGCGGCGATGATCCACTTGAATTCCACACCGAAGGCCGTGAGGTATTTCTCCTTCAGGTCGGCGGGTATGGACTCGATGTCCTTCAATTCACCGTCGAAATATTTCAAGGCGTCACTCATTTCCTGGTTCCAGAGCCCGCGGGTCTTGAGGTCCTTCACGAGGAAGGGATTGAGCACGACGAACTCGCCGGAGAGGTTGGATTTGACGTAGAGGTTCTTGTAGGTGGGCTCGATGCAGGGCGAGGTGTTGGTGATGTTCGAGATCGTCGCGGTGGGGGCGATGGCGAGGACGTTGGAATTGCGCATGCCCTGCTTGGCGATCTTCTTGCGGAGAGGCGTCCAGTCGAGCCTGGCGCCGCGTGACACCTGGATGGGCACACCGCGTTCCTGTTCGAGGAGGTCGATGGTGTCTTGCGGGAGGAGGCCGCGGTCCCATTTGGAGCCTTTGTAGGTGGAGTAGGTGCCGCGCTCGGCGGCGAGGTCGGAGGAGGCCTCGTAGGCGCAGTGGGCGATGACCTCCATGAACTCGTCGTTGAACTCCACGGCGGCCTCGGAGGCAAAGGGGAGGCCTTTGAGGTAAAGGGCGTTGGCGAGGCCCATGACGCCGAGACCGATGGGGCGATGGCGGAGATTGGAAGTCTTCGCCGGGACGGTCGGGTAGAAGTTGATGTCGATGACGTTGTCGAGCGCGCGAACGGCGACGCGGATGGTGTCGCGGAGTTTTTCGTGGTCGAGTGAGCCGTCGGGCTTGAGGTGGGAGTCGAGGATGACGGAGCCAAGGTTGCAGACGGCGGTCTCGTCGTTCGAGGTGTTGAGAGTGATCTCCGTGCAGAGGTTGCTGGAGTGGATGACGCCGGCGTGGTCCTGCGGGGAGCGGAGATTGCAGGGATCCTTGAAAGTGATCCAGGGGTGGCCGGTTTCGAAGAGCATCGAGAGCATCTTCTTCCAGAGCTCGAGGGCCTCGATCTTGTGGGCCTGGATCTTGCCTTCTTCGCCGAGCTTCTCGTAGCGGAGGTAGGCCTCCTCGAATTTCTTGCCGTAGAGGTGGTGGAGATCGGGCGTCTCGTTGGCGCGGAAAAGGGTCCAGTGCGATCGGGCCTCCATGCGCTTCATGAAGAGATCGGGGATCCAGTTGGCCGTGTTCATGTCGTGGGTGCGGCGGCGGTCGTCACCCGTGTTGCGACGGAGTTCGAGGAACTCGAAGATGTCGTTGTGCCAGGACTCGAGGTAGGCGCAGCCGGAGCCCTTGCGCTTGCCGCCCTGGTTGACGGCGACGAGCTGGTCGTTGTGGAGCTTGAGGAAGGGGATGACGCCTTGGGACTCGCCGTTGGTGCCGGCGATGTGCGCGCCGGTGCCGCGAACGGAGGTCCAGGAGCCGCCGAGGCCGCCCGCCCACTTGGAGAGCTGGGCGTTCTCGGCGATGCCGCGGTACATGATGCCCTCGAGGGAGTCGTCCACGTAGTAGAGGTAGCAGGACGACAGCTGGGAGTGGAGGGTGCCGGAGTTGAAGAGGGTCGGCGTGGAGGAGCAGAAGCGGCGGGACTTGTAGAGTTCGTAGAGACGGATGGCCCAATCCTCACGGCCTTTCTTCTTTTCGTCGAGGAAGAGGCCCATTGCGACACGCATCCAGAAGAACTGCGGGGTCTCGAGGCGCTTGGAGCGCTTGCCGGTCTTGTCGATGATGAGGTAGCGGTCGTAGATGGTCTGGACGCCGAGGAAATCGAGCTCGAGGTCGGCCGAGGGGTCGAGGGCGGCGGCGAGCTTGGCGAGGTCGTATTCCTTGAGGCGGGGGGAGAGGCGTTTGATCTCGATACCGCGGTCGATGTAGGCGGCGAAGGCCTGCTGGTGGTGACGTTTGAGGGCACCAATGCCGTCGCGGACGATGTCCCAGCCGAGAACCTCCTCGTAGATGTAGGAGAGCTGGATGCGGCCGGCGAATTTGGCGAAGTCGGCGTCCTTCTCGATGAGGGTCTTGGCGTTGAGGATGATGGTGTTGTTGAGGTCGCCGAGAGCGATATTGTCGAAGAGGGCGCGGCGGAGCTCCGACTCGATCTGGTCGGGGGTGAGGCAGAGGTCGAGGCCGATGGCAGCGAACTCGATGCGCTTCTTGAGGTCGAGGCCGTCCCAGAGGAACGTGGTGCCGTCAGCCTTGGCAACAACGACCATGGTGTTCTGTTGGGTCGGGGTGGCCGTGGGCTCGAGCGCGGGGTCGGAGAGGCGGGCGCTAGCGCGGGCGGCGCGATAAAGGATGTAGTCCTCGGCGACCTTGTAATGGCCGGCCTTCATGAGCTCTTCCTGGACCATGTCCTGGACTTCCTCAATGTGGAGGAAGGCCTGTTTCACCTGGAGTGCTCGCTCGGTGATGGCGCGGGTGATGGCGGAGGCCGGGGAGGGGTCCTTCTGGAGGGACAGAAAGGCCTTGCGGATGGCGATCTCGATCTTGCTCTCGTTCCACGGCACGACCTGGTGGTTGCGGCGGATGAGGCGGACGGAGACGCCGTGCGTCTCGGTGGAGATATTGAGCTTGGAAGAGCGTTTGAGCAGGAGGCTCTTGGCGACGTCGTGGGCGTTGTTGTCGACGAGGGTTTTCTCGATGAGCACGTAGAGATCGTGGAGAGAGACGCGGATTGGGCCGCGCTCCAGGGCTTTCTTGGTGAGATTGGCGGCGACCTCGCGGGTGACGTCGGCCACGAAACGCTGATTTTTCTCGTTGAAGATGTCCTTCTCGCCCTTGGCTTGGAGGAGGTTGGCGAGGGAGCGGCCGACGGTGTCGGCGACTTCGCTCAGGTCGAAACGCTCGTCGCCGTGCGGGCAGAGCACCTGCACTTCCGGCACGGGCACTTCCTCTTCGCGGAGGATGTCGCGCCAGTTGTAATTGGGTTTCTGGTCTGGTGGCGCGCCGGTGAGTTTCTTCAGGGCAAGATCTTGGGCGATGTAAGGAGGATTCATGGAGGAAAGGCTAATGGCGAGAGGCTAGAGACAGGAAGCGGTGGGGTATGGGCGGAAAAAGGCAGCGGGCCGTGGGTGCCCGCCGCTCACAGGCAGGCTTAAAGCTCGTCGTCGCTCGAGCCGTGGAGTGCAGAGGATTTTTGATACTCAGTGACGCGACCTTCGAAGAAGTTTTGCTCCTTCTTGATGTCCATCATCTCGGCGAGCCAAGGCAGGGGGTTCTTGGTGCCGGGATTCAGCGGAGTCAGGCCGCAGCCTTCGAGGCGACGGTCGGCGATGTAGTCAATATAGGTCAGGAATTCATCGATGGAGAGGCCGACCGCATTCACGGGCAGGCAGTCGCGGATGAAGTCCTTTTCCAAGAGGATACCCTCAGCCATGGTCGCGCGGAGTTCCTCCTTGAAATCGGCGGTCCAGATCTCGCGGTTTTCCTCGATGAGATCCATGAAGAGATTTCGGAAGAGCTCGATGTGGTTTGACTCGTCGCGGAGGGTGTAGCGGAACATCTGGCCGATGCCGGGGAACTTGTTCTGGCGGTAGAGCGATAGAACCATGCCGAAAAGGCCGTAGAACTGGGTGCCCTCCATGCACTGGCCGAAGACGAAGATGTTTTTCGCGAGAAGCTTCTTATTCTCGGGTTTCGTCAGGTCGAGGTCGCGGCGGAGGTCGCGGCTGACCTTGTTGACGAACTCGTTCTTGCGCTCGATGGACTTGATGTCCTCGAACATCGCCTCGCACTCGTGCGGGTTGATGCCGAGGGAAGAGATCATGTAGAGGAGGGAGTCGGCGTGGATGTTCTCCTCATGGGCGTGGCGCCCGAGGACGAGCTTGAGCTCGGGGGCGGTGACCAACTCGCGGACGACATGCTGGATGTTGTCACCGACGATGCCCTCGGCGGCCGAGAAGTAGCCGATGCCCATGCGAATGATCCAGCGCTCAACGTCGCTG
The DNA here is from genome assembly GCA_039807025.1 of Lacunisphaera sp. Lineage (GTDB taxonomy): Bacteria > Verrucomicrobiota > Verrucomicrobiia > Opitutales > Opitutaceae > Lacunisphaera. Next base: position 3,971 of record JBDHQK010000086.1, read on the forward strand.
ACTGTCTTGGAATCGCGCCACTGCTCGATGTCCTTGCCCATCGGGATGTCCTCCGGCTCCCAATGGTTCGTCTTCATCGTCTTGTAGAGATCGTAGGCCCATTGGTATTTCAGCGGCAGGATGTTGAAGTAGGGCACCTGGCGGCCGTTGATGACTTTTTTCGCGGCGAACGCGGCCTCGGCCTTGTCCTGATCCAACATGAAGGTCTTGGTGCCGACGGTGAATGATTTTTGCATGGCTAGCGCAGGGGGAGTTTTGAAGAAAAGCGATGAGTGTCCCGTGGTCTAGCGACGGCGGAAAGTCTCTGGCGACACCAAGTTGCCAAAACTTCCTGACACGTTGTCGACCACCACAGGATGTGGATGCCCGGAACCTTGACCACAACTAATGGGAACCGGCCAAAACTCAGTCAACTCGATTAAGGGGCGTTTCTGCAAATTTTCCGTCATTTTTGTGTTGGACAAACCGGATGCTGCTTCGCGCGACGAAATATCTTTGAAAGAAAAGCGGCGGCGGTCGGTTTTCCCTCTGGAATCGGCCCGCGCCAGACTGGACGCGATGCGGCCGAATATTTTCTTGACGCGAAAATATCTAAATTGAGAGGGGTTTTCTGAGGGGAAATATTTTCCGCTTCGTGCCCAAAAAATGTGCGCACATTTATCAGCAGTGCGGCGGAGATGGATCGTCGGGCGATTTCTTTCTGGCGCGGTGTTTGGATGGGGCGAAGTGCTAAGGCCCGGCCTGAGGGGAGCTTGGGGTGTGGTCGGCCCCTCTTGTGGTGGCAACTTTGGAAAAAATTTGGGCGGCTCGTTGCCTGTTGCGACAGACCCGCGCGCAAAAAAGGCGACTGCGTTGCCGCAGTCGCCTTGGGGAGGGGAAACTTAGTTTTTGCTTAGAACTCGTAACGAGCCGTGAAAAGGACGGTCCAGCGGGTGGCGGCGGGTTCACCGCGGCCGAGCGACGGGCTGAAATCAACGCCATTGGCGAGATTCTTATTCACGTTGCTGTAGACATATTGGTTAGTGGCGCCGTCGTAGATGGCGGCGGCGATACCTTCCTTCTTGGCGAAGAACTGGTTGCTGCCGCGGATGATGCCCCACTTGTCGTTCAGCAGGTTGCCGATGTTCAGGATGTCGGCACTGAGGATGAGCTTATGGCGCCAGCCCGGGAGCTTGATGTCCTGCTTGACGGAGAAGTCGAACTGATTGACCCAAGGGTAGCGGTTCTGGTTGGCGGAGACGGCCTGACCTTCCTTGAGGCCGAAACGGTCGACGATGCGGAAGAAGGCGGCCTCGGCCTCGGCGGCGGTCTGGGTGGTCACGCCGCTGACGACCGTCGGGGCGAAGCGAACCCGGGTGTCGCCACCGCGAACCGGGATATAGGCGAGATCGTTCTGCGTCTGGCTGTCGCCGTTGGCGTCGGTCGTGTAGACGAAGCTGAACGGATAGCCGCTGCGGCCCTCATAGAAGAGCGAGAAGGTGGTCTTGTAGCCCTTGATGAGCTGGATGTCCTTCGTGAGGGTGGCGGTGATGCGGTCGCGAACCTCCAGTTCGCTGCGGTGCTCTTCCTGGGCATTGGTGTTGAACACCGAGCGGTTGTTCCAGTTGGAGGCGGCGACCGAGGAGGTGCCGAACAGGGCCTCGGTGGCGTGTGTGTTCGAATAGGACACGCGCGCATACCAACCGTTCTTGGTGCGGGGTTTCTCGAGGGAGAGCGTGACCGCCTGAGTGCCACCCTTGCCGGTGTTGGTCAGCATGATGGTGCGATTGGTGAAGCCGGTGTTGACCAGGCGGGTGCCAGCGGCACCGCCGGTGACAACACCGGTGGTCGCGTTGGTGGTCGTGGCGCCGTAGGTGTTGAAGTATTGCAAGCGACCGTCGGAGGCCGTGCTGGTGGGCATCAGGTTGATGTTGCGGTAGAACACGTCGCTCTTGACCCAGGTGCTCTCAATTTCAGCCGAGGCCTTCATGCCCCAGAGAACTTCCTGCTCGATGGCGATGTTCGCCTTGTAACGGGCGGGGAGCTTGAAGCCGGGGTTCATGAAAGCGACGGTCTGAGCGGGCAGGCCGCTGGATGTGGTCGCTTGAGTGTCGGGGTTGGCCGAAACGGCCGGCGCCTGGCCACCGGGCTGGGTGCCGGCAGTCCAAGTGCGGAAGTTCGAGCCGGTGTTGGAATAGCTGTTGGAGACCCAGACGCGGGGGGCGCGGCCGTAGAAAAGACCGGCGCCACCGCGGACGATAGTGCGCTTGCCCTTGAAGTCGGGCTGCCAGTTGAAGCCGAAGCGCGGCTGGAGGATAGTCTGGCCGTCGTAGGTGTAGTTGTTGCGCAGGCCGAAAGCGCTTTGGAAAGACGCGTTGTAGGGGACGGCGTCGGGTAGGATAGCCTTGTCGAAGCGGACGCCGATGTCGACCGTCAGGTTCGGGCGGACACGCCAGCTGTCGTTGAGAAAGAGCCCGAGGTTTTGCTCGTTGAAGCGCGCGGCGGGCTCGACCCCCGGGAGGATCTGGTTGTAGGTATATTGGCGGTAATTGACCGTGCCGTTGTTGAGGGCGGCCACTGCTTGAAACTCGGCCAAGCTGTTAAAGTCGTAATTGCCGTTAGCGTTCTGGACGAAGAGGTTGTAGGTGTCGGCCGTATCGTATTGCAGGCCGAACTGCAGGGTCTGATTCGAGGTCAGCTCATAGGAACTGAAGAGTTCGGCGGTGTCGGTCTCGACATCCAAGATGTTGGCATGGCGACTGAGTTCGGTGCCGAAGGTCACGAAGGCCGTGTTTGACGATCCCGGGACGGTGATGTTGCGGATCTGCACGGCCGGCTGGCGGCTGTTGTTCTTCGGCTCGGAGTGGTATTCATTGTGCGAGACCGAAATTTCGGTGTTCAGCTTGTCGCTCCAGCGGCTGATGATCTGGCCAAGGTAAGTGGTGTTGTTGATGATCTGCTGATACCAGTAGGAGTCGAAGGAGAAGTTGTTCTCGGAGAGGCCGGTGCCGAAGCCCGGGAAGGTCGGGCGGCTGGACTCGACCTCGTTGAAGCGGAAGGTGGCGCGGTGGTTCGAGTTGATCTGCCAGTCGATCTTGGCGATGATGTTCTCGTCCTTCAGCTTATTGCCGGAGGGGGGGGCCTCGCTGCCGGTGGTGAACCCAAGGGCCGTGGCGGCGGCCTTGATCTGGTCGATCGTGATTTGGGGGAGGCGGACGACGGGGGAGGGGGCGACGCGCAGCTCGTCGACCTTCTCATACGAGAGAGAGAAGAACAGTTTCTTGGGGATGATTGGACCGTTCAGCGTGGCGCCCTTGGTCTCCTCGGAGAAGTTCGAGATGGGGAAAGCCACGCCGTCGATTTCCTGGCCGACCATGTTTTTGCCGAACAGGGTGCGGCCGCGATAGGCGTAGTATAGGGAACCATGGAAGTCATTGCCACCGCTCTTGGTGATGGCGTTGACCTGGGCGCCGACGAAGCCGCCGTTGCGGGGCATGTAGGGCGAGGTGCTGATGGAAATGGCATCGAGCGAGTCCATGGGAACGACGTTGCGCTCGGCGGCGGTGTTGTTGGCGTTGAGACCGAAGGGGTCGTTGGCGCTGACGCCGTCAACTTGGATGGAGTTGAAGCGGTTGCTCAGGCCGTTGGCCGAGATCGCACGATCCTGCGGGTCGCGGTTGTAGCTGATGCGAGGGTCGAGGCGGGCGAGGGAGTTGATCGAGCGGTCGCCGGAGGGCAGGTTACGGATGTCCTGACTGCCGAAATAGGTGCCAGAGCCGGTCTGCTTCGTGTCGAACAGCATGTCGACCGGGTTGGCCGTGACGGTGAATTTTTCGAGTTGCACAGTCTCGGAGGTCTTCAGCTTGAAATCGACATCGGCGCCGCGGTCGATGTCGAGGTAAACGTCATTGTTCTGGGCCTCGCCATAGCCGGAAGCGGCTACATCGACAGTATACGGGCCGCCCGGGCGCAGGCCGCGGAGCACATAGGTGCCATCGGCGCGGGTTTGGGTCTTGTAGACCGAGGAAGTGGCGAGGTGAGTAACCGTGACCGTCGCATTGGCGACCGGCTGGCCTTGTTCGGAGATAACAGCGCCACCCAAGGAGGAAGTGGTGATGGATTGGGCGAAAACAGTGGCAGCGGAGCCCAGGAGGGACGCCATAACCACCGCGGTGGTGACTAGCTTCAGGAACGATTTGTGCATGGTGTAAATGCAGTTGGTGTTGGTGTTTCAGGTTGGTGACCTGAAAGGGAGATTGGTTAGAGCGAACGGCTGCCCCTTGGCTGAGTCAAGCCTGCACCCCCCCTCATTTACTCACATAAAGGCGGGAGGTTTCACGACCGTAACCCTAGACACGACGCGAACACCAAAAGCATAAGCACTACCAAGCGGGGCGAGGTTTGAGCTAGCGTCCGGCGGCCGCGGTGCCCCATTTTACACGGCGTGGCCGCCTGCACCGAACGCGAGGAAGTTGCCAACAGCCTGACGCATGGGCTGGGTGCGGCGCTGAGCGTGGCGGGGCTGGTTCTGTTGGTGATCCGAGCCGCGCAGCACGGTGATGCGTGGCACGTCGTGAGCACGGCCATCTTCGGCACCACGCTGGTGCTGCTCTACACGGCCTCGACGCTCTACCACAGCCTGCGCGGCGAGCGGCTCAAGCAGCGCCTGAGGAAATTCGACCACGCTGCCATCTTCCTGCTCATCGCGGGCTCCTATACGCCATTCGTGCTTGTCACGCTGCGCGGTCCCTGGGGCTGGAGCCTGTTTGGGGTGGTGTGGGGTCTCGCCGTGGCGGGCATGACCATCAAGTTCTGGCTGGCGGGGCGCTTCAGGCTGGTGTCCACGCTGATCTACGTTGCGATGGGCTGGCTGGTGCTGGTGGCGATCAAACCCCTCATCGCGGCATTGCCGGCGGGCGGCATGAAGCTGCTGGTGGCGGGCGGCCTGTGCTACACTGGTGGCGCGGCATTCTATCTCTGGAAGCGCCTGCCGTATCACCACGCCATCTGGCATCTGTGGGTGCTCGGCGGCAGCGCGTGTCACTGGGCGGCGGTGTATCTCCATGTGGTGCCGGGGGCGTAATGGCGGGGAAAGCGTGGCCGGGCTTGGCATTTGCTTTCCGCGCGGCGTCGGGCAGTCTCGTCCTGACTGGCGAAGGACTGAGCATGCATGCCACCCTCGATAATTTTCTGCACCGCCTGCCGGTGATGGCGGGGCTCGATGAGACCGCGCTTCAATTTTTGGGCGCGCAGGCGGGCGATGAATCGTATGCGGAGGGCTGCGTGATTGTGCGCGAGGGTGACCCGGGCGACCGGGTGTATTTTGTCCATGCCGGCCGGGTGCGGGTGGTCAAGGAATCCCAGGGGAAACCGACGGTGCGACTCGCGGAATTCGGGCCGGGCGATTTTTTCGGAGAGATGAGCCTGGTCGAGAGCGTGGCGCGCTCGGCCAGCGTGATCGCGACCGAACCGACTCGCGTGTTCACGCTCAAGGGGGCGGACTTCTACCATCTCTACCGGCAATACCCCGGGCAATACGGCATCGTCATGCTGAACATCGCGCGCGACCTCGCCCGGCGGCTGCGCACACTCGACGACCACTTCTGTCACGTCGCGCACTGAAAGGTGGGGCGCGGCAGTCCCAATCTTTTACCAAACGTTTCTAGGCGCGTGCGCAGGGAGTAGTTGCCCAAAGCTCGGGGAAACATCAACCTGCCCGCCATATGAAAATAGCCATCATCGGGGCGGGCAAGCTGGGGAGCGCACTCGGCAAGGCGTGGGCCAAGGCCGGCCACTACATCATCTTCGGCGTGCGCAGCCCCGGGCAGGGCAAGACCCAGCCTCCGCTGGCGGAGATCGGCGTCGGGGCGACTTCCATGGCCGTGCCGGATGCGGCGCGGGCCTCGGACATCATCGTGCTCGCCACCCCCTGGCCCGCCGTGGCCGATGCGATCAAGGCGATGGGCGACCTGCGGGGCAAGGTGCTGATTGATTGCACCAATCCGCTGTCGCTCAACGGCGACGGCAGCCTCAGCCTCTCGTTGGGATCGACCACGTCGGGGGCGGAAGAGATCGAGAAGATGGCGCCCGGCGCGCAGGTGGTTAAGGCCTTCAACACCTACGGCTGGGAGAATTTCGCCAATTCGGACTATCCCAATGCCGCCAGCCTGAAGCCGGTGATGTTCTTTTGTGGCGACCACGACGCCGCCAAGGCGACGGTGCAGCAACTGGCATCCGACCTCAACTTTGAGCCGGTGGACACGGGCGGGCTCGGCATGTCGCGCAGCTTGGAGCCGCTGGCCCTGCTCTGGATCCGCCTCAACATCCGCGAAGGCCGCAACGCAAACTTCACTTGGGCGCGGCTGACGCGCTGAACGACCGGTGGCACGGGGTTCCCGACCCCTGGACTCGGAACACGGGTCAGGAGACCCGTGCACGTCATCACCCGTCATGTTGATCGCCTTGCACAAGCCCTACGGCGTGCTTTCGCAGTTCACCCCCGAGGCGGGATCGCACTGGCGGACACTGGCGGACTTCGAGCTGCCAGCGAACACCTACGCCTTGGGGCGGCTGGATGCTGACTCCGAGGGATTGCTGCTTTTGTCCGATGAGCCCGGCCTGAATTCCCGCCTGCTTGATCCGGCGGCGGCGCATCCGCGTGAGTATTGGGCGCAGGTCGAACAGCTCCCGACGGCGGCCGCGCTGGTGCAGCTGGCGCGGGGCGTGAAAATCGGCGGCCATGCCACGAAGCCCTGCAAGGCGCGCCGACTGGAGCCGGCACCTGAGGTGCCACCGCGCGACCCACCCATCCGCACGCGGAAATCCGTGCCTGACTGCTGGCTGTCGCTGGAGTTGATCGAGGGCAAAAACCGGCAGGTGCGGCGCATGACGGCGGCCATCGGCCACCCGACCTTGCGGCTCATCCGGGTGCGCATCGGGCAATTCCGGCTCGGCGAT
>JBDHQK010000087.1:0-10817 GCA_039807025.1 Lacunisphaera sp.
CTCCTACGCGCCGGGGCCGGGCTTCCAGGTGAAAAAATAACCGCTCGGGCCGCCGGTTTGCGCGGGGAGCTTGACCGGCATCAAGGCAATCGGGCGCTGCGGGGGCTAAGCTGGCCCATGCGATCAATTGCCGGCGAACCGGGCGGGCATCCCGTCATCATCCAAGGAGGCATGGGCGTCGGTGTTTCCGACTGGCGGCTCGCGCGCGCGGTGGCCTCGCGCGGCCACCTCGGCGTGGTCTCCGGCACCGCGCTGGCCTCGGTGCTCGTGCGCCGGCTGCAGGATGGGGACAAGGAAGGGGATATCCGCCATGCGCTGGCCCGGTGCCCGCTGCGCGATGCGGCCCGGGCGATCGAGGCGCGCTATTTCCTCCCCGACGGGCGTGCCGCCGGGCAACCTTACCGGGCCACGCCGCTGTATTCGGTCTCCTCGCCCCGGGATCTGGTCACGCTGACCATCGTGGCGAACTTCGTGGAAGTCTGGCTCGCGAAGGAGGGCCATGCCGGCGTGGTCGGCCTGAATCTGCTGGAAAAAATCCAGCTGCCCACGCTGGCGTCGCTCTACGGTGCCATGCTGGCCGAGGTGGACTATGTGCTGATGGGCGCGGGCATCCCGCGGGCGATACCCGGCGCCCTGGACCAACTGGCCGCCGGGCAGCGTGCGGAGCTCCGGATCGCCGTCGAGGGCGGCACGCCGGAGCACGAGCAGCGGCTGGTCTTCGATCCGGCAGACTACATCGGCGGCGCGGTCCCGGCGCTGCCCCGGCCCGCCTTTCTCGCGATCGTCTCGTCCTCGGCCCTGGCGGCGACCATGGCCCGCAAGGCCAGCGGCCGCGTGGACGGTCTCGTGGTCGAGGGGGCGACGGCGGGCGGCCACAATGCGCCGCCGCGCGGCGCCCCACAGCTCAACGCGCGGGGCGAGCCGGTTTACGGGCCGCGCGACGATGCCGACCTCAACGCGATCCGCGCCCTCGGCCTGCCGTTCTGGCTGGCCGGCTCCTACGCGCAGCCCGAGCAGTTGCGCGCCGCGCGCGCGTGCGGCGCAACGGGCGTGCAGATCGGCACGGCCTTTGCCTTTTGCGCCGAATCGGGGTTGCGGCCGGAGGTGAAGGCCGCCGTCCTGCGCCGCAGCGCGGCCGGCACGGCCGATTTGCGGACCGATCCGCGCGCCTCGCCGACCGGCATGCCCTTCAAGGTGGTGGATCTCCCCGGCACCGTCGCCGAGCCCGCCGTCTATGAGCGGCGCGTCCGCAACTGCGACCTCGGCTACCTGCGCCAGCCCTACCAGAAGCCGGATGGCTCGATCGGCTACCGCTGTCCCGCCGAGCCGGTGGAGGATTTTGTGCGCAAGGGCGGCGATGCGGCGGATGCCGTCGGCCGGAAATGCCTGTGCAACGGTCTGATGTCGGCCATCGGGCTCGGGCAGACGCTCGCGCCGGGCGAGGTGGAGCCGGCCATCGTCACGGCGGGCGATGACGTGCGCGACCTGTGGCGCTTCCTGCGCGCCGGCAAATTCACCTACACCGTCGAGGACGTGCTGCACCACATGCTGGGCGATCCCGATACGGCGGACATGGCGCTGTGAGCTTCGCCACCGTGCGGGCGTTTCCTTGAGGTGACTTGCCGCGCGCCCAGCGCATTCCGTCAGCGAAGCGGGATGCGGCCGGGCGAGGGCACGCTCACGTCAGCTCGCAGGCGCCGCCGGCGCAGGCGGCGACATCCTTGAGCGCGGTCTCGTCGGTTTGCTCCGACAGCTGCGTGTAGTCCACCGGATGGTATTTGAGGCGGTTCCACTTGGTGACATCGTCCTCCGTCGCCACCGCCTCGCGCGGGGCCTGCGGGTAGCGCTTGTCGCCGTCGTAGCTGAGCAGGGCGACGCCGGTGAAGCCAGCCCGGTGCCGCCAGATGAAGTCGGCGACCTCGGCCCACTCCGCGGGCTTCACCGTGCAGGTGTGGGAGACGTTGTGGTGCAGCCCGGGTGAGCGGGTGGTCTCCGGCTCGCCGGCCAGCACCCAGTGCTGCTGCACCCGTTGCACCAGCCGGAGGAATTCCAGCGCGCCGATCTCGTCGCGCAGGATGGCGTGGGCCGGGGCCTCGACGGCGAAGGTGAGCACATCGTCGGTGTCGGGCCGGTAAACGGAGGCCTCGGTCATGTGCGGGTTGGCGGCGGCGAAGTGCCGGAAGACGGGGTCGCGGCGGTTGGCCTGCACGCGGCGGAAGTAGTGCCGGGCGTGGTGCGGGTGGATGCCGGAGGCCGCGCCGAGGAGGAGCGAGGCCGTGCCCTCGGGCTTCACGCAGGTCACGCGGGCCGCCGGGCGGATGCCGAGGGCCTCGGCCACGATGCGGTTGGCGGCCCGGGCCAGCCGGGCGCCGCGCTCGAGCAGCGCCGGGTCGAACAGCAGGTCGGGGTTGTCCATGAAGCCGCAGATGGAGACGCCGAGCAGCGCGTCGCGCTCGTTGAGGTAGCGGGTGACGGGCCCGAGGTAGGGGATGTCGGTGTAGGCGGCCTGGAGCGTGCCGACCACGGCGGCGTGGAGGCACGCGGTGAGGAAGTCGTCCGCGTCGGTGAGCGCGGCGCCGTTGATCGTGCTGAGGTTGCACATCTGCCAGCCGCTGAGCCGCGTGCCGGGGGCGACGGGGCCGGTGTAGCCGAGCGCGCGGAGCCGGGCGACCTCGGCCTCGTCGTCGAGCCCGCCGCCGACGACGGGATGCAGGCCGATCTCGCAGCAGGGGTTGCAGCCATACTCGGGGTCGTCGGCGAAGTAGAAGCCGGGTTCGCCGAACTCGCGCTGCGCGGCGAAGAGCCGGCGGAAGAGCGTGTCGTCGGCCGTGGCGCGGGGCACGACGGCGGAGTTGTTGGAGGCGGAGCGCTGGGGGTGCTTGCTGAACCAGTCGCCGGTCTTGGCGTCCATCATCTCCTGGTCGTCGGGCGAGAAGAGGCAGATGGTGGCCGAGCGGCGGATGCCGCCGCTGAGGACGGAGCGCGCGGCGAACATGCAGATGTCGTAGACCTCGACGGGCCGCAGCTGGCGGCCGGCGGCGCCTTTCAGCACCGCGTCGATGTCGAGCAGCGCGGCCTTGAGCGGCAGGTGGCCGGGGGCCTTGCCGCCGGAGGTCTGCAGCGGGCTGCCGCGCGGGCGGACGGCGGAGTAGTTGAACTCGGCCTGGAAGTGCTCCCAGTGGCTGCGCATGAGCAGGTGCAGCGCGTCGGCCCAGCCCTCGATGGTGTCGGCGATGGTGTGGTGCACGACAGGCAGGTCCATCTCGTCGCCGCGGGCGGGCAGGGCCGGGAGGCGGCCGGTGTGGTGGCGCTGCACGGAGAAGCCGCAGCCGGTGCCCGCGAGGAGGAGGAAGAGGTATTCGCGGAAGAATTCCAGCCGGTCCACCGGGCTGAACGAGCAGTTGAAGAGGCGCGCGTGGTTGCGGAGGATGGCCTCGCCGCCGAATTGGAGCGAGCGCATCGAGGGCAGCACGGTTTTGGCGACCACGGCGGCGAAGGCGCGGTCGAGGGCGAGGCCCAGGCTGCCGCCGCTCAGCGCGGTGGCGAGGCGCGCGCGATCCTGCGGGTCCACGGGCGAGTCGGCGCCGGGGGCCGGCAGCACCCGGTCGAGCCGGTCGTGAAAGAAGCGCCGGTGCATCGTCTGCACGCGGCGGGCCGCCTCCGCGAAGAGCTCGCGGCGCCCGAGGTCCGGGCGGAAGCGGGCGTATTTGGCGAGGGCGATGTAGTCGGAGAGGCCGTTCTCGGCGTAATGGTTGAGCCGGCGGGTCGCCTGCCCGGCGCGGTAAACGATGTAGGCGCGGGCGACCGCCCACTCGCCCTCGGCGGCGATGGCCTTTTCCACGTTATCCTGGATCTGCTCGATGGTGGGATGCCGGCCCGCGCGGTAGGACAGCTCCAGCATGTGCTCGACGCGGGTGGTGATGTGCCGGACCTTCCCGAAGGCCTCGGCCTTGAGCCCGTAGTGCTTGGCGAAGTTGTCGCGGTCCGGGTTGTCGGTGGTGCCGTGGATGACCTCGTAGAAGGCTAGCGCCACGGCGCGGGCGACCTTGGCGGGGTCCCAGGAGACGACGGTGCCGTCGCGCTTGATGACGCAGCGGTCGGCGGGGGCGATGGCGACGAGGTGGGCGGCGCCGCGGGTGGTGGGGGATTTGAGGGGGGGGGGGGGGGTTTGGGGGGGGGGGGGGGGGGCGGAGGGGGTCATGAGAAAGGGAAAATCGCAGCTTACCGGAAGCCATCCGCGCCCGCTAACCATCTCTTGCCCAAAGGCGGCAATCTTTGCGCATAAATTGTTTCGCGCGGACGGCGGCGGGTTCTCCACGGACTGACCGAGGGAGTTTAGCAGGCTGGTGGCTTCCGGCCATGACCTGCGTCAAGGTCGGAGAAAGTTTTCGCGCGAAGGCGCGGAATTTTGCGCGCGACAAGCGTCCCGGCGCCGTTATCCAATGCCTGCGCCAATGCCCGCGCCGTCCCGCCTCCCCGAACACAAACTCACCGGACTGACCGGCAGCCTCCGCTGCTGCCAGATCTTCTCGAGCCTCTCGGGCGAGGATCTGCAGCTGATCGCCTCGTTCGCCAGCCCCATCACGCTGGCCAAGGGCGACTATCTGTTCCACGAGGGCGAGCCCTCGCGCGGTTTCTACGTCGTGCAGAGCGGGGCGGTCAACATCCACCGTGTCAGCGCCGTGGGCAAGGAGCAGGTGATTCACGTCTTCCGCACCGGCGAGTCGTTCGCCGAGGGCGCGCTGGCCTCGTCCACCGGTTACCCGGCCGACGCCCGCGCCGTGGAGCCGAGCACGGTCCTGCTGCTGCCCAAGGGCCCCGTGCTCGACCTCATCGGCCGCCGGCCCGACCTGGCGCTGCGCATGCTCGCCTCGATGAGCGCGCACCTGCGCGTGCTCGTCGGCATGCTCGACGACCTGACCCTGAAGGATGTCGAGACCCGCCTGCTCAACTGGCTGGTGAAGCACGGCCGCGCCGCCCCTGGCGGCGTGATCAAGCTGCCCGGCACCAAGCGCGTGCTCGCCGCCGAGCTGGGCACCAGCAGCGAGACCCTCTCCCGCACCCTCGCACGCCTGCGCAACGAGCAGCTCATCCTCGTCGCGTCCAAGGCCGTCACCGTGCGCAATTCCGGCCTCCTCGCCGCGCGCCTGCGCAAGAATCTCGGCGAGGCCTGAACCCCCGCAGCCATGACCGCCCCGGCCACGCCTCGCGCCCCCCTGTTCGACCGCCTCGGCGGCCGCGCCCCCTTGCGTCAATTGCTGAAATATTTCTACGCCGACGTGCGCCAGCACGCCGAGATCGGCCCGATATTTGCCGCGCACATCGGGGACTGGCCCGCCCATATCGAGAAGATCGCCGACTTCTGGTCGGGCGTGACCGGCGGGCCCGCGCTCTACAGCGGCCCGATGCCTTTCAAGCACCAGCCCCTCGGCCTGGAGGAACGGCATTTCCAGGCCTGGCTCGGCCTCTGGGCCCGCCATTGCCGGGCCCGGCTGGCCCCGGCCGAGGCCGCCGAGCTGATCGCGGTGGCCGAGATGATCGGGCAGCGCCTCCGGTTCATGGTCGGGGTGCCGCCGCCGGAAAATCGCCCGGAAGATTGACCTGGCTCAAGGCGGGCGCGGCTGGCCTGTGCGAAGGTGCGGACATGTCTACCACGACCCAGCCCGCCTTCACTTCCGAATCCACCATTGGCGATCTCGTCGCCGCCCGCCCGCTGCTGGCTCGCTTCTTTGAGCATCTCGGCATCGACTATTGCTGCGGCGGCAAGCAGACACTCGCCGCCGCCTGCGCCCGCCGCGGCCTCGATGTCGCGACCACGCTGGCGCTGCTGGAATCCGCCGGCGCCCTGCTGGCGGCCGGACCCGCCGAGGTGGACGCCGCGGCCATGGGGCAGGCCGAGCTGGCCGACCACATCGAGACGACCCATCACGCCTACCTGAAGCAGGAGCTGCCCCGCCTCGTGGAGATGGCCCATCGCGTCGCCACCAAGCACGGGTGGCGGGACGAACGGCTGGCCGAGATTGACGCCACCGTGCTCGACCTGGCCAACGAGATGCTCAGCCACATGCAAAAGGAGGAGGCCGTGCTCTTCCCGCTGGTTCGCCAGATCGCGGCCGGTGCGGCCGACGGCTTCCGCGGCGGCTCCATCGCCAATCCCATCAGGCAGATGGAGGCCGAGCATGAGTCGGCCGGCGCGCTTACGGCGCGCTTGCGCGAGCTCACGGACGGTTTCACGCCGGATGCCGAAGCCTGCAACACGCACCGGGCCCTGCTGGCCGGATTGGCGGAGTTCGAGGCCGACCTGCACCGCCACGTGCACAAGGAGAACAACATTCTCTTCCCCCGGGCTCTGGCCCAGGCTGCCGGGCGCTGAGCCGCCCTGATTTGCCAGTTGCCCGGCCACCACGGGGGACTACGTTGTCGGCATCGTGCCCACGCCCGAAGCCCGCAACAAGCGCAGCCGCGCCCTAGTCGAGCAGCTCAAGCGCTCCGACATCTACCGTGACTACGCGAAGGCGTTCCGCGAAACCACGGGTCTGCCCTTCAACCTGCGGGCGATAGAGGCCTTTGACCTGCCGCACGCCGGCGACCCCAAGGAGAATCCCTTCTGTGCGCTGATGGCGCGCACCAATCAGTCCTGCGCCGCCTGCCTGCAGCTGCAGCGGAAGGTGGAGGAGCAGGCGCAAATGGAGCCGAAGACCCTCCGCTGTTTCGCCGGCCTGTGCGACTCCGCCGTGCCCGTGCGCGTGGGCGACAACCTGGTGGCCTTCCTCCAGACCGGCCAGGTCCTCCTGCACCAGCCGAACAAGCGCGAGTTCCGGAAGCTCACCCAGGACCTCATCAAAATGGGCGTCGAGACCGACCTGAAGCGGCTCGAGGAGGCGTATTTCCAGACCCGCGTGCTCGACCGGAAGCAATACGAGGCCATGCTCCGGCTGCTCACCGTCTTCGCCCAGCACCTGGCCGCGCTGAGCAACCAGCTCATGGTCACGGCCGCGCCGGTCGAGTCGCCCCTCGTCGCCCGGGCCAAGCTCTACATCAGCCAGCACCAGGACGAGGAAGTGTCGCTGCGCCAGGTGGCGTCGGCGGTGAACACGAGCGCCTTTTATTTCTGCAAGATGTTCAAGCAGGCCACGGGCCTGACCTTCACCGACTACCTGGCGCGCACGCGCATCGAGAAGGTGAAGAACCTGCTGCTCAATCCGCACAAGCGCATCAGTGAGGCCGCCTACGAGACCGGCTTCCAGTCCCTGTCGCAGTTCAACCGGGTTTTCCGCCGGGTGACTGGCCAGTCGCCGACCGTGTGGCGGGCGCACCTGGCCCAGGCGGGCTGAGCCCCGCCCGGCCGCCGCGCGCAAGATATGCGCGAGTTTGGCCAAGGGATGAGCAGCGGGCCGGGCCCCCGCTTGATAACCTCAGGCCGAGACATTCCACGCATGTCCGTCATACCGCTTACCGTATTCTTCAGCCTGCTCCTGGCCGGCCTCTTCATCGGCCTGTTCGTCCACGAGCAGCGCCGCCGCCGTTTCACCAGCGCCGAGCACGACTCCCTGCTGCCGCTGGCTGAGGAAACGGCGCATCCGGCCGACACCCCGGAGCCTCGCCCGCCGTCGCCGACTGACGGTTTACCCCGCTGATTTCCACGCACTCCCATGACCCAAGGCCAGAAAGTAACCATCGAATTCAACGACAAGATCGTCCGGCAGTTCCTGCTCGCGTCCCTCGGCTGGGGCGTCGTGGGCATGCTGGTCGGCGTCCTCATCGCGACGCAGCTCAACTTCTGGCAGGCCAACTTCGGCCAGGCCTGGCTGAGCTTCGGCCGCCTGCGGCCGCTCCACACCAACGCCGTCATCTTCGCCTTTGTCGGCAACATGATGTTCGCGGGCATCTACTACTCGACGCAGCGGCTGGTGAAGGCGCGCCTCGCCAGCGACTTCCTCTCCGCGCTCCACTTCTGGGGCTGGCAGCTGATCATCCTCGCGGCGGCCATCACGCTGCCGCTCGGCCTCACCCGCGGCAAGGAATACGCCGAGCTCATCTGGCCCCTGAACATCGCGGTCGCCGTCATCTGGGTGGTGTTCGCCGCGAACTTCTTCTGGACGCTGGCCCGGCGCCACGAGAAGTCCCTCTACGTCGCCATCTGGTTCTACATCGCCACGATCGTCACCGTGGCGATGCTCTACATCGTCAACCACCTCTCGATCCCGACCTCGCTCCTGCACAGCTACCCGGTCTTCGGCGGCGTGCAGGACGGCCTCGTCCAATGGTGGTATGGGCACAACGCCGTGGCGTTCTTTCTGACGACGCCGATCCTCGGCATCATGTATTACTTCCTGCCCAAGGCGGCGGAGCGGCCGGTGTATTCCTACCGGCTGTCGGTGATCCATTTCTGGTCGCTCGTGTTCCTCTACATCTGGGCCGGCCCGCACCACCTGCTCAACACCTCGCTGCCCAACTGGCTCCAGATGCTGGGCATGACCTTCTCCCTCATGCTCTGGGCCCCCTCCTGGGGCGGCATGCTCAACGGCCTGCTCACGCTCCGCGGCGCCTGGGGGAAGCTCCGCACCGACCCGATCATCAAGTTCTTCGCCGCCGGTGTTACCTTCTACGGCATGGCCACCTTCGAGGGGCCGCTCCTCTCCATCAAGTCCGTCAACGCCCTCGGCCACTACACCGACTGGATCATCGGCCACGTGCACGCCGGCGCCCTCGGCTGGAACGGCTTCATGGCCGCCGGCATGTTCTACTGGCTCGTCCCGCGCCTCTGGAACAAGCCGCTGCACTCCCAGTCGCTCGCCAACCTCCACTTCTGGCTCGGGATGTTCGGCATCCTGCTCTACGTCGCCGCCATGTGGGCCTCCGGCATCTCGCAGGGCCTCATGCTCAACGCCACCGCCGAGGGCGGCACCATCCTCAAGTATCCCAACTTCATCGAGACGCTCAACGCCATCCGCCCCCTCATGCTCCTGCGCGTGGTCGGCGGCGCCCTTTACGTCACCGGCTTCATCATCATGGGCTGGAACGTCTGGCAAAGCATCCGCGGCGCCCGGGCGGTCAACGGCTCCATGGAGGTCTTCGTCGAGGCGCCCGTCCCGGGCGAGGCCCTCGGCGTGCGGGGCACCTTCCTCAATGCCCCGGTGGTTTACACGACCCTCATCTTCGTGGCCTCCTGCGTGTGGATGTTCACCAGCGGCGTGCTCAACCTGCTCGGCTTGCTCGCCACCATGTTCTGCACGCTGCTCGCCATCGGTCACTTCGAGAGCCGCGGCAAGTCCTGGGCCGACTGGTATGATCGCCTCCTGGTCAACGCCCTGCCGTTCACCGTGCTCACCTTCCTCGCCGTGGCCGTCGGCGGCCTCATCCAGATCATCCCGATGATGTCCATCGACCGCCGCCTCCAGACCGAGGACCGCGTCGCCCGCGTCTACACCCCGCTCGAGCTCGCCGGCCGCGACCTCTACGTCCGCGAGGGCTGCTACAACTGCCATTCGCAGATGATCCGCACCCTCGTCCCCGACGTCATGCGCTACGGCGACTACTCCCGCCTCGGCGAATCCATCTGGGACCATCCCTACCAGTGGGGCTCGAAGCGCACCGGCCCCGACCTCGCGCGCGTCGGCGGCAAATACAACCACGCCTGGCAATACGACCACCTCGAGAACCCGCGCAACATCTCCACCGGCTCCAACATGCCGTCCTACACCTGGCTGATGAAGCAGCCCACCGACTACGCCGCGCTCCCGGCCAAGATCCGCGTGCAGCGCCTCCTCGGGGTGCCGTTCCCCTCGTGGTCGCCCGCGATGATCGACACCCTCGCCAAGACGCAGGCCAAGGAAATCGCCGAGGAGCTCCGCGCCCAAGGCCGCTATGTGGACCCCGACCGCGAGGTCGTGGCCCTCATCGCCTACCTGCAATGTCTGGGCCAGACGTCGTCTCCCGCGGCTTCGGCCGCCGGCGCCCACTGATCCATCACCCGGCCCGCAACTCTCAACCCATCCTCCCATGTTCCGCCGCATCATCTACGAAGACTGGCAGCTCATCTTCCCGATTGTCGCCCTCGCCGTCGCGTCGTGCGTCTACCTCGTCGCCGCCTGGCGCGCCGCGCGCATGAAACCCGCGCAGGCCAAGCGCCTCGCGAACCTCCCGTTCGAAAACCCATGAGCGCCATGCCCCCGAGCACTCCGCCGCCCGAGGATTCCGGCATCAAGATCCGGGAGCACGTCTACGACGGCATTCAGGAATACGATCAGCGCCTGCCGAACTGGTGGCTGTTCACCCTCTACGGTGCCATCATCTTCTGGATCGTTTACTGGTTCGCCCAGATGCTGTCCGGTTTGGCGACCCAGGACGGCCCGGCGGTGGATGCGGCCATGGGACGTATCGCCGCCGCCAAGATGGCCTCGTCGATCGACGTCACCAACGACGCCAAATTCTGGGAGATGGCCGCCACGCCGGCGTTCACCGACGCGGGCAAGCAGACCTTCGCCTCCCTCTGCGCGGCCTGCCACCTGGCGAGCATGCGCGGCAAGTCCGAGAATCCGGCCGCCGTCGGCCCCGACCTCACCGACACGGCCTGGATCCACGGCGGCACCCCGAAGGAAGTCTTCGCCACCGTCGCCAAGGGGGTCGTCGCGAAGGGCATGCCCGCCTGGGAGCCCATGCTCGGCCAGAAGAAAACGGCCGAAGTCGTCGCCTACATTCTCAGCCACCACAAGCCGGGGGAACCCATCACCGTCGAGGTCTCGAAGTGAGCCGGCGGTGGCGCGGCCGCCCGCGCCACCACCGGGGCCTCCGCCACGCATGAGCGCCGAACGCAG
>JBDHQK010000088.1:0-10729 GCA_039807025.1 Lacunisphaera sp.
GCCCAGCAGCACCCCCAGCACGATCGCGACCAGCACCTGGACGTAGAGGGAGCGGAGGTATTTCATCGGGGGTGGCGCGATCAGCGGGCCGACGTGCGATCGGCAGCGGCGAGCTGCTCGAGCTGGTTCCGGAGGACCTGCGGCGTGAGCGGGAAGTAGTCGCCCTCGGCCGCGATATCCTGCTGGCCCTCGCGGCTGAGGATGTAGCGGAGAAACTCTCTCAGCTTCGGGTCGATCGCCGCCGGTTCGCCGCCAGGAGTGTCGGGCGCATAGTAGAGATAGACCGGTCGCGATAGCGGATACGCCCGGCTAGCCACCGTCTCTCGCGTCGGCTTGAGGAACGGACCGGCGGTATTCTCGCCCAAGGCCAGCACCTTGGTTTGCGGAGTCTGGTAGCAAAGCCCGGTGTAGGCGATGCCATATGGATCCTTGGCCAAGGCCGCCATCATCTCCTTGCGATCGGCATATTCCATCAGGCCCTCCGCCCAGGTGTCGGCGCCGCCGAGGACCCTGCGCTGGAAGAACGAATAGCCGCCCGGGTAAAGCCCCGGTGGGCCGTAGAGGTGGATGGGCTTGTCCGCCCACTCGCCGGCCAAGCCGAGTTGACCCCAAGTGCGGATGTTCTTCTCCGGGCCGCGCGCGACTCCCCGGTTCCACTTCATGCCCTGCCAGCCGCCTTCACGCTGAGCCCCAAAGATCCCGTCGAGCTGCGCCAAGGTCAGTTGCGCCAGCGGGTTGTCCTTGTGCACGAAGACCGACACAGCGAAGGACTTCGAGGGCACATCGAGGCTGCCGGTGGCGACCTCGATCTCCACGGGCAGCATGAGCGAGCGCCGGTAAACACCGTAATACTCAAAGGTGTAGATCTGCCGCCCCATGAGCGCGAGGTCGGCGGTCCATTCGCTCAGGCCGGAGATCGCCATGGCGGTGCTCTTCAGGTTGTCGTCGAAAGCGACCCCGGGATGGTGGCGCTGAAACCCCGCCTGCCAGCGGCGCAGCATGCCGCTCATGTGGGGACTGCCCCACGTGCGAATCACGCCGGAAACCTTGTGTCCAGGCCGGTATTCGGGAAGGGCGTCCGGCTCCGCGGCCGACACGGCGCCGGTGGAGAGCAAGGCGAACAGCAGGAATAAAACCGGGGTTTTCATGGCGGCTAGTCTAGTTTCCTGAGCTCCGCCTGCGCGGCCTGCGGGTTGAGCGGAATATACATGCCCTCCTCCGCCACGGCCTGCTGGCCCTCTTGGCTAAGGATGAAGGCGAGAAATTCCTTGAGCCGGGGCGCCAGCGGTTGCCCCGGCGGGCGGTTCAGGTAGATATAGACCGAGGTTGCGAGCGGATAGCTACGGTCCTGGAAGGTCGCTTCCGTCGGCGCGACGAATGCCTGGCCGGCCTCGCGCGCGAGCGCCACCGGCTTCACGCCGGGATTCTGCTCCACCACGCGCATGAAACTGAAGCCGATCGCATAGCGGTCCATCGCCACGCCGCTGACAATCTGCGCGTCCGCGGGCACCTCGGTGCCTCCGCGCACAATCTCGTGGATCACCGGGTTCCACTTGTCGCCGCCCTTGAACACCACCTGCTGAATCAGGCCGGACCAGCCGCTGAGCGTCGCGTCGATGCCGAAGATGCTGATGGGCTTGCCCGCCCACTCGCCCGTCAGGCCGAGCTGGCCCCAGGTGCGGATGTTTTTCTCCGGGCCGCGCGCGACGGCAGTGGTCCATTGCGTGCCGACCCAGCCGCCGCTGCGCTCCGCGCCGAGGATGCCGTCGAGCTGGTCGAGCGTCAGGCCGGCGAGCGGGTTGTCCTTGTGGACGAAGATGATCACGCCGGGCGTGTTGCCCTTGCGCTTGTTGAAGCCGCCGGTGGCGAAGACGATCTCGGTGACCGGGTAGCCGTAAATGCTTTCGAAAGCCTTCAACTCCGCCCGGTAGGCGCGGCGGCCGGCGAAGGCTAGATCGGCGGTGCCCGCACACAGCCCGTTGAACCAGGCCGGCACGGTATATTCCTTGTAGCGGACGAGCGGATGCAGCCTCAGGAAGCGGTCCTGCCAGAGGTGCACCAACGCCTGCGTGAGCTCGCTGTCATGGATCCGCACGACGCCGTGCACGTTGGGCGTGGCCGCGACGTAGGGAGCCGCACCGACCGGGGCGGCGTCCTGGGTTTCGGCCCGGCCCGCCACGCCCGCCAGCAGCACCAGGCACAGGCCGGCGCGGAGCAGGGGATGGAGGGATTGTTTCACGCGGGGTTTCCTCGCGGCGCGCTACTTGATTTCCTTCATCGCCTTTTCGACGAAGCGATTGGTGTAGAGCGAATTCGCGGTGATCTTCGGGTCGCCGGTGCGGCGGAACTTGCCTTCGTCGCTCTCGTCGAACTTGGAGACCAGCAGGGTATCGAGCGCGAACTGGGCGGCCTCGGCCGAAAAGGAGTAATCGTCGCGCGCCACGTTCGTCAGGAACTTCCGGATGCGCGTGACTTCGGTGGCGCGATCCTTGCCGGCGAAATACGCGACCGGCAGCTGCGCGGCGATTTCGTCTGCGGTATGCGCGTTCACATAGCGCAAGGTGAGCACGTAGGCGTTGACGAGGCGCTGCACGATGTCGGGGTGCGCGGCGATGAAGTTGTCGGACACGAACACGCTCTGCGCCAGCCACTCCTGGCCGATGGCCTTGATCGTGCCCGCCCGGTTGGTGAGGTCGTAGAGCACGGTCACCTGGCCGCTCGCCTCAAGCGAGCTCGTCATCGGCTCCATGAAGGCCATGACGTCCACGCGGCCGTCCTTCAGCCCTTTCAGGATGTTTTCCAGGCGACCTTCGACTTCCTGGTTCACGGGCGTGTAGCTGGTATCCGTCAATCCGCCCTGACGGGCCAGAAGGTTCATCAGCATGCTCTTGGTCGCATAGCCCGCGCCCTCGGCGATGTTGCGGCCCTTGAAGTCGGCGCCACTTTTCACCTGGTCCTTCACGCGACTGGCCACGAGCACCTTCATGCCCGGAGAATCGCAGACCTTGAGCACGGCCTTGAGCGGCAGGTTGTGGCGGTTGCCAAAGACAACATGGTGGAACCAGTGGTAGGAGGCGTCGAGCCGGCCGTTCACCAGCGGTTCCTGCATGAGGTAGTCCTCGGGTGAGATGGTCTCTACCTTCACGATCTCCACCGCGAGACCCTCACGATCAAAATAACCGAGGCTGGTGCCCAGATCCGTGAGCAGGCGATCGATGGCGCTCAGGCGGACCGTGACCGGCGCGGCCGCCGACAGAAGGGTCGCGAGGAAGCCACAGGCCAGGACGGCGGCCAAACGACGAAGAGAGACGAGTGAAAGGTTCATGATGATCGGTCAGTGACGAGTGAAAAAGCACGCCCGCCACACACAGAGGCATGACGGGCGTGGGGATTAACCAAAGAGGCCGGTTGGGGGTCAGAAGCGCGTGCTGACCGAGAAGGTCAGCTTGCGCTGCTCGCCAATGTTGAGAACCTGCGCACTGAACGCGGACTGGATATAGCGCTTGTCGAAGAGATTCTGGATGTTCAGTGCAAAGTCGTAGCGCTTCCACTTGTAATACATGGAGGCATCGACCTTGGTCCAGGCGGGCATCTTGAAATACACCGCCGAGGTGGGGTCGCCGGCCCAGGCCTCACCGACATGGATGATGCCGGTGCCGACGCCGAGGCCCTTGAGCGAACCCGTCGGGAAATTGTAGCGGGTCCAGAAGTTGGCGGTCTTGCGCGGGGCGTTGATGAGGTCCTTGCCGACGGAGTCGGGATTCTTTTCCGACGCGGTGATGCGCGCCTTGGAGTAGGCGCCGCCCGCCTGCACCTGCCAGTAGGGCTTGGGCTGCCAGCGCACCTCGAGTTCGAAGCCCGTGCTGGTCTGCTCGCCGTCGAGACGAGAGATCGCCGCGCCGGCGATCGCCTGCCCCGTGGGGACCGCGAAGTTCTGGCCGGTCGGCACCACGACGTTCGTGCGCGTGATCTCGTAGCCGGCGACGGTGACGTTCACCTTCTTGTCGGCGGTCTCAAACTTGATGCCGGCTTCATACTGCTCGCCCGTCTCCGGCGGGAAGCCGGTGTTGCCGTTGATGTCGTAGGCGATGTTCGTCTGCGGCTTGATCGACTGGCTGTAGCTCGCGTAGGTGGAGATGGCTTCCGTGGCATCAAACACCACGCCGGCCTGCTTCGTGTAGGCGTCGAGGCTGGTCGCGCCAAAAGTGCTACGGATCTTGTCCTTGACCTCGACCACCTGGTGGTCGTGGCGGATGCCGGCCGAGACGTGGAATTTGCCGAAAGCCATCTGGTCGGAGAAATACTGGCCGAGCGCCGTCTGGTTGGTAGCTTGGTCGGTGGCGCCGGTGCCCTCGGCGGGATAAATCGCCTGGTCAAGGATCGGGTTGTAGAGGGTGATGGCCTGCGCGAGGGTCTGGTTGGGGCCGAAGGAAAGGCGCTTGTTGCCGAAGAATTCCCAGCCGCCGCCGGCGCCGATGATCACGGTGTGCTTGATGGGTCCGGTCTGGAAGTCGCGAAAGGCATTCGTGTCGATGTAATTGTAGCGGTGGCCGTTCTTGACGTGGTTGAACTGCCGGCGGATCTTCGAGGTCGGCGTGGCATAGCGGGCCGTGGGCGTGAACGTGTTCGCGTTGTTGAAGGTGAGCTCTTTCACGTCGTCCACGTGCCAGACCGAGCGAGACTGCAAGCGGAACTTCCATTCGCCGAGCGTGGTGCGGAAGAAGGTTGAGATGGCATGGCCGTCGTCCGTGGCCTGATCCTCGTGGTCGTTGTAGACCGTGTTGTGCGGGGCGGTGACAAAGGTCGCGTTCTCGCCGTAGGCCGCGGTGACCGTGGCCACACCCGCGAGGGTGATGGTGATAGGCGAGCTGGTAAAAATCGGCATCTGGCCATCATCCTGCCGGCGTCGATCCTGGCTGCTCTCCATCTTCACGGTGAAGGCGGTGTCCGGGCTCCACTTGTAGGTGAGCGACGGATAGACGGAGTAGTTGCGGCCCCAGTTGCCCGGGCGCGAGTTCGGCGTGCTGCCGGCGTCGACAATCAGGCGGTAGTAGAGACCCTTGATGCCGGGGACCGGGCCGGTGTTGTCGAAGGCGAAGGTGTTGGTGACCTTGGAACCGAAGTTGGTGAACTCGCCGGCATAGAATCCCGCGGTGAACTTCAGGAAGGTCTGCTGCTTCTCCATCGGATTCTTCGTGACGATGTTTAGCAGGCCGCCGGGGTTCATCTGGCCGTAGAGCACGCCGTTCGGTCCCTTGAGGAACTCCATGCTGTCGACGTTCACGGCGCTGGTCGCGGCCTTCTTGAGCGTCGGGCCCATGAGGCCGTCGAACTGGATGTTTTGGGTATAGCTGCCGGTGTTCGGGAAGCCGCGGAAGGTGAAGCCGTTGATGTTGCCCTGCGATTGGTTGGCGCCGACCACATAGCCGAAGACATCGACCAGCGTGACCGCGTTGCGGTCGGAGATGGCGGTGGCGTTCATGATCTGCAGCGACGACGCAAGATCGCTCAGGTTCATCGGGATCTTGGACGCCATCGAGGAAGTCTCCTGATGGTAGCTGCCGATGGCGGTCGTGACCGTGATCTTGTCGAGCACGATGGTGTCGCCTGAGGTTTTTTCCTCGAGCGGGGCCGGGGTCTCGGCGGTGGTTTGGGCAAGTGCTAGGGTGGCCGACAAGACCCAGCCAAGGGCAAAGGCGGCGCGACGTGCCGTGAAGGCAACAGGAGTGTTCATAGGGGGAGGTCGGGAGTTAGGGTAGGAGCAACCGAGAGGGGGGACCGGGCAATCCTGAAGATTACACTCCCACTCTAGGGATTTTTGCTAAAGCGAAGCTGAAACCTACCTTAAATCCGCTTAAGGGAGGAGTATCCGGCCGACCTTCAGTCAAGCTTCGCCCGCTCGGCCGCGAGCTCCGCAGCGTTGAGCGGCAGGTAGCCCAGCGAACCCCGGGCAATGATTTCCTGCCCCTCCTGCGACAGCGCGAAGCCAAGGTATTCTCGAACCCACGGCTCCAGCGGCTCCCGGGCATAAATCAGCAAATGGCGATCCAGTGGATAAGTGCCTGCCCGCACGCTCTCCTCGCTCAGGGGCACCGCTGGCTCTCCTGCCGCTGGAGCCAGCGGCAGGATCCTGACGCCCGGCACGCTGCGCATAGCCGCTGCGAAGCCGATGGTGTCGCGATGACGGGCCACATATTCCACCACTTCCGCGGATTGCCCGAAACCCTTGAAATTCGCCGCAAACCCACCGTTCCAGCGCACTTGGCTGCGCAGGAACAATGCCAGCGCCAGTCCTGGGGCCAAACCCACCGGCGTCAAACCGCGAGTGTCACGGCCGGAGAAAATGTCCGCAACCTCTGCCAGCGTGAGCGCTGCCAGCGGATTGTCCCGGTGCACGAAGATGGCCAGCGGCCCGCTCAGGGCCGCCGGATTGAGCGAGCAATGTGCCACCCGAAAACAGCGCGGTTCGCCGCCGGTCGCCAGCCGGTAATTAGCAAGCTCCTCCGGTGAAAATTCTGCGCCCATCGGGGCCAGGGCCGACTCTCCCTTGGCTAGGGCGGGCGGCGCCGTGCGCGTGCCCTTGAGGTTGAGCGCAAACCTGAACTCGGGATGACGGCTGGCAAACGCCACATTCAAGCCCTCCAGCATGGGTTGCATGTCGTTGTAACCGACGATCATGATCGCACCATCGGCGGTGAGATAGGTGGCCTGCCTTGGAAATTCCACCGGGCAGGGTCGATACTCTGGCATCCGGGCGGAAGCAGCCAAAGGGTAAAATCCCCCGGGATCAGCGGTGATCGCCCCCTGCCCGACCGGTCCGAGTGCATGCCGGACGAACGCCAGCGTGGCTTCATCGGGGGCCGGACCAATGGCCAGATAGATGGTTCTTGTCAGCGGATACTCCCTCCGAGCGATCTCCGCCTCCGTGCCGGCATAAAACGGCCCCTCGTCGGCTTCGCCCAAGGCCAGCATCTTCACCCCCGGCACCGCATAGGCAAACCCGCTGTATCCGATCGCGGCCTCGTCGACGGCAACCGCCTGCACAATCCGCGCAAGCGCTTGAGGCCCGTCGGGCTCATCATCGTGTTCCGCCAATTCCTCGTGCCAAGCCCGGCCCGCGAGCAACCGATCCTCCAAAAAATTCACGATGCCAGGCGGATTGCCACTCTCGCGGCGCACCCGCATCCCGTGGGGAATTATTTTGCGCGCCGCCCATTCGCCGCCGAGGCCGAGCTGGCCCCAAACCCGCAAAGATCCATCCCGGGCGAAAATCTCGCGCAGCTGGCCGAGGGAAAGCCAGGACAGCGGGTTTTTCTCATGCACGAAAATCACGATGGCGTGCGTGCCGCCCTTAACGGCTCGGCTGCCGGTGGCAACCGGCACCAGCACGGGCGGCCCACCGGCGAGCGCCGCGAAGCGCGCCCGCTCTGCCGGAAACCATTCCCGAGCAAAGGATGCCACCTTGACCTCGCCGCGCGCCAGCGGATCGACGAAATCCGTCGAGTATTTCGCCCGCAGGGTAATCCGGGCCGGATCAGCCGGTCGCCTAGCGCTGAACCCGGCCGCCCAGGCTCGCATCAGACCGTCCATGCTCTCGGCGCTCGCGCAGGGCAGCTCGGCGGCGGCCAAAAAAACAGCCCCCGCCACCATGGCGAAGGCTGCAAGACCGACCCTGACCTTCACGTGAGGCACCTCCCATCAGTCGAGCTTGGCGAGCTCTTCCTTCACAACCCCGGGCAGCAGCGGCATGAACACCCCTTCGGCGGCCACGACGTCCTGACCCTGCTTGCTCAGCACGGCTTTGAGAAATTCCTTGATCTTCGGCTCAAGCGGCGTGCCCGGCTTGCGGTTGACGTAGATATAGACGTAGCGGCTCAGCGGATAGGTGTGGTTGTAGACCGTCTCGATCGTCGGCATGATGAACGGATCGCCGTCCTTTTCCGCGAGCGGCACGACGCGGACGTCGTCCGTGAGGTTGGCCAACAGCGCGTAGGTGAGACCACCGAGTTGCGTGCGCATGTCGTTCGATGCGACGGTGAAGGCGTGCGTAAAGCCCTGGCCCTTGACGTTCTGGATGCCATCGCGCCAGTCGCCGTTCTGCAGGATCTTCCATTTCACGAACTGCTCGATGCCGTTCGGCGGGCGCAAGCCGTAAAGGTGGACCGGGCGGGCGGCCCACTCGCCGGTAAGGCCGAGCTGACCCCAAGTCGTGATGGCCTCGCCGCCCCGATTGTGCGACTTGGAATACATCTGGTCGAGCTGCTTGAAGGTGAGTCCCTTGATCGGGTTGCTTTTGGCCACAAGGATTATGCTCGTGGCCGTCTTACCGAGCGACCCGAGGCTGCCGGTGGCCACCTTGATGGCGAAGGGTTCGTAGCCGAACTTCTTCACAAAATCGTCTAATTCCGCCGGCAATGCCTCGCGGCCCACCGGCGCCATATGCGCAATCCCTTCGGTGAGGGCCGGCACGCCACTGCCGGAGGATCGAGCCTGCATCGTGACACTGAGACGGGGATAAGCTTGTCGGAATATCTTCACCCAGCCGAGGGTGATTTCGTCCATAATGTCGGCGCCGACCAGGTTGAGTTCCTCCTCGGGCACTGACTCGACCGGACCCGGCTTCCAAGCGGGAATCGCGGGATCTGCCTTCAGGTTGTGTTCGACCGGGGCGTATTTAAGGGCGAACGCCGGGGTCGAGGCCACTAGGGCAAATAGGGCGCACAGAGTTAGCCGGCGGACGGAGGTAGCCGTGGTGATATTCATAGAAGGACGGGTAAAGAGAGGGGTTATTTGCGGCTGTAAGTCAGCAGCGTGAACGTGTCCTTGAAATATTTGTTCGGGTAGAACGGCGCGATGCTGGCCTTCCAGGCCTTCGCGGGATCGACGGTGCCCTCGGCGGTCACGAGATAGACCTTCTTGGTCTTGGGATCCAAGGCCATGGTGCGAGCCCAGGGACGCGTGGTCGCGGCCTCGACCAGCTTATAGGTGTTGGCGTCAACTTGCTGGATCACCACCAGCGTGCCATCGAGGCCGTTCGAGGTGTAGATCTGCCGGGTCTCGGAGTCGAAGACGATGACGTCGTTGTTGCGGCCGATGCCCGGGCTGGCGACAATCTTGCCGGTGGCGGCGTCGAACACGAGCACCGAGGGATTGTTGCCGCGCGTGGTGACAAGCACCCGGTTGTTGGCTGCGTCGAAGGCCACGCCGTTTGGCTGCGTGAAACCGGGCGTCAGCCACTCGGCCACCACCTGGCGGGTGCGCATGTCGATCTTGAGGACCTTGTCCCGGTCACGCAGTGCCATGAACATGTTGCCCTGGCCATCGGCCGCCGTGCCCTCGAGCTTCTCGCTGTCGTATTCGAGGACCCCGGTCTGCTTGCCGGACTGGGCGTCGACAAAGACGGCCTTCTTCTGGTCGCCCTCGGTGAGCAGGAGCTGCCTGGTCGCCGGGTCATAGAAGGCGTTGTCCGCGCTTTCCCCGTAGGAATTGCGCGCCAGGAGCTTCAGGGTCGAGTGCTGGAAGATCGTCAGCGAACCGTCGAGGTTGGTGACATAGACCCGGTCGAGCTCAGGCACGATGGTCACGGCATTGCCTCCCTTCGTGTTCTCCAGCACGCCGGTGACCTGCCTGGTTTCGGTGTTATACATCAGCACGCCATCCTCGCGACGGGTGATATACAGGATCGGACGGATCGGGTCGATCGTGAGGTAGTCCCAATTGGGCAGGGAGCCGCTCTTGATGGTCAGGGCCGACTCCAGCTGGTAGAACTGCTCGGCGGGCAGGCTGAGCCACGTGAGCGCCGCGAGCGCGGCAATCTTGAGTTTCATGGAGGGAAGGGGTCGAAGGGCTTACTTGACCGGGGCGAACAGGCCCTCGTAGGTCGGGATCTTCTTCTGCAGCTCGTCCCGCAGCTTGGTGCCCTTGGCGAAGAACTCCGCCTCGAGCCTGGCGTTGCTGCCGTTGGGCTGGAAGGCGGGGTTCTTGTAGGCGGCGACCAGCAGGCCGCAGTTCTCGCCGGATGCGTCGCGCAGCGGCATCATCATGACGAACTTCTTGGCCGGGTCCTTCAGGCGGTGCCAACGGGGGTCAAGGATGGTGATGCCCAGCTCGATGACCATCACGTCATCCGGATCGTCGATGTTGCCGATGCGCTCCGGGAAGGAGCCGGCAAACATGGTGTAGACCTTCGACATGCCCGGGGGCACACCGTGGAAGGTGATGCTGATCAGGTCGGGATTGGCGGCCATGATCTCGTCGGACAGCTGCTGCGCGTAGATCTTGTGCGCCGGGGCGGTCCAGTTTTTCTTGGCGTCGGCAGCCCACACGGCTGTGGCGCAGAGCAGGAGAGTGCAGACGATTTTAATGGCGGTTTTCATGGGATGATGCGGAACGGGGTTGAAGGGAGGCGGGGTGAAGCCTGCGCTAGGCTCGCACCAATCCATAAAGCGAACCTGAACCCCCGCTGAAATTTGATTCAGAAACCCGGCACCCACCTTCCTCTTACCTTGCATCAGTCCCAGCCCGGGCGAATCCCCCACCACCAAGGCAAACGCCACACTGGGGAATATGAGCGGGGCTCCCGGTTTTCTGCGTGTGCGCTCGGACGCTCAACGCACCCAGCAAAAAGCCCTCCCGAGCAGTGGGAGGGCTTCAAATTGGGTGCAGGGGTTGGATTTGAACCAACGACCTTCAGGTTATGAGCCTGACGAGCTACCAGGCTGCTCCACCC
>JBDHQK010000089.1:0-10498 GCA_039807025.1 Lacunisphaera sp.
GCGAAGGGAAGAACCTCGTCGTTGAAGCGTTTTTCGATCGGCTCCTGTTTGACTCCGAGCCGGGTGAGGCGCTCCTGCCAGAAGGGCAGGGAGCCGACCGGCACGGAGAAGCCGGTGGCGTAGGCCTGGCCCGTGCCCGGGCGACCACGGCGCAGACCGGCCCAAGGGAAGAAAGTCAGGATGGTCCCCGGTGAGGCGGCGTAATCGCCATAATAGAGATGGTAAGTGCCTGGATCATCCTGATTGACGGACTTCTTTACGAAGCGCAGGCCAAGGACCTTGGTGTAGAAATCGAGGTTCTGACGCGGGTCAGAGGCGATCGCGGTGATGTGGTGGAGACCGGTGACGTTGGTGTTCATATGCTTTGATATTAAAATATAGATTACGAAAAAAGCAAATCAGCCAGGCAAGCCGACTTTCTTGCAAAGACGACCGAAGTCGGAGAGTTCGGTGCCGGAAAGGCCTGCCATCTCCCTGGTGACATTCGCGACGACCTTCGGGAAAAGTGCGGCGATGAAAGTCTCGCCCTTGGGTGTGAGCTTCACGACGACGAAGCGACGATCGGCCGGATCGCGTTCGCGCATGACGTAGCCGGCCTTCTCCAAGTTATCCACCACCAGAGTGAGATTGCCCCCGCTCTTGAGGAGTTTTTCGGCGAGTTCGCTCTGGCAGAGCGGCCCGATGTGATGGAGCGCCTCGAGCACGCCGAACTGGGTGACGGTCAATCCCTCAGGCAGCACCGCATGCACGCGAGAGGAAACGGACTCGGCGGCGCGCTGCAGCTTGATGAACGCGTTAAGCGCGTTGATTTCCTCGATCGAGCCGCGGTGGCGTGTTCCCATGTCGATTTAGTTTGATGCGCTATATTCACACGTCAAAGTAAATATTACGAAGCGCCGCAAATATATACAAACACCTATCAAGCATCAATTTTATGAATCCGAGCTAAATGACGTCCACCCTCAAAGGCGGTCGAAAGCCAGACTTTGACGATCTTGAGCGCCTCTTCCTCGCTAACCGTTCGCTGGCCGAGAGAGAGACAGTTGCCGTCGTTGTGGGAGCGGTTCCAGATGGCGACCTGCTCGTTCCAGCACAAGCCGCAGCGCACACCCTTCACGCGGTTGGCCACGATGGCCTCGCCATTGCCGGAGCCGCCGAGCACGATGCCGCGATCGACCTCGCCTTTCGCGACGGCCTCGGCCACCGGCCGGATGAAGTCCGGGTAATCGCAGGGCGCATCCGAAGTGGTGCCGCAGTCCTTTACGGTATGTCCGTCGGCAAGCAGCATGGCCTTGATCTTCTCCTTGTAGGCGAAGCCGGCGTGGTCGGAGCCGATGGCGATGGTAAAGTTTTTCATAACGTCTTTATGGCAGGGTAATCCTGCGGGATTGTGCCCTGCGATATTCCGGTCACGCTAAACTTCCGCAAACCAAAACCCCGCCATGCGCCACATCGCCTCCCTCCTTTGCCTCGTTTCGGTCGCCTTGCTCGCGGCCTGTTCATCAACTCCGGCTGAACGCATCGCCAAAGACCAGGCCGCCTTCGACCAATACCCCGCCGCCGTGCAGCAGAAGATCCGCGCGGGCGAGGTGGAGGCGGGTTTCTCGCCGGAGATGGTGCGTCTCGCCTTGGGAGAACCGGCGCGGCATCGCCGCCGACAGGCTGTGGGCGGCATGGCCGAGGTCTGGGTCTATCATCGCAATGGCCCGCGCTTCAGCTTCGGCGTTGGGGTGGGCGGCGCGGTCGGCGGGCACACCAGTGCGGGTGTCGGCGTGAGCACCTCAACGGGCGGCTACGATCCGGAGGAGAAAATGCGCGTCGAGTTCCGCGATGGCAAGGTGAGCGCCGTCGAATACGTGAAGAACAAGTAGGATCAGTGCGCGGCGATCACGCGCAGGAACGCCGCGGTATCGGCTAAATTCTCGAATACGGCCGTCGGGATGTGCGCCTGGAGCCGCGGCACGCTGTAACTGCCGGTGGCGACCGCGATGGTCTTCGCGCCAATGACCTTGCCGCACTCGATGTCGTGCGGCGTGTCACCGATGACGAAGGTGTTGGCCGAGTCGAAATCCACGGCGTGCCTTTCCCTGGCTCGGCGCAGGGCGTGCGGCCCGAGGTCGTTGCGGAGGGCGCTGTCATCGCCGAAGGCGCCGAACGCGAAGTAGTGCCAGACCCCATAGTGTTCGAGCTTGATGCGGGCGCCGCGTTGGACGTTGCCCGTGAGCAAGCCTTGGGCGACATCCGGACGCGCGCTCAGTGTCTCGAGGAGCGACTGAATGCCCGGCAGCACAAAGCCGGGCCGGGTGGATAACTCCTGGGGCAGCAAGGACAGGTAGGCGTCGATCAAATCGTGCACGTGCCGGGGCGTGACCGGCAGGCCGTTCTCTTCGAGCATCCGCGCGGTGATCCACTTGTCCGTGCGGCCCGCGACCTCGACCTTCGCCATGTCGGGCTCGCGCCCGTGCAACCGGGCAAAAGCCCGCGTGAGAGCGATGATACCCGCATGGCCGGTGCGGAGCAGCGTGCCATCAATGTCCCAAAGGATGAGTTTTTTCACGGAAAGGGCAGAGGAAGCGCCGCGCCTACGGCGGTCGCAAGCATCGAGTCACTCCGCCTCGGCGTTGGCCGTCGTGGCGCTGCGCACGACCGTGTAGGTGGTGCCGCCGAGGATGAGCGCGGCGCCGAGCAGTTCATGCGGGACGAAATGCTCGTGGAAAAACAGCATGCCGCCCAGCGCCGTGCCGAGCGGCACGAGCATCTGGATGAGCGAGCCCTCGGCGACGGGCAGGTCGCGGAAGGCGCGCGTCATGGCCAGCTGGCCGATGCCGGCGGTGAGGCCGACGAGCAGCAGCACGCCCCAGGCGATCAGCGGCAGCGAGTCGAAGGTCAGCGCGGCTGGCACACCGCAGATCACGAGGGCATAGGCGCACTGGGCGGCGAAGATGGTCGAGGTGTGTTCGGTGGCGTGGAGTTGGCGAATGGTGACGACGATCCATGCGGAGAGCAGGGCGCCGACGACGGCAAGCAGATCGTAGAGACCGGGATGGGCATCAGTTGCGAACACGTTGGTGAGCAGCCCGATGCCGGTCAGCGCCGCCACACCGCCGGCGATGACCGCCGGACGGAGCTTTTCCTTCAGCACCCACGTGGCCAGCAGGGCGCCCCAGATGACGTAGGTGTTGCTGATGAAGATGGCGCGACCGGCGCCAAGCTTCACGACCGTCAGGTAGGTCACGTAGATGCCGAGGCCGCCTGCGATGCCGCGCTCGACGACCTTGCGGCGACGCCAGAGGTGCGTCGGCTGGAATTGCCGCCAATACATCGCGCAAATCATGGCCAGCCCGACCAGACCGCAGCTACAAGCCATCAGCCAGACGTTGACCTCGCTGAATTCCCCGAGGGCGCGGACGAGCAGCACGTTGGCCGTGAAGCTGGCGGCGGACAGCAGCATGAGACCGACGGCGCGGCGATGGGTGAGGTGGGCGGGCATGGGGTTAAAAAAGATCGCGCCAGGCGGGGCACGATCGAGACAGGTCAGGTTGTATGCGCCAAAATCACCTGCCGCGGATCTACCATGCCATCAGGTGGAACGCGGCCTCCGGACGCGTTTAAGGAAGTGTGAATCCTGAAAGCGCGTCCGGAGGCCGCGCTCCACCTCGAACCGATTCACGGCGGGTAGCATCACATCCCGTGGATGGCCGATTTACTCACCGCGAGGCCGGCTTCCTTGATGGCCTCGCTCATGGTCGGGTGGGCGTGGATGGTGCGGCCGAGGTCCTCGGCGCTGCCACCGTATTCCATGTGCGTGACGACTTCGGAGATGAGTTCGCCGGCGTTGGCGCCGAGGATTTGCGCGCCGAGGATCTTGTCGGTCTTGGCGTCGGCGATGATCTTCACGTAGCCGTCGGTGGCGTCGGCGGCGATGGCGCGGCCGTTGGCGGCGAAGTTGAACTTGCCGATGTTGATCGCGAGGCCGCGCTTCTTGGCCTCGTCCTCGCCCAGGCCGACGCTGGCGACCTCGGGGTGCGTGTAAACAATGCCGGGGACGAGGTCCCAGTTGATGTGGCCGGCCTTGCCGGCAATCCACTCGGCGACGGCCACGCCGTCCTCCTCGGCCTTGTGCGCGAGCATCGGGCCGGCGACGACGTCGCCGATGGCCCAGATATTTTTGGCCGAGGTGCGGAGGTGGCTGTCCACCTTGACGCGCTTCTTGTCGTCGAGCTCGACGCCGGCCTTATCGAGGCCGAGGTTGTCGGTGTAGGGGCGGCGGCCGACGGCCACGAGGACCTTGTCGGCGGGGAAGGAGAGCTTCTCGGTGCCGCGCTCGGCGGTCAGGATGCCCTTGGCGTAGCCGGTGACCTTCGCGCCGACCTCAATCTTGAGGCCCTGCTTCTGCATGAGGCGCGTGAAATTGCGGATGATGTCGTCGTCGTAGGTGGCGATAATCTTTGGGAGGAATTCGACCACGGTGACATCGGCACCGAGGCGCGACCAGACGGAGCCCAGCTCGACGCCGATGACGCCACCGCCGACCACGACGAGCTTCTTCGGCACTTCCGGGAAGGCGATGGCGTGGTCGCTGGAGACGACGGTCTTGCCGTCGAACTTCATGAACGGCAGCTCGACCGGCGCGGAGCCGGTGGCGATGACGATGTTCTTGGCGGTGACCTCGGTGACGCCCTTCTCGCCCTTGACGGCGACGGTGGTGGCGGAGGTGAAGGAGGCTTCGCCGGTGAGGACGGCGACCTTGCGGGCCTTGGCGAGGAGGGTCAGGCCGCCGGTGTTCTTGGCGACGACTTCGTCCTTGCGCTTGAGCATTGTCGGCAGATCGATCTCGACCGGGCCGAGCTTGATGCCGTGGGCGGCGGCGTGTTTCTGGGCGAAGGCGACGTGCTCGGAGGAGTGGAGCAGGGCCTTGCTCGGGATGCAACCGACGTTGAGGCAGGTGCCGCCGAGGGTGGCGCGTTTCTCGATGAGCGCGACCTTCAGGCCGAGTTGCGCGGCGCGGAAGGCGCACACGTAGCCGCCGGGGCCGGCACCGATGACGACGAGATCGTAGGAGTCCATGGAGAGAAGTAGTGAGTAGCGGGTAGTGAGTAGCGAGTAGGTTGGGGCGTGAGTTGCGTTATGCTCGCTACTCACTACCCGCTACTCGCTACTGGGCTAGGCTCCAATCAGGAGGCGGGCGGGGTCCTCGATGGCCTGCTTGACCTTCACGAGGAAGGTGACGGCTTCCTTGCCGTCCACAAGGCGGTGGTCGTAGCTCAGGGCGAGATACATCATCGGGCGGATGACGACCTGGCCGTTGACGGCGACGGGGCGCTCGTTGATGGCGTGGAGGCCGAGGATGGCGCTCTGCGGGGCGTTGAGGATGGGGGTCGAGAGCATCGAGCCGAAGATGCCGCCGTTGGTGATGGTGAAGACACCGCCCTCAAGGTCGGGCAGGGTGATCTTGCCGTCGCGGGCCTTCTTGGCGGCTTCGCCGATGGCCTTCTCGATGTCGGCCATGCCGAGCGTGTCGCAGTTGCGGATGACCGGGACCATGAGGCCCTTCTCGGTCGAGACGGCCATGCTGACGTCGTAATAGTGGTTCTGGACGATGGTATCGCCGTCGATGCGGGCGTTGACGCCGGGGACTTCCTTTAGCGCGTGGACGACGGCCTTGGTGAAGAAGCTCATGAAGCCGAGCTTCACGCCGTGCTTCTTCACGAAGTCGTCCTGGTATTTCTTCCGCAGCTCCATCACGGCAGACATGTCGACCTCGTTGAAGGTCGTGAGCATGGCGGCCTCGTGCTGGGCGGAGACGAGGCGGCTGGCGATGGTCTGGCGCAGCTTGGTCATCTTCACGCGGGTCTGGCGCTCGCCAGTGGCCACGGGAGCGGGTTTGGGCGTCGGGGCGGGAGCGGGAATCGCGGGGGCCGGCGCAGCGGGCTTGTCGCCGGCGGCGAGCATGTCGCCTTTGGTGACGCGGCCGCCCTTGCCGGAACCGGCGACGGAGGCGGGGTCGATGCCGGTCTCGGCGGCGAGGCGGCGGACTGCGGGGGATTGCTCGGCCGACCTGGCGGCCGGGACCGCTTCAGGGGCAGGAGCGGCCGCAGCGGGACCCGAGGCGGTGCCAGCAGCAGACTCGTCGATCGTGGCCACGATCTGGCCGATCTTCACGTCGGTGCCGGCGGCGACCTTGAAGGTGATCTTGCCGGCGACCTCGGCCGTGCCCTCGGAGGTGATCTTGTCGGTCTCGAGCTCGAAGAGCGGCTGGTCTTTCTTGACGACGGCGCCGTCGGCGACGTGCCACTTGGAGAGCACGCCGGAGGTGATGGATTCGCCCATCGGGGGGATTTTGACTTCAATGGCCATGGCGGAAGAGTGGTAAGTTTTGGGGTATGGTTTAAGCGGTCAGAGGGTGAAGGCTTTCTTGAGGAAGGTGGCGAGCTGCTGACGGTGCAGGGCGAGCAGGCCGACGGCGGGGGAGGCGGCGGCCTCGCGGCCGGCGAAGATCGCCTTGCGGCCGAAGATTTCCTCGAGCGAGGGGGCGATATAGCTCCAGGCGCCCATGTTCTGCGGCTCCTCCTGGCACCAGATGAGGCGGGCGTTGCGACCGTAGTCGTCGGCCAGCTCGGCGAGGCGGTCGCGGTGCAGCGGGTAGAGCTGCTCCACGCGGATGATGGCGGTGTCCTTGACCTTGTTCTTTTCGCGGTAGTCCACGAGGTCGTAATAGACCTTGCCGGAGCAGAGGATGACGCGCTCGGCCTTTTTGGCGGGGATGGGGTCGTCGATGATCTCATGGAACGAGCCCTTGGTGAAGTCGTCGAGTTTCGACACTGCGGCCGGGTGGCGCAGCAGCGACTTGGGCGACATGATGATGAGCGGCTTCTTGAACTCGCGCTTCATCTGGCGGCGCAGCACGTGGAAGAGCTGGGCGGGCGTCGTGAGGTTGGCGACCTGGATGTTGTTCTCGGCGCAGGCCTGCAGGAAGCGCTCGAGGCGCGCGGAGGAGTGCTCGGGGCCCTGGCCCTCATAGCCGTGCGGCAGGAGCAGGGTGATGCCGCTGGTGCGCTGCCACTTCGACTCGCCGGCGGCGATGAACTGGTCGAGCACGACCTGCGCGCCGTTGACGAAGTCGCCGAATTGGGCCTCCCAGATGCAGAGCATATCCGGGTAGTCGAGCGAGTAGCCGTAGTCGAAGCCGAGCACGGCGGCTTCGGAGAGAAGAGAGTTGTAGACGCAGAACTTGGCCTGTTGGCCGGAGATGCTGTTGAGCGCGGTGAATTTCGCCCCGGTCTCCACGTCGTTGAACACGGCGTGGCGGTGCGTGAAAGTGCCGCGTTCACAATCCTGGCCGCTGATGCGGACGGGCGTGCCGTCGAGCAGGAGCGTGCCGAAGGCCAAGGCCTCGCCCATGCCCCAGTCGTAGGGGCCGCCGTGCTTGTGGGCTTCGGCGCGGCCCTCGATGAACCGCTTGATCTTGGCGTGGGGCTTGAAGTCGGCCGGCACGGTGGTGAGCGCCCTCACGACCTGGTCGAGCACCTTGGCGCTGACGGCGGTGGCGACCGGCTTGTGCGTAAACGCCGGCTGGAAGACGGCGGTGGAGCCCTTGAAGGCATCGGTGGCGACCGTGTCGCTGGCGGCGGCCTTGCGCTTCTCGGCCTTGGCGGCCTCGCGGGTCTTGGCCTTGGCCAGGTTCTCGTCGAGCGCGCCGGAGTATTCCGTCTTGATGGCCTCGCCCTCGGCCGGGGTGATGGAACCCTCGGCGACGAGCTGCTTCGTGTAGAGGGCGGAGACCTGGGCGTGGGCGGCGATTTTCTTGTAGAGGGCCGGTTGGGTGAAGGACGGCTCGTCGGTCTCGTTGTGGCCGTGCTTCCGGTAGCAATACATGTCGATGAACACATCGCGCTTGAACTGCACGCGGAAGTCCACCGCGAGCTGCGCGACCATGCACACGGCCTCGGGGTCGTCGCCGTTCACGTGGAAGATCGGGGCCTCGATCATTTTCGCGATGTCGGTGCAGTAGCGGGTCGAGCGCGAGTCGGCGGGGTCGGTGGTGAAGCCGATCTGGTTGTTGATGACGAAGTGGACGGTGCCGCCCGTGCGGTAGCCCGGGAGCTGGGAGAAGTTGAGCGTCTCGGCCACGATGCCCTGGCCGGCGACGGCGGCGTCGCCATGGATGAGGACGGGCATGACCTTGCGGCGTTCCTTGGCGTCGCCGCGGATGCGCTGGCGGGCCCGGGCCTTGCCCTCGACGACGGGGTTGACGATCTCGAGGTGCGAGGGGTTGGCGGCGAGGCGGACCTCGACCTTGGCGCCGGTGGTGGTGGTGAGGATGGATTCGTAGCCGAGGTGATACTTCACGTCGCCGTCACCTGCGACGGTGTCGGGAATGTAATTCTCGGAAAATTGCTCGAAGAGCTGGTCGAAGGACTTGCGCAGGATGCTGCAGAGGACATTGAGGCGGCCGCGGTGGGCCATGCCCATCACGATCTCCTCGATGCCGGACTCGGGACACTGGTCGATGATGGCGTCGAGCGCGGCGATGGTGGTCTCGCCACCCTCGAGGGAGAAGCGCTTTTGGCCGACGTATTTGGTGTGGAGAAATTTCTCGAAGAGCTCGGCCTTGTGGACGCGGCGCAGGATGCGGACCTTGAGCGGCTTGGTGAATTTCGGCTGGAGGCGCGTGGACTCGATGCGCTCCTGCAGCCAGCGGCGGGCATCCTGATCCTGGATGTGGGCGTATTCGACGCCGACATGGCCGCAGTAGATCTGGTGGAGCGTCGCGAGGATGTCGCGGAGCTTCATCTGGCCGCCGCCGGCGAAATTGCTGACGTCGAACACCGTGTCGAGGTCGGCGTCGCTGAGGCGGAAGTGGGAGAGCGCGAGCTTGGGCGAGGGCGGTGGCGGGTCGCTGAGCGGGTCGAGGTGCGACTGGATGTGGCCGATGGCGCGGTAGGCGTTGATGAGGTAATAGACGCCGGCCTGCTTGGAGGCGTCGATGACCGCGCCGGCGGGCGCGCCGGTCGGGGCCTGCCCGTTGCTGCCGAGGGTGAAGCCTTGGAAGAACGCGCGCCACGTCGGATCGACCGAGTCGGGGTTGTCGAGCCAGCGCTGGTAATATTCCTCGATGACGCCGGCATTGGCGCGTTCGGAAACGGTGACGGGATTCATGGAAAGGGGATTGAAAGTTGGGCGATGGGTGTCCGCTTGCCTATCACGCGGGGTAATAGTAAGCGTGGGACATGGATGGGAGCATCGGCATTCCGCAGAGACAAGGCCATTCAGGCCCAGAGGGAGGGAATGAAAAGGAATATCGCCGTGGCATCCCGCTGCTTAAGATAGTTTAATTCCAGACCGACAACATGACCGAGGCCAAAATCAAAACCGCCCTAATTCAGCTCCACGCCGGGATTAAGAATTCTGATGGTCCGACTGTTTCCGCTGCCCTGGCGGAGATTGAAGCGCTGCATGCGGCCCACAGGGCGGAATTGACTCCGCAGCTTGATCACTTCCTGACCGGCCGCAGCTACGCCAAGGCTCTGGCCTATCTCGGTGGGTGGGCGGAGTTGGCCGCCAAGCCGGCGACCCCACCTGGGGGTTGCGGGGGAGGGCTCGCATGAGCACTGCGGACAAAATCTCGACCAGTGGCGGGCAGGACCTCGGCCAGAATCCCTTTGGTGCGCTCAGCGGCGCCGGTTTGCCGGCTGCACCGCAGCTGGTGGTTCAATCGGCGGCGAAGAGGGGGGAGCCGGCCAAGAATCGTGGCCGCGTGGACATCAAGCGCACCACCGCCGGGCGCGGCGGCAAGACCGTGACGCTCGTCACCGGCTTTGTCGGCATCGGCCTGCCGGAAAAGGAATCGCTCGCGAAAAGGATGCGCAACGCCTGCGGCTGCGGCGGCACGGTAAAGGACGGCGACATCGAGATCCAGGGCGACCAACGCGAGAAGATCGCGCAGATCCTGACCGACGCCGGCTTCCGTCCGGTGTTTGCCGGAGGCTGAGGAGCCCGGATGTTTATTTCAGGATGATCCGGCCGATCCGGTAACGGCGGTGGCCGTCGTGGCCGGCCAGCGGCAGCGCGATCACCGGCGTGCCGTCGCGCGTGCCGACGGAAACAAAGACATCGTAAACCCCGGGCTTCGTCGGCGGCGTGTGCGTGCCCTGAGGATCCACATGGGAGAAGGCGACGGTGAAGCGCGTGGAGAGTTTTTGCTCCGGCGCGGCACCGGGCGGGCCGACCGGCAGCGTGCGGAAGTCGAAGCCCTCCTCGACCTGCGCCGACGCCAGGCCGCCGCTGGCATCGCACAGTGTGAGCGACCAGAAGCCGCCGGGGTAGCACGGGGCGACGCCGGCGTTGGCCCAGGTCGTCTCGACGGTGAAGGGTTCGCCCAGCCGGGCTTCGGCGGGGAAAGAGATTTCCTTCAGCTGGATCCGGTAGCCCAGCCGCCGGTTGATGCGCTCGATGGAGGCGCGGTTTTCCGCCAGCAGTTCGCGCGGCCACCAATGGA
>JBDHQK010000090.1:0-10327 GCA_039807025.1 Lacunisphaera sp.
GACGAACAAGTTCTTCGGCCTCGACCGGAGCCGGGTGCATTTTTTCCGGCAGGGGCGGATGCCGGCGGTGGGCTTTGACGGCAAAATCCTGCTGGAGACGAGGTCGTCCCTCGCGCTGAGTCCCGACGGCCATGGCGGCTCGCTCCGGGCCTTGCAGCGCAGCGGCGCGCTCGACCTGATGGCCCGCGAGGGCATCGACACCATCAGCTACTTCCAAGTGGACAACCCGCTCGTGCGCTGCATCGACCCGGAGTTCATCGGCTTTCACCTCCTGGCCCAGTCGGAGATGTCGAGCAAGATGGTGACGAAGGCCTACCCCGAGGAAAAGGTCGGACACTTCTGCCGGCAGGGCGGCAAGGTGGTCGTGATCGAATACAGCGACATGCCGGCGGCAATGCAGCGAGAGCAGGAGGCCGACGGAACCCTGCGCTACGGTGCCGGCAGCATTGCGATCCATCTGATTGACCGCGAGTTTGCCCGCCGCATGGCGGCCGGCGGCGAGAGGGTCGCGCTGCCATTCCATCGCGCCGACAAGAAGATCGTGACGATTGATGCCGCGGGCCGGCCGCTGAAGCCCGAGAAGGCCAACGGGGTGAAGTTTGAAATGTTCGTGTTCGATGCGCTGCCCTTCGCCGCCAACTCCATCGTGATCGAGACGGCGCGGGCGGACGATTTCAGCCCGGTGAAGAACGCGGAAGGCGTGGACTCGCCGCAGACCTGCCGCGACGATCAGCTCCGGCAATTTGCCCGCTGGCTCAATGCCGCGGGCGCGACGGTCGGGACCGACGCCACCGGGCTACCCCAATGCACCGTCGAGGTGTCGCCGCTCTTTGGCTACGACGCCGCCACGTTTGCCGAGAGCTGGCGGCGCCTGACGGTCAAGCCGGCGGTCACTGCCGGGCTGTATCTCGAGTGAGTCCCGGGATATTTTTCATTTCTCATCGGCCATTATTCATTGTTCATTGCCGGACGTTCAGATGACTCCCAGTTCGATATGGCCATTGAACCATGGACAATGAAAACTGAACAGTAGTGCTTTCCCCATGACCCCCACCGACAAAATCGCCTCAGCCGTCCGCGACGGCAAACTGATGCCCAGCGCGGCCGAGAACCTGAACACCTGGCTGGCGGCCGGCCTGCCCGCCTGGGCCCAGCAGAGCCTGACCGAGCTCATCGAGCGCGGCGAGTGGGG
The DNA here is from genome assembly GCA_039807025.1 of Lacunisphaera sp. Taxonomy (GTDB): domain Bacteria; phylum Verrucomicrobiota; class Verrucomicrobiia; order Opitutales; family Opitutaceae; genus Lacunisphaera. Next base: position 1,193 of record JBDHQK010000090.1, read on the forward strand.
CGAGCTCAACGACCGGTTCTACCGCTATCTCGAGTTTGGCACCGGCGGCATTCGCGGACGGACCATCGGCCGGGTGGCCGCCAAGGCTGAGACGGGCACTCTCAGTCCCACCGGCTCGCCCGAGCATGCCAACATCGGCTGCAACCTGCTGAACGAATTCACGCTCCTGCGGGCCGTCATCGGCCTGCACCGCTACATTGCCAAGCACCTCGCGGGCCAGGGCAACAGCGCCAAGCCCAGGATCGTCATCGCGCACGACGTGCGGCATTTCTCGCGGCACTTCTGCGAACTGGCCGCCTCCACCTGGAGCCGCCTCGGCGGCGAGGCGGTGATCTTCGACGGCCCGCGCTCGACGCCGCAGCTCAGCTTCACGGTGCGCCACCAGAAGGCGCACACGGGGGCCGTCATCACGGCGAGCCACAATCCGCCCCACGACAACGGCTTCAAGGCCTACTTTGACGATGGCGCGCAGGTGACGCCGCCGCACGACAAGGGCATCATCGCCGAGGTGGACGCCGTGCCGCTGTCCGCCGTGCATCAGTATCTGACCAAGGATCTGGCGAAGGTCGTCACGCTCGGGCGGCAGGCGGATGACGACTATCTCGCGGCGGCGGCGCAGGCGGCGCTTGACCCGGAGGTTTTCCGGCGCACGCCGCTGCGGGTGGTTTACACGAACATCCACGGCGTGGGCGGAATATCCTCGGTGCCGTTGCTGCTGCACGCGGGCGTGCAAGTGACCGAGGTGCCGGAGCAAGTGGCCTTCGACGCGCGTTTCCCCACGGTCAAGTCGCCGAATCCGGAGAATGCCGAGGCCATGGCGCTGGCCGTGGCCCTGGCCGAGAAGGGCGGGCACGAGCTCGTGATGGCCACCGACCCGGACGGCGACCGCATGGGCGCGGCCGTGCGCAACCGGGCGGGGCAGATGGTGCTGCTCACCGGCAACCAGGTGGGCGCCATGCTGGCCGACTACCGCATCGCCAAATACAAGGAGCTCGGCTGGATTCCCGCCAAGGGCACCGACCGCGCCTGCATCGTGAAGACATTTGTCACCACGCCGCTGCAGGACGCCATCGGCCGCGGGCACGGGGTGAAGGTCATCAACACGCTGACGGGCTTCAAGTGGATCGCCGGCAAAATGCGCGGCTACGAGCAGGCCTTGGCCAAGGCCATGGGACCGGGCTTCGACTACGATGCGACGCCGTTCCGGGAGCGGGCCGCGCTGTTGCAGCAGCACAGCACCTTCTACCTGTTCGGCACCGAGGAGAGCTACGGCTACCTGCCCAACGACCTGCTGCGCGACAAGGACGGCAACTCCGCCTGCCTGATGTTTGCCGAGGTCTGCGCCTGGGTGAAGTCGCGCGGCCTGACCGTGCCCGAATACCTCGACGAGATTTACCTGAAATACGGCTTCTTCCTCGAGGGCGTGATCAACATCTACTACGAGGGCGCGAGCGGCACGGCGAAGATCAAGCGCATCCTCGACACCTACCGGTCCGCCCCGCCCACGGCGTTCGGCGCGACGAAGGTGACGCGGTTCCAGGACTTCGGTCGCGAGAAATTCTTCGACGCCGACAACGAGCAGATCCCCGCGCAGGACCTCTATCTCGTGACGCTGGCGAACGGTTATTCGTTCGCCGCGCGCGGCAGCGGCACGGAGCCGAAAATGAAGTTCTACCTCTTTGCGCAGGAGCCGGTGAAGTCCGCCGCCGACCTGCCCGCCGCCAAGGCCAAGGCCCAGGCGACGCTGGACGCCCTCAAGGCGCTGATGGAAGCCGATGCCCGGCAGCGTGCGGAGGGGTGATGCATTCTTAACGCGGAGAACGCAGAGTTCGCGGAGAAGCGAGGGCGGCCCTCGGTGATTCCCCGGCCCTGGGGCTGCCAAGCAAAAGGCGCGCCGGGTGGCGCGCCTTGATGAACGGCTTGTCGGGACGACTCGCCCTGGCTCAGACCAGCAGGAGGGCGGGTTTCTCGAGAAGGTCCTTCAACGCGCCAAGATACTGGGCGCCCACGGCGCCGTCGAAGACGCGATGGTCGCAGCTCAGGGTGACGGTTAGCGTCTGGCCGGGGACGATGGCGCCGTTTTTAATGACGGGCTTGGCGACGGTGGTGCCGACGGCGAGGATGGCGGAGTTGGGCGGGTTGATGATGGCGGTGAACTTCGGGATGCCCATCATGCCGAGGTTGGAGACGCAGAAGGTGCCGCCGGTGTAGTCGTTCGGCGCGAGTTTCTTGTCCTTGGCCTTTTTCCCGAGGGCCTTGGCCTCGGTGCTGATCTGGAAAACGCTCTTCAGGTGGCAATCGCGGACGACCGGGGTGATGAGGCCGTCCTCGAGGGCGACGGCAAAGGCGACGTGGGCGGCGCCGTGGTAGCGGATGGCGGTGCCTTCCCAGGAGCTGTTGACGGCGGGCACGCGGCGCAGGGCCTCGGCACTGGCCTTGAGCACGAAGTCGTTCACGGAGAGCTTCACGCCGTCCTTCTCGAGGCCGGTGTTGAGCTGGGCGCGGAGGGCGAGCAGCGGCTCGGCGTCGATCTCGATGTCGAGGTAGATGTAGGGAATCGTGGTCGTGGACTCGACCATGCGCTTGGCGATGACGCCGCGCATGGTGGAGACGGGGACGCTGCGGTCCTGTTGGACGGGGCCCCTCGCGAAGTGCCCCGTTCCGGCGTGCTGGCCGGCCGGGGTTTGTCCGGAGGCCTGCTTCGCAACCGCCGACATAGGATTCGCGGCGGCGGCGAGGACGTCGGCCTTGACGATGCGGCCGCCGGGGCCGGAGCCGGTGACGTGCGAGACATCGACCTTCTGCTGTTCGGCGATCTTGCGGGCCAAGGGCGAGATCTTGAGGCGGCCTTCGGCTTGCACCGTTGCGGCCTGCTGGCCGCCCGGTGTTTGTCCGGAAGTCTGCTGCGCAACTTCCGGCAAAGGAGCGGGCGCAGGGGTCGGAGCAGGAGCCGGGGTGGGGGCGGCTTGCACCGTTGCGGCCTGCTGGCCGCCCGGTGTTTGTCCGGAAGTCTGCTGCGCAACTTCCGGCAAAGCTTCGCCGGGTTTGCCGATGGCACAGAGCGGGGCGCCGATGGCGACCTGCCCGCCGGGGGCGACGTAAATCTTGAGGAGCGTGCCGGTGAAGAAGGACTCGAGCTCCATCGTGGCCTTGTCGGTCTCGACCTCGGCGAGCATGTCGCCGGCCTTGACGGGGTCGCCTTCCTTTTTGAGCCATTTGACCAGCGTGCCCACCGTCATGGTGTCGCTGAGTTTGGGCATTTCGATGATGTCGGCCATGGTGATTGGTTATTGGTCAGCGGTCATTGATCATATCAGAGACCGCTGGGGTTGTTGGGAGATGAGTAATGACTGATGGCTAATGACGAATGATCATTTCATCGTTTCCAGCGCGGCCTGGTAGATGCGGTCGACGTTGGGGAGCTGGAGTTTTTCGAGGGGCATGGAATAGATGGCGGGGGAGTCGATCGAGGTCAGGCGCTTGACCGGGGCGTCGAGGTAGTCGAAGGCCTTGTCCTGGATGATGCAGGCGACCATGGCGCCGACGGAGCAGAAGGGCTTGGATTCCTCGACGTAGAGGGCGCGGTTGGTCTTTTTGACGGAGTTGAGGATGGTCTCCTCGTCCAGCGGACGGATGGAGCGGAGGTCCACGACCTCGGCGTTGATGTTGTGCTTTTCCTTGAGGAGGTCGGCGGCCTTGAGGGCCATCTGGATAGCGCGGCCGTGGCCGATGATGGAGAGGTCGGTGCCGGTGCGGAGGATGTTGGCCTTGCCGAGTGGCACGAGATATTCGCCGTCGGGGACTTCCATGGTCTCGCCGTAGAGGATGGTGTTCTCCATGAACAGGACCGGGTCGTTGTCGCGGATGGCGGACTTCATGAGGCCCTTGGCGTCGTAGGCGTTGGAGGGGACGACGACCTTGATGCCCGGGTGGTAGGCCGCGATGGACTCGGGGGTGTGGGAGTGGGTGGCTCCGACGTTGGTGCCGCCGTTGGCGGGGCCGCGGATGACGATGGGGCAGTTGATGAGGCCGCCAGACATATAGCGGATGTTGGCCGCGTTGTTGAAGATCTGGTCGAAGGCGACGGTGTAGAAGCTGAAGAACATCAGCTCCATGACGGGACGCAGGCCGAGCATGGCGGCGCCGACGCCCATGCCGATGAAGCCGGCCTCGCTGATGGGCGTGTCCACGATGCGCTGGGGGCCGTATTTGGCCAGCATGCCTTCGGAGACCTTGTAGGCGCCGTTGAACTGGGCGACTTCCTCGCCCATGAGGACGACGTTCGGGTCGCGTTCGATTTCTTCGGACATGGCGTGCCGGAGGGCTTCGCGGTAGGAGATGACGGGCATGGTCGGAAAAAAGTTCTAAGTTGTAAGTTTTAAGGTGTAAGGCCCGGGCTCAGTCGAAGAAGAGCGTGCCCTCGGACTTGCGGTCGGCGGGGTTGTCGGCCTCCCAATAGACGTCCTTCTGGATATCCTCGACGGTGGGGAAGGGGCTGGCCTCGGCGAACTGGGCGGAGGTCTCGGCCTCGGCGCGGGCGGCCTCGTCGATCTTGGCGATGCTGCCGTCGGTGAGGACTTTCTCGGCGAGGAGCGAGTTCTGGAAAACCATGAGCGGATCCTTGGTGGCCTTGTAGGCCTCGATCTCCTGCTTGTCGCGGTAGGTGGTGTCGGGGTCGGCGACGGAGTGGCCGCGGTAGCGATAGGTGCGGATCTCGAGGACGGAGGGGAGGGATTTCTCGTGGGCGAGCTTGAGGGCGGCGGCGACCTTGTCGCGGACCTCGAGGACGTCGTGGCCGTTCTCGATGATGTCCCAGTTCATGCCGTAGCCCTCGGCGCGCTGGGCGAGGCTCGGGCCGGCCGAGGAGCGTTCCTGGCTGGTGCCCATCGAGTAGCCGTTGTTCTCGATGATGAAGATGACGGGCAGCGACATGAGTGCCGCGAGGTTGTAGGACTCGTGCACGGCGCCCTGGTTGACGGCACCGTCGCCCATGAAGGCGAGGGCGGCGCCCTTGAGGCCCTTGTATTTGAGGGCGTAGGCGAGGCCGGTGCCGAGCGGGATCTGGCCGCCGACGATGCCGTGACCGCCCCAGAAATTGCGCGACGGGTCGAAGTAGTGCATCGAGCCGCCCTTGCCCTTGGAGCAGCCGGTGTATTTGCCGTAGTTCTCCGCCATCATCTCGTTCATGCCCATGCCGACGGCGAGCGCGTGGCCGTGATCGCGGTAGGCGGTGATGATGTGGTCGTGCTTGCCCATGACGGACACGCAGCCGACGGCAATGGACTCCTGCCCGATGTAGAGGTGGAGGAAGCCGCCGATCTTGCCCTGCTGGTAGCTGCGCAGGCAGCGTTCCTCGAAGCGGCGGATGCGCACCATGTCGCGGTAGAGCGCGATCAGCTCGTCGTGGCCGAGCTTGGCGTTGATGGGGGCCTGCCGGGCATTATAGCCAGCGACTTCGGGCTTTTTGGCGGGAGCGGATTTCTTGGTCACAGGAAAAAGATTTGAGATTGAAGCAATATCCAGAAGCAGACTTCCGTTCTTAGGTGCCGACCGGCGAACACAAGGCTAAATCGCGACGGATCACGCAAGACGGATCCGGCTAGGAACTGCGCGGCGGGCAGGCCGTGATCTGTTCGACCGTGATCGCGATGGGCGAGCGGGCGCAGTCGGCCTTCAAGGCGACGAAACCATCGCGGTATTGGTCGAAAATGGGCCATAGCGCCGCCTTGTCGGTTTCGGGGATGGGGAGGCCTTTGATTTTTTCGCGCGAGAAGAAGGCAAAATTGCCCTCGGGGATGTCGGGCGGCAGCGCCGCGATGGGCTGTCGGCAGCGGAACAGGAACATGAGCCAGTGCGTTTCGCCCTGGTAGGCTTTTTCCGCGATCATGGCGAAGAGGTGGAGCTGGTCCGGCGTGATGCGCAGGCCGGTCTCCTCGGCGGTCTCGCGCACGGCGCACTCGAACGGCGACTCCCCCGTGGCCATCTCGAGCTTGCCGCCGATGGGTGTCCAGACGCCGAGGTTGGGCTGCTTGGCCCGCAGGAGCAGGAGCTGCTCGCCGGCGGCGTTCTCAATGAACACCAGCACGCTGATCTTGTAGGGCAGGACGGAGGCCATGTGGCAAAAGAGCGTGACCTTTGCGGCAGGTCGGGCAAACAAATCCTCGCAGACGCGCCGCGCCACCCGCGCTCCGTCCGTCCTCCACCCATGCCCCACCTCGCCCACATCGCGAACCTCTGGTCCCTCGTCCGCCATCCCTCCGCCGCCACTGAGTGGTCGCTCGAGCGCAAGATCAAGGCCGTGGCCGCCGCCGGCTTCGACGGCCTCACCACCGCGCTCACGCCGGAGCACCGCCGCCTCGCCGAGAAGCACGGGCTGCGCCACTTGCTCGGCTTCATCTCCTCGCAGAATCCCGCCGACTTCCCCCGCCTCATCCGCGAACAGAAGGAGGGCGGCGCGGTGCACATCAACGTGCAGCTCGACGACCACGACACGCCCCCCGCGCTGGCGACCCGGCATTGGATCCAGTTGGAGCGCGCCGCCGAGAAGATCGGCGGGGTCGTCGTCTCGCTCGAGATCCACCGAGACACCTGCACGGAGACCCCGGAAAAGACCTACGAGATCGCCGACCGCTACCACCGGGCGACGGGCCGGCTCTGCAAGATGAACTTCGACTTCTCGCACCTCGCGAGCGTCAAGCACCTCAACCCCGACAACTACATCGCGCGCCTGCTCAACCATCCCGAGCTGGTGCAACACAGCGAACAGGTGCATTTCCGGCCGTTCAACGGGCACCACTGCCAGGTGCCGGTCACCCACAAGGGCGCGTTGTCGCCCGAGGTGAAGAGTTATCTCGTGTTCGTGGAAGCGCTGATGCGGCTCTGGAAGAAAGGCCGCGGCAACCGGAACAAGACGATGTTCGCGTGTCCGGAACTCGGGCCCTACGCGCCCGGCGGCTCGGGCTACAACATCTCCGGCCTGCCCCCGGCGTGGCCGGATGCGGTCGTGCTCCGCCACGAGCTCGGCCGGGCGTGGACGCGGGCGTGAGAATCTGCGCCGCCCGGAAAGCTGGGTTCTGAATGGTTCAGGGTGGAACCCGGCCTCCGGGCGGGTTGATTGAGCCGCAGCCAACGCGTCCGGAGGCCGCGTTCCACCTCAAGACAACCGAGGCAAATCACATCGGCTTCGGCGAGCGCGGCGGGCAGGTTGCGGCGTTCGTGAGCGGGCAGGCCCGGCGGATGCGCCCGAGCAGGTCCTGATAGAAATCGAAGCCCGGGTCGCCCGGAGTGCGCGACAGCTTGCGGTTGAGCTCCTGGGCCAGCGCGATGGCCCGGGCCTGCGATTCCTCGCGGATCTTCACCCCGCGCTCGCGGTAGCCGGTGTTGTCCACGCCGGCGTGCTCGGCCAGCAGCGGCAGCCACTCGTGCGCGTATTGGACGTGGGCCGTCTCGTCGATGATGTCGAAGAGCATCATCTCGGCCGACTGGAGATCCTGGCCCTCCTTGAAATCCACGTAGCCCTCGTTCTTCACGACGAAGTGGCCGGTCTCCGCCACGAGGCCGATCATGAACACGTGCTCGTAGAGCTGTGCCTTGGTGAGGGGCTCGGCCCGGAACGGGGCGAGGAGCTCCCGCTGGCGCGCATAAGCCTCGTCGAGGGTGAGGCCCCGCTGGGCGGCCTGTTCCTTGAGCTCGGCGTCGCGCACCGGTTGATCGTAGCCGGCGAAGCCGACATCCTCGAGGCTGATGCCGAAGTCGCGCAGGCGCGAGTAGCCGGAGTCGCCGTGGCGGGATTCGTCCCAGAGGTGGCGGGAGATGATGTGCTGCCATGCCCACGGCATGTAGTGGCCGTAGTAGAGCCAGATCAGCTGGTCGTCGGGCAGATTCTTCTCGAGCATGTAGCCGTAGGCCCAGAAGAGGCGGCGGGACTCGAGGTTGGTGGCGAAGTCGGCGCGCACGTAATCCATGAACGGCTGGCGCGGCCGGATCGGCACGTTGCGCGCGCTGAACTTGCTCAGGCGGAAATCCGTGGCGACGCCGGCCGGCCGGGCCTCGGCCCCGGGGGCGACGGGCAACGGCGCGCGGAACTGGCCGCAGTCCTCCAGGAGGGCCGTGACCCGGGCGCGGTAGGCGGCATCGGTCGTGTGCGGCACGCGACGGCGGTAGTCGCGATACCAGAGCCACTGCTGGCTCTTGATCTGGTTGATCTCGTGCAGCAGCGCGATGGTCGGGGCGTCGTGGATGGGATGCACGAGGCCGATGTATTCGCCATAGGCGCCGACGAGGGTTTTCAGGAGCAGTTCATAGATGCCGTCGAGCGCGTCCTGCAGGGAGGGCGCGAGCAGCACGGCGTTGGCGAGGTGCTCGAGGCGGGCGGAGACGGGGGCGTCGGCCTTGCCGCCGGGGAACTGCTCGATGCGCTCGCGCAGGCGGCGGACGCACTCGGCCTGGTCCCAGATGTGGCGGTGAAGCGCGCTCTTGTTCTCCCATTCGGCGACGTCGCGACCCCACGCGGCGAGCAGGCGGTGGATGCTGCGCTCCGCGTATTGCCAGTCGTTCATGAGGTCCACATTGCGCGGACGCTGCTTGGTGGAGGACTCGACGAGCACCGTCGGCCAAGTGGGAGGGGAGAGGGGTTCCGTAGCGCTGAGGCTCATGACGACGACGACACAAACTTCCGCGCGGGACTCAAGCCTGGTGCGCTGAATATTCACCCCCTCGGCGGTTGCGCCGCATCCAAGAATTCCCCTGAATCCCGGCATGATCCCACCCCGGTCGCTGTCAGCGGAACAAGTCGCCTCCTTTCACGAGCTTGGTTACCTCATTGTGCCGGATGTCTTCGACCCGGCGGACCTGGAGCCGCTCCGGCAGGAAATGCACCGGGAGATCGGCCGGAAGGCGGCCGCGCTGCAGGCCGCGGGCAAGCTGCAGCATCTCCACGCCGACCTCGGTTTCGACCACCAGCTCGCCGCCATCCAGCGCGACTCGGCGGAGAACGGCGAGGCGATCATCAAGCATCTGGAGGGTTTGCGCGGCGGCGGCTTTCACGCTCCGGAGATGTTTGAGGTGATCGCCCACCCGAAGATACAGGCTGCCGTCGGCTCGCTCCTCGGCACGGAGGAAATCGTGGCCTCCTCG
>JBDHQK010000091.1:0-10257 GCA_039807025.1 Lacunisphaera sp.
GCCGGCCTCCGCGTCGAGTTCCGGGCTGTGACCTTCGGCTACGACCCGGCCAAGCCGGTGTTGCACGAGGTCAGCTTCGCGGCGGAGCCGGGCCAGACGGTCGCGCTCGTCGGCCACACTGGCAGCGGCAAAAGCTCCATCATCAACCTCGTCTCCAAGTTCTACCTGCCGACCCGCGGCGAGGTTCTGGTGGACGGGAGGGAGATCCGCGCGGTCACCAGCCATTCGCTGCACCGGCAGATGGGCATGGTGCAGCAGCAGAACCTGCTTTTCACCGGCACGGTGCTGGAAAACATCCGGTTGGCGAAGCCGGAGGCGACCGAGGAGGAGGTGCGCGAGGCCGCCCGCCGGCTCGACTGCCTGGATCTGCTGGAGGCGTTGCCGCAAGGGCTGGCCACGGAGGTGGGGGAACGCGGCGCGGGGCTGTCCCTCGGGCAGCGGCAGCTGGTCTGCTTCACGCGCGCCCTGCTCGCCGACCCGCGGCTGGTCGTGCTCGACGAGGCGACCAGCTCCATCGACGCCCTCACGGAAGCCCGGTTGCAAAAGGCCCTGGCGGCGCTCCTGCGCGGGCGCACGAGCTTCGTGGTGGCGCACCGCCTGAGCACCATCCGGCACGCCGATCTGGTGCTGGTGCTGGACCAGGGGCGCATCATCGAGCGCGGCACCCACGCCGCCCTGCTGGCGCAGGCCGGCCACTACGCCGCGCTTTACCGCCAGTTCGTGCAGGTGGACTCGCCGGATGCGGCCTAGCCGCGCCGGGTGCGCGGCGCTTTTTCCGCAAGACTATTTTGGCGGGAATCATCCGGTTTTTCCCTCTGGGAAAAGTGATTTTCCCTCTAGAAAATCGTTGCATTGGGTGTCACCGGTTCTATGACGAATACCACTATGGCTAAAAAATCCGCTCGCAAACCCAACGCCGCTTTCATGAAGCCGGTTACTCCGGACGCTGCTCTCGCCCCCATCGTGGGCTCGAAGCCGCTTCCCCGCACAGAGCTCACCAAGAAGCTCTGGGCCTACATCAAGAAGAACGGTCTCCAGGACACGAAGAACAAGCGCAACATCAACGCGGACGCCGCGCTGAAGGTTGTCTTCGGTGGCAAGTCCACCGTCAGCATGTTCGACATGACCAAGCTGGTCAGCAAGCACGTCTCCTGAGGCATCCGCTCTCAGCGATACTTTCGGAACCGCCGCGGAGCAATCCGCGGCGGTTTTGTTTTGCCCCATGATGCCCTCCGGCCGCTCCGTCCACACGCAGGCGCTCCTGATGCTCGTGCTCGCCACGCTGCTCTGGGGGCTGAGCTTTCCCCTCGTGAAGGCGCTCGCCCTGGCACACCGGCAGGTGCTGCCGGCCAGCGGCACGTGGTTCATCACGGCCGGCTCCATCGCGCCGCGTTTCCTGCTCGGCACGCTCGTGTTGCTGCTGGTGCTCGGCCGGCAGCTCCGCACCTTCACGCGGCGGGAGCTGCGGCAGGGCGTGCTCATCGGGCTCTCCCTCGGCGCCGGCATGTTGTTCCAGAACGACGGGCTGCAGTTCACCAGCGCCTCGACCTCGGCCTTCCTCACCCAGATCTACGCGGTCATGATCCCGGTCTGGATCGCGTGGCGCCAGCGCCGCTGGCCGCCGGCCGCCGTGCTGGCCTGTTGCGCGCTGGTGCTCCCCGGCGTGGCGATCCTCGGGCGGTTTGACTTCCGGACGCTGCACCTCGGCCGCGGCGAGGTGGAGACGCTGGTCAGCGCGGTGTTCTTCATGATGCAGATTTTCCTGCTCGAGCGCCGGGAGTTTGCCGCCAACCGCACGCTGCCGGTCACGCTGGTGATGTTTGCGACGCAGGCCCTGCTCTTCACCGGCATGGCGCTCGGCACGGCGCCGGCACCGGCCGATGTGCTCGTGCCGTGGACCTCGGGCGTCTGGCTCGGCCTCACCCTCCTGCTCACGCTGTTCAGCACGCTCGGCGCCTTCACCCTCATGATCAGGTGGCAGCCGAAAATCTCCGCCACCGAGGCGGGGCTCATCTATTGCGTGGAGCCGGTGTTCACCGCCGTGCTGGTGCTGTTCCTGCCCGCGTGGTTCTCCGCGTGGGGCGGGTTCGACTACCCCAACGAGCAAATCACCTGGCACCTGCTGGTGGGCGGCGGGCTGATCACGGCCGCCAATGTGCTCATCCTGGTCCGGCCGCCGGCCCGGCCGGCGGCCGGGTGAGGCCGCCCGCCCGGCGCTCGCGGACCGAGTCCACCGCCCGCCAGGTGACGGCACCGAGGACAATCGCCCCGCCGGCCAGCGCCAGCGGGCTGGGCTTCTCCCCGATGACGAGCATCACCCAGATGGGATTCAGGATGGGCTCGATGACCGGGATGAGCACGCCCTCGAGCGCGGTCACATGCCGGATGGCGCGGCTGTAGAGCAGGTAAGGGATGCCGAGTTGCACGACGCCCAGCAGCAGCAGCGCCACCAGGCTGCGGGCATCGGGCAGGCCCGCGGCGGCCATCGCCGGCAGACCGATGAGGAAGCCCAGCAGGTTGCCGAGGATGACGGCCTCGAGCGTCGAGCCATCCTTCTGCTTGCGCATGAGCAGGATCATGGCGGCAAAGGCCACGCCGCTGGCGATGGCGAGCACGATGCCGGTCAGGCTGTTGAACTGCAGCCCGTCGTAGAGGAACACCGCCATGCCCACGAAGCTGGCGACGATGGTCCACCAGTCGGCCCGCCGGGCGCGCTCGCCCAGCAGCCAGGCACCGAACAGGGCGACCCAGACCGGCGCGGTGTATTGGAGCAAAATGGCGTTGGCCGCGGTGGTGAGCTTGGTCGCGGCGGCGAAGAGCACCGTGCAGCCCGTGTAGGCGAGGGCGGTCGCGAGCTGCAGCGGCGACCAGGTGAAACGCAGCGAACGCCCGCCGACGGCGAGCAGGAACAGCGCGGCGACGAGCCCGCGCCCGCCGCCGACGGCGAAGGGCGGCCAGTCCACGGATTTCAGGAGCACGCCGCCCAGGCTCCACCCCAGCGCGGTGAGCAGCAGCAGGCCGACGGATTTGCGGTGGGCGGGATCGGTCACGGGCTGTCACCCATGGGGCAAGACGGCGGGGTTGGAAACCAGAAATCCGCCCGCCGCGCCGGGCTTACACTGCACCGAAGCGCGTGCCGGCGGGGAAGGGCAGGTCGAAGTGCGTCGCGAGGAGCGCGAGCAGCTGCGGGGCGGAGGTGATGGCCTCGCTCGCCAGGATTTCGGCGCCGCGCCGGTGGGTGAACTCGCCGCCGCGGATCGCCTTGCGCGTGCCATCGCGGCCCGCGCGGCCGACGACGACCCGGGCCTTGAAGTGCGAGGCCGGGCTGGCGCTCGTCCACCAGTTGGCCACCTCGCAGTCGATGGGGAACATCTCAGTGAGCGTGAACTCGCAGCAGTCCGCCCACTCGGTGCCGGTCCACAGTTGGTGGAACATCCGCTCGCCGTCGCGCACCAGCCGTCGCGGCTCGTGCGGCGTGGCCACTTCGCGGTCAAACTCCAGCGGGATGGCTCCGGTCAGCGAGGCGCTGCCCATGCCGACATCCGTCAGCCAGTCGCCGTCCTCGAGGTGCACACGCAGGAAGAGATGCGTGCGGGGCGGCTGGATGTCGCGCGGGATCTGCCAGCGCACGCGGGCGCCGATGGGCGTCACGCGGTAGCCGAGCGCGCGCAGGACGAGGAGGAGCAGATTGTTTTGTTCAAAACAGTAGCCGCCGCGCCGGTCGCGCACCAGTTTCTGGAAGATGGCCTCGGGCGCGAGGCTGATGCCGCGGCCGAGCAGCACATCGAGGTTCTCAAAGGGGATCGACGTCGCGTGGTGCAGGGTGAGGGCGTGCAGCACGGCCAGCGTGGACGCGCGCGGCCCGGCGTAGCCGATGCGGGCGAAATACGCGTCGAGGTCGGGGGCAAACGGATCGGGCATGGCGCACGTTGGCAGGATTCCCGGCATCGCGCCAGCCGCGGGTCGGCGGACGGTGGATTTTCCGGCGAATTGTCATGGTGCCGCGTCCTGAAACCGGCCATGGGCCAAGAAATAGGCTGTCTGGCGAACCGCTGTGCGGTCGCGCGGGAGGAAGGGATGGGAGCACGGCAGCACCAGGTGCCCGGCCATGCCGGTGACTCGCGTGCGGGCGACGGTGACCTTGCCGTCATCGGGGCCGGGCAGGAGCAGGCTGTTGATCCAGTTGATGGAATGTCGGCCGGCGATCACGCCGACCGGATAATTCGCCGGGCCAGGCCGGTTGGGCACGGAGTCTGCGCCGGTGCCGAGTTGCCGGCCGGCGGGGCCGTTGATGGCGGCAAAGAGCCGCCAGTCACCGAGCCGGTCCACGACTTCGCTCCCCTGATTCGGCGGGCCGAGCATGACGACGCGGCCGAGGGCCGGCGGGCGGTGCGTGGCGAGATACTCGCGCACGAGGATGCCGCCGAGCGAATGGGTGACGAAGTGGATCCGGGCGGCACCGGCCTGCTCGCACGCGACGATGGCCGGGGTGATGGTCTGGGCGGACAGTTCCTCGATCGGCGCCGTGCGCGAGGGGTAATCCACATTGTGGACGACATAGCCCGCCGCCTGCAGCGCGTCCGCCATCGGCTGCATCGAGCGACTGGTGCGGCAGAGGCCGTGGAGCAGGATGACATGCTCGGCGGAGGCGAGCGCGCGGGAGCCGGGAGCGAGAGCCAACAAGAGGAGGAGTGAGCGGCTGAACATGCGGGGGCGGAGCCCAGCTCAGGCCCATGCTCCGGGCGGGCAGATGGCGCGGAGGACGGTGAGCATGCGGGCGTTGGCGGCGGCATCCTTCACGGCAATGCGGACCGCGTGCGGCCCGAGGCGGGCGCCCATGCGGACGGCGTCGCGCAGGAACACGCCCTCGGCCCGGGCGAGGCGCACGACGGTGTCCGCATCGGGGCCGCCCTCCGGCAGATGGCACAACAGGAAGTTCGCGATGCCCGGCAGCACGTCCCAGCCGAGTTGCCGCAGCCCGGCGGCGAGCGACTCGCGCAACCCGGCGGTCTCAAGGTAGCGTGCGGCATAGTAGGCCGGATCCTGCAGGGCGCGGACGGCCGCGACCTGCGCGGGCAGACCGACCACCCACGGCGGGGTGATGGCACGCAAGGCCTCGAGCTGGTGCTGGCCGGCGCAAAGATAAGCCACGCGCGCGCCGCTGAGCGCATAGACCTTCGACATGGATTTCGCGACGATCACGTTTTCCGACGCGGCCGCGAATTTTTCCAGTGACTGGTCCGGCCCGGCGTATTCGCCGTAGGTTTCATCCACCCAGAGGCGCGTGTGCCAGGGCGCGGTGCGGAGCACCGCCTCCAGTTTTTCGCGCGGCACGTGGCGGCCGGTCGGGCTGTTGGGGTTCACCAGCGCGACGAGGTCGTAGTCGAGCCGGAGGGCGGCCTCCAGCTTGGCGAGGTTCACCTGGTAGCCGTCGGTGCGATTGAGCGCGAGCCGGTCCACCGTGCAGCCGATGACCTTTTCAAGGACGTGGGCGTATTCGCCGTAGGTCGGGTCGAGGATCAACACGCGCGAATCCGGGGTGAGCCAGTGCCGGAAGGCGCGAAAGATGAGGTCGGATGAGCCGGCGCCGGGCAGGATGTTCGCCGGGGCCACGCCACGCGCCGCCGCGATGGTTGCGATCAGGCCGGCGCAATCGGTCGGCGGTGACGTGCGCAGCAGCCACGGCAGGTGCGCCGTGAGCGTGGCGGTCACGCCCGGCGCGGGCGGGAACCACGCGTCGAGCACGTCGGCGTTGATGATGTCGTGGCGGCGCTCGAGCGTGTCAAATTTTTCGCCGATGGCGCCGAAGAACGCGCCCCCATGGAAGCAGGCCGCCGGTTGGCGGAAGGGGAAGGGCAGGCGCCAGGCCGTGCGCGCCTCGAGCCGGCTGAGCACGGCGGCGAATTCAGCCGAGTGCTGGCGCAGCCCGTTGATGGAGCCGAGCAGCAGGTCGTAGGTGACGGCGCCGGATTGGGTGGAAAGCCCGGCCGGCTCGAGGCCGACGCGCCGGTAAAGGTCCATCACCTCGCGGCGGCCGATGCCGACGATGCGCGTGCCGCCGTGCGCCTCGACCCAACGGTAGGCCGCATACATGAGCAGCATGGCCAGCTCGCGGCCGCGGTGGGGTTGCAGCACCGTGAGCAGGCGGACCTCGTAAAGCTGGTCGTCGAACGCGAAGGGCAGCGCGGCGCGCGCGAAATACTTGTCCACGGAGAAGGCCGGCGCCGTGGGCGGCGTGATGCTGATGAAGCCGGCGATCTCGCCCGCGCAGCGCGCCGTGAGGTAGGTGTTCACCGCATCGAGCGGGTCGCGGAGCGTGCCGGCGGGGTTCACGGCGTGCTGGCCGAGCTCGCGGGCGTAGATCTCGTGGCGGAGGCGAAAAATCTCCCCGCGGTCCTCGGCGTCGGCCAGTCCGAGGACGAAGGAGGCCTCGGTCTGGGGAAACGGGAAGACCTGGGCGGGACGGGGCGATTTGGCTGGCATCGTGTGGTTCATGGGAGGAGGCCTTAGGCGGCGATTAGTTTTTCGAGTTCGCGGTGGTTGGTCTTGCCGGTCCCGAGCTTGGGGATGCCCGGGACGACGATGAGGGCGCGCGGGGCGCAGAGGTTGGAGAGGCCCTTCGCGTTGATCGCGGCGCGCAGGTCGGCGAGCTGCAGGCGGGGCTCGTTGGTGACGGCGATGAGCTTCTCGCCCTTGCTTTCGTCGGGCTGGGTGATGACCGCGACCGCGCAGCGCAGGCCGAACTGCGGGAAGGCGCCGGCGAGCGCATCCTCGACTGCGGTGAGGCTGACCATCTCGCCGCTGATCTTGGCAAAGCGCTTCATCCGGCCGCGGATGTGGAGGTAGCCGTCGGCGTCCACGTGCACGATGTCGCCGGTGTCATACCAGCCGCCGTGTGCCGCGAACTTCGCCTGCGCGTCGGCGTTGAGGTAACCCTTCATCACGTTCGGGCCGCGCACGAACAGGCGGCCGCCCTCCGCCACGCCCTCGACGGGTTCCAGTTTGTATTCGAGGCCCGGCACGAGGCGGCCGGCCGAGCCGATGGCCGGCTCCATCCGGGTGTTGAGGCTGATCAGCGGGCTGCACTCGGTGGCGCCGTAGCCCTCGAGGATGCGCACGCCGAACTTGCGCGCCCAGGTGTCGAGCGTGGCGGTCTGCACCTTCTCGGCGCCGGCGATGAGGTAGCGCAGCGTGTTGAAGTCGTAGGGATGGGCCTTGCGCGCGTAGCCGTTGAGGAAGGTGTTCGTGCCGAGCAGCACCGTGCAGGCCTTTTCATAAACCAGCGTGGGGACGACGCGGTAGTGCAGGGGCGACGGGTAAAGGAAGGTGTAGCAGCCGCGCACGAGCGGGAACAGCGTGCCGCCGAGCAGGCCGAAGCTGTGGAACATCGGCAGCGCGTTGAAGAAGCGGTCGGCATCCGTCACGTCGGTCACCGCGATGGCCTGGCGGACGTTGGCCAGCAGGTTGCGGTGCGTGAGCTCGACGCCCTTCGGCGCGCCTTCCGAGCCGCTGGTGAAGAGCACCACGGCGGTGTCCTCGTGGCGGAGCGACGTGTCGCGCAAGCCGGTGCCGCAAGCCCGCGTGTGGCGGGCCAGCGCGGTGGCCTTCGCGAAACCGGAGAGCGCGGGGCGGATGTCCTCGAGATAGTGGAACGCGATGCCGGCGTGGGCGAGCGCGGCGGGATTGAGCTTCGCCTTCTCCAAGAACTGTCGCGAGGTGACGATGTGCTTCAGGCCGGCGAGCTGGGCGCATTGCAGCATGACCGGGATGCCCGTCGAGTAATTCAACATGGCCGGCACTTTTTGGGCCGCCCACAGGCTGAGCAGCGTGACCGGCTGCGAGTTCACGTTGGGCAGCAGCACGCCGATGCGCTCGCCGGCGGCCGGGCCGAGGCGGCGGCGCCACTGCGCGGCGAGCAGGTCGGCGCCGACCATCAGCCGGCGGTAGGTGAGCTTGCTAAAAGTGACGTCCTCCAGCGCGACGCGATGCGGGATGTTGGCGGCGGTCTCCGCGACGGCGGCGAGCAGGTTCTGCGGGCCGAACTCGAGGTCGGTCTCAAACTGCTGCAAGGTCATGCGGTCGCGCAGCCAGGTCGTGATCTTCGTGCGGGCGGCGGCGTTGGACAGGCCTTCGCAGGCCGGCGCGGTCAGCGCGTCGCTGAAATGGGCTGTCACGCGCGGGAACCAGCGCGTCCAGCCCGGGTGCCGCACGAAGCGCACGCGCGTGGCGCCGCGCAGGTAGCAGGTGATGACGCGCGCGTTGGCCTGGCGCAGGAGGAAGCCCGTGCCCTCATAGACCTTCATCAAGCTGCCGCTGAGCGTGATCCGGCCCTCGGCGAACAGCACGAGGCGGCCGCCGGCCTTGAGATGCTCGGCCATGTCGCGCACGGCGTAGGGCGAGGTGTTGTCCACGGGGAAGGTGCGGCGGTTGATCATGACCTTGCGCAAAACCCAATTCGATTGCGCCGTCGCGCTCGAGGTGACGAATTTCCAATCGTCATCGAGCACCACGGCAAGGAACAACCAGTCCAGCCACGACGCGTGGTTGGGCACGAGCAGCACCGGGCCGGGCGTCGTCAGTGCCGCGGTGTTGTGGGCGCGGAACCGGAAACAGAGGCGGACGAGCAGGCGAAGGATAGATTTCATGGCACGGAAGGGCGGGAAAATTTGTAACGCATTGCATTACAAATTTCCGGGGGCAGCGGGTTTGGCGGGAATCTTCAGCCAGGCGACGAGCGCGGCCACGGCCATGGCGAGGCCGAGGAACACGCCGCTGGAGCTGAGTCCGGCCTTGACGCCGGCGAAGACGAAGACGCCGGCGAGGAGCATGCCGAGGTTGTCGAAGAGGTTCTGCACCGCGATGGTCTTGCCGAGCTTGTCGGGATTCGACTCGGCCTGGAGCGTCGCGTTCAGCGGGATGAGAAAGAGACCGGCGACGAGGCCGGTGGCGATCAGCAGCGCCACGACCGGGACGACGAGGTGCAGCGGCCCCAGCTGGACGACCGGTGTGCGCCAGAAGCCGAGCGTGTCCACCGACCAGAGCAGCGCGAGCATGCCGGCCAGTGCGAAGCCATAGCGCTGGGTGCGGCGGAGATCGCCGACTGCGTGGATCTGGCCGGCGAGCACGCTGCCCGCCATCACGCCCACGCTGAGCCACAGGCCGAGCAGCGCGATCTGCGTGTTGTCGGGCAGGTTCAACACGTCGAGGCCCCAGGGCTGGAAATTGATCTTCATGGCGGCGCCGCACACCCAGAACAGCGCCGTGCCAATCAGCACGCGGCCCAGGCGCGGCGAGCGCAGGAGGTCGCGAAGATGACCGGTGAACTCGCGCACGCTCCGGTTGAGCCGCACCTCCGGGTTGGCCGGCGTGGCGGTCATGAGGAAATTGCACAGCAGCGCCGCGCCGAAGATGGCGCCGAGCACGCCGTAGGAGACGAGCACGCGGTCCTTGAACACATCCGCCAGCACCGAGCCGGCGATGGCGCCGCCGAGAATGGCGACGAGCGTGAGCAGTTCGACGGTGCCGTTGGCCTTCACGAGACGCTCGCGCGGAAGGATCTCGGGGAGGATGCCGTATTTGGCCGGGCCGTAGAAGCACGCGCCGACGCCGACCAGCAGATAGCCGAGGCCCTGCCACCCCGGCCCGAACCACACGCTCAACGCGCACCCGCCGGTGCCGAGCAGCTTCAGGGCGTTGCCGCCGGTGAGCCAGGCGGTCTTCGCGTAACGATCGTTGAGCCAGCCCGCCAGCGGCGCGAGGAGCACGTAGGGCAGGAAGAGCAGGCTCGTGTAGAGGGTGTTGCTCGTGCGCAACTCGGCGGCGGTGATGGCGCCGGCCTTCTGCAGGTAGGTGAGCTGGCCGACGATGACGGCGAGGATGGCATTGTCGCCAAACGCGCCGAGGAACTGGCCGGCGAGGAGCAGCGGGTAGTTGCGAGGGGAGGACATCGGGGATGGGAGGCGGAGGGACGACGCAGGATAGCAGGAAGCGCGGCGGGGCGTTAATCGATAATCCCGATGCCGGCCATTGAGCAGGATGATGCGTTAAACGGCGTTGCCTCGGCGGACACAGGGGGCGCATCCTCGCGCGCACATGAACATCCACCACCTGGAGCTGTTCTACTACGTGGCCCGCCACGGCGGCATCAGCCGCGCGGTGCGCAACATGCCCTACGGCATCCAGCAGCCCGCCGTCAGCAGCCAGGTGCTGCTCCTCGAGGAGGACCTCGGCGCCAAGCTCTTCGAGCGCCAGCCCTTC
>JBDHQK010000092.1:0-10184 GCA_039807025.1 Lacunisphaera sp.
ACCCCCCCCGCCGATCTCGATTTCGGCGCGCTGCTGAAGTCGGTGCCGGAGGTCATCCGCTACGGATATTATAACGACGAGACGTCCGCGCTGGCCGGCACGCATCTCGCCGCGACGCATTATCTCGAGTCGTGGGGCGACGCTCGCACGGTCGACGGCACCATCGTGCCGGTGCAACCGATGATCATGCCGCTCTTCAACGGCCTGATGGAGGTCGAGCTGCTCGCCCGTCTGGCCGGCGAAGGCAGCCCCGAGGCCTACGAGCAGGTTTACACCACCCGCGGCGGCGACAAGAAGGCGTTTGAGAAATTCCTGCACGACGGCCTGGTCGCGGGCTCGGCCTATCCGGTCGCACGCGTCACCTTCGACATGGGTCGCGTCTCCGCCGTCTTGGCGAAGTTCCCGGCACCGGCCGTCCTCTCGAAGGGGCACCTTGAGGTGCGTTTCACGACCGACCACAAGATGGACGACGGTCGTTTCGCCAACAACGGCTGGCTGCAGGAGTGCCCGGATCCCATGACGAAGATCTCGTGGGACAACGCCATCCTCGTCAGCCCGAAGCTCGCCCAGGAACTCGGCATCGTGCCGGCCGGCAACATGCTGCAGGTCGCGCGCAAGGAAGAGGCTGATTTCCAGCAGGGCCAGGAGAACGCCCGTATCTTCGAGGTCGCGCTGAACGGCCGCACGCTGCGCGGGCCGGTGCACATCCAGCCCGGCCTGGCCAATTACACCATCGTGCTCCCGCTCGGCTACGGCCGCACGCAAGCGGGCCATGTCGGCACAGGCACGGGCTTCAGCGCCTACCCGCTCCGCACGACGGATGGCATGGCCTACGCCACCGGGGCCACGCTCCGCGACACCGGCGAGCGCATGAAGCTCGCCAACACCCAGGAGCACTGGTCCATGGAGGGCCGCGACATCGTGCGCGAAGCCAACCTCGAGGGCGAGCAGGGCTACGCGGCGAACGCCAACTTCGTGCGCGAAAACACGATTGATGCGCACTCGCCGCCGGTGCTCGGCGCGGATGCCGGCAAGGATCCGGCCTTCATCGCCACCACTACGCCGCGCGGCAATTCGCTTTACGAGTCGCCCGACTTCACCGGCACGCACCAGTGGGGCATGTCGATCGATCTGAACACCTGCATCGGGTGTAACGCCTGCGTGGTGGCCTGCCAGGCGGAGAACAACATCCCGATCGTCGGCAAGGATCAGGTGTTGCGCGGCCGCGAGATGCACTGGATCCGCCTCGACCGCTACTACTCCGACGGCCAGGCCGACGCGGCGGCCTTCGGTGCCGAGGGCAACAAGATACTCCCCGAGGATCCCCAGGTTTCGATGCAGCCCATGACCTGCCAGCACTGCGAGCTCGCCCCCTGCGAGACGGTGTGCCCGGTCAACGCCACCGTCCACGACGAGGAAGGCATCAACGTGATGGCCTACAACCGCTGCATCGGCACGCGCTACTGCGCGAACAACTGCCCTTACAAGGTCCGCCGCTTCAATTTCTTCGACTTCAACAAGCGCGCCACCGACGCCCTCTACATGGGGCCGCTCGGCCACCAGGGCGACATGCCGGAGCTGGTCAAGATGGTGAAGAACCCCGATGTCACCGTGCGCATGCGCGGCGTCATGGAAAAGTGCACCTATTGCGTCCAGCGCGTGCAGTCGGCCAAGATCGCGCAGAAGCGCAAGGCCGGCGCCAGCGGCGACGTCCGCATTCCCGACGGCACGATCCAGACCGCCTGCCAGCAGGTGTGCCCGGCCGAGGCCATCGTCTTCGGCGACATCAAGGACCCGGCCAGCGCCGTCTCCCGCCTCAAGGCGCAGGATCGGGACTACGCCGTCCTCGGCTATCTCAACATCCGGCCGCGCACGACCTACCTCGGCAAGCTTCGCAATCCGAACCCGCACATGCCCGATTACTCCGCACTCCCGCTCAGTCGGGTCGAGTATAACCAGAAGAACCAACCGGCGCAGGCCGCCGGCCATGGCCACGGTGCCGAGACCAAGCACGGAGGGCACGAGTAATGGGTGCGCACGCCTCTGAACATCCGGTTCCCGCCATCCTCGCCGAGGTCAAGCCGGCGGTGATGCCGCGCCCGGTCTTGGTCGCAAACAATCGCGACTTCCACTGGATCACGGAAAAGATCTGCGGCCTGGTGGAGGGCAAGACGCCGGTGTGGTGGTGGTGGTGCTTTGGCGCCGCCGCCTTTGTCGCCTCGTTCACTGTCGCCGGCCTGATCTATCTGGTGGCCACGGGCGTCGGTGTCTGGGGTCACGCCAACCCGGTCAACTGGGCTTGGGACATCGTCAACTTCGTGTTCTGGATCGGTATCGGCCACGCCGGCACGCTCATCTCGGCGATCCTGTGCCTGCTGCGCCAGAAATGGCGCACCTCCATCAACCGCCCGGCCGAGGCCATGACGATCTTTGCGGTCGTTTGCGCCGCCATCTTCCCGGTCTTCCACGTCGGTCGTGTCTGGTTCGCCGTCACCCCGGGCTGGCTGTTCCCGTTCCCCAACTCGAACGGCATCTGGCAGAATTACCGCTCCCCGCTGGAGTGGGACGTGTTTGCGGTCTCGACCTACGGCACGGTGTCGGTGCTCTTCTGGTATGTCGGCCTCATCCCCGACTTGGGCACGCTGCGCGACCGCTTCACGGCGGCCGGGAACGTGCTCAAGGCGCGCCTCTACGGCTTCTTCGCCATGGGCTGGCGCGGCTCGAACCGCCAGTGGAGCAACTACGAGATGGCCTATCTCATCCTGGCCGGCATCTCGACCCCTCTCGTGCTCTCGGTGCACACGATCGTGTCGTTCGATTTCGCCGTCTCGCTGATCCCGGGCTGGCACACGACGATCTTCCCGCCGTATTTCGTGGCGGGTGCCATCTTCTCCGGCTTCGGCATGGTGCTCACGCTCATGCTGCCGCTGCGCGCCGTCTACCGCCTGGATGACCTCATCACGCAGTATCACATCGACTGCATGTGTAAGATCATTTTGGCGACGGGCACCATGGTGGGCTACGCCTACTCGATGGAATTCTTCATCGCCTGGTATGGTGCGAACCCCTACGAGGGCTTCGCGTTCATCAACCGCGCCTTCGGCCACTACGCGTGGGCCTACTGGATCATGATCTCCTGCAACGTGATCACCCCGCAGTTCTTCTGGTTCAAGGCCGTGCGCAACAACACCACGCTGGTCTGGATCCTCTGTATCTTCGTCAATGTCGGCATGTGGTTTGAGCGCTTCGTGATCATCGTCACCTCGCTGGCCCGCGACTTCCTGCCGTCGAGCTGGGGCTACTATTCGCCGTCGATCGTCGAGATCTTCACCTTTTTCGGCACCTTCGGCGTGTTCTCGGTCCTCTTCCTCCTCTTCATCCGGTTTCTCCCCATCATGCCGATGTCGGAGATCAAGATGGTCATCCCCGCGGCCGATCCCCACGGATCGACGAAACACTAAGGAGCCGCCGCCATGAACAAGACCTACGGACTCATCGCCGCCTTCGACACCACGCCCGAGATTTATCAGGCCTGCGAAAAGGTGCGCGACGCCGGCTACACCCAATGGGACGCCCTCACGCCCTTCCCCGTGCACGGGCTCGATTACGCCATGGGCCTGCGCCGCTCCAAGGTGCCGCGCTTCTCCCTCGCCGGCGGCATCACCGGCTTCACCGTCGGCATGGGCTTCATCGCCTGGCTGGGGCTGTCGGAATATCCGCTCATTGTCGGCGGCAAGCCCATGTTCAGCCCGATGTTCGCCTTCCCGGTGTCGTATGAGCTGACCATCCTCCTCACGGCCTTTGCGACCATCGGCGGCATGTTCTTCCTGAACCGCCTGCCGATGCACTACCATCCGGTGATGAAGGCCCCGCAGTTTGTCCGCGCCGGGGACGACCGTTTCTACATTGTGATCGAGACCAACGACCCGAAATTCAACGCCACCGCCACGCGCGACCTGCTCGTGAAAATCGGCGGCAAGGACATCGCGGAGCTGGAGGCCTGAACCCATGCGCTTCGCCTACTACACGCTCGCCTTCGTGGTCATCCTCCTGCTCTCCGTCATGGGCTATCGCGGCATGATCTCCACCCGCCCGCCCATCGAGATGTTCCCGGACATGGATCATCAGGCCAAATACAAGCCGCAGGCCGAATCCAAGTTCTTCGCCGACGGCCGCGCCGACCGGCCGCTGCCCGCCGGCGCCGTGCCCTTCGGCCGCGATGCCCTCCGGGCGGATCCCGCCTTCCTCAAGGCCGACGACTTCCACTACGAAGGCAAGCTGCCCGACGGCACCTTCGGCCGCGGCTTTCCGGCCGGCCTCGCGATCACCGGCGCGTTCATCGAGCGCGGCCAGGGCCGCTACCAGATCTATTGCGCCCCCTGTCACGGCGCGCTGGGTGACGGCAACGGCATCACCAAATCCTACGGGATGCTGACCACCCCGACCTATCACGACGACCGCCTCCGCGGCATGGCCGAGGGCGAGATCTTCAACACGATCACCCACGGCAAGAACACCATGCTCTCCTACGCCGACAAACTTTCTCCCGACGACCGCTGGGCCGTGGTCGCCTATGTCCGCGCGCTCCAGCGCGCCGCGCATGGCACGATCCAGGACGTTCCTGCGGAGCTCCAAGGAGGACTGAAGTAACATGAGCGCGCCTGCCTCCACCACCTCTCTGGCGAACAAGTTTCTCGGTGCCGGCCTCGCCGGCCTCGCGCTCACGGCCGTCGGCCTCTTCGTTTCCGACCCGCACGGGGTCGCGCTGTCCTATCTCATCGGCATCTCCTACTGGTGCGCCATCGCCATCGGCATGCTGCTGCTGATCATCATCCACCATCTGACCGACTCCGGCTGGTCCACGGTCATCCGCCGCCAATACGAGCACGGCGTCTCCGCCTTCACATGGCTCGCGGTTCTGTTCGTGCCCCTGCTCCTCTCCGCGTGGCTGAAGCCCGGCTTCATCTGGCCGTGGATGGATCTCGCCCACCCGCTGCACGGCGGGCACGGCACCGTCGGACAGGATGTGCTTTACATCAAGAAGTCCGGCTTCCTCAACCAGGGTATGTTCACGGGCATGACGATCGGCTTCTTCGTGATCTGGATCGTGCTCTCCACCCTCTTCCGCAAGGCCTCATTCGCGCAGGATCGTGACGGCGACCCGAAGTGGACCTCCCTGAGCCGGCGCACCGCCGCGGCCGGCGTCGTGCTCACCGCCTTGTCGCTGACCTTTGCCTCGATCTACTGGATGAAGAGCCTCGAGTATCACTGGTTCTCGACGATGTATGGCGTGTGGTTCTTCGCCAACTGCGTGCGTGGCGCGCTCGCGTTCGCCGTGTTCATCACGGTCTGGCTCTACGCGCGCGGCGACTACAAGGGCATCTACAACACCAACCAGTTTCACACGCTCGTCGCACTGGCCTTCGCCTTTGTGGTGTTCTGGGCCTACGTCACGTTCTCCCAGTATTTCCTGATCTGGAACGCCAATGTTCCCGAAGAGACCTTCTGGTATAACATCCGTGAGCACGGCGACTGGCTCTGGGTCGGGATGCTGTTGCTTTTCGGCCACTTCTTCGTGCCGTTCCTAGCTTGGCTCGTCTACCGCTGGAAGGCAGAGCGCCGTCCCGCCTTCATCATCAGTGCCTGGGTCGCGGTCATCATCCTCGTCGATATCTGCTACAACGTGCTGCCGGCGCTCAAGGATGCCCACGATGAGCCGCTGCCCTTCCTCTCGATCAACCTGCTTTGGGTGCTGACCTCCGTCGTCGGCGTCGGCGGCATCTGTGTCTGGTCCTACCTGCGGAGCCTGGCCACCACGAAGCTCATCCCGATCCGCGACCCCCGCATCGTCGAATCACTCACCCATCACGAGGCGGCCGCGCCCGAGCCGGGCCAGGTCGTCGAAGGAGCCCACTAAGCCATGAGCGATTCCGCCAATTTCTCCTTCCCGCACCGCACCCCGGTGTTCACCACCGTCATCGTGCTGGTGTGCTTTGCGATCTTCGGCTGGATGGTCCGGAAAATCTATATCCCGACGGCCGGCGCGGTGGATCCCGTGGCGGGCGTGAAGACGCCCCTGGAGCGCAAGGCCCTGCTCACCGAGCACCTCGCCCAGGAGCACGTCGCCGCGACTACCTACGCCTGGATCGACCGGCCGGCCGGCACGGTCCGCCTGCCCATCGCCCGGGCGATCGAACTCACCGTCCGTGACCACGCCAAGAAGTAAGCCCTGCTGTGATGAATCCTTCCGCCCCTAACGCCCGCACGGAGCAAATTGAGATCGACGCCTCGGCCCGGTGGCCGGTTCTCGCCTTCTTCGGGTCGGCGCTGTTCTGGCTGCTGCTCGGCGGCGTCATGCAGCTGGCCGCCGCGATGCAGCTGCACCTGCCGGACTTTCTGGCCGACTGCGCCTGGTTCACCCACGGTCGGCTCGCGCCCGCCGCGCAAAACGCCCTGGTTTATGGCTGGGGCATGAATGCCGCCTTTGCCTTCGGCCTGTGGCTGATGGCCCGGCTTTCCGCCACGACCCTCCGCCACGGCGGCTGGCTTTTTGTCGCCGCCAAGTTCTGGAATCTCGGCGTCACCCTCGGCGTCGGCGGCATCCTCGCCGGCTGGTCAACCTCCTTTGAACTGCTGGAGATGCCGCGCTTCGTGGGTCTGCTGCTGCTCGCGGCCTACGCGATGATCGGTGTCTGGGCCGTGACCACCTTCAGCATCCGCAACACCGAAAATGCCTTCGCCTCGCAATGGTATCTGTTTGGCGCGGCGTTCTGGTTCCCCTGGCTCTATGCCGTCGCGCAGGTGATGCTGATCCGGACGCCGGTGCGCGGGGTGCTCCAGCCGGTCGTCAACACTTGGTATGTCCACGGCCTCTACGCCCTCTGGTTCGTGCCGGTGGCGCTGGCGGCGGCGTATTATTTCATTCCCAAGATACTCGGGAAGCCGGTTTCCAACTACTACTTGGCCTCGCTGGGCTTCTGGTGGCTGGCCGTCTCTTCCGCCTTCGCCGGTGGCAGCCGCCTGATCGGCGCGCCGGTGCCGGTCTGGATTCCCACCCTGGGCATCGTGGCCAACATGCTGCTCGTCGTCGGCGTGGTCATCGTGGCCATCAACCTCCTCGGCACCCTGTCCGGACGCTACGCCGCGGCCCGGGCCAGCCTGACGCTGCGCTTCATCCTCATCAGCGTGGCGGGCTTCTTCCTCGCCGCCGTCATGAACCTGGCTCTCTCGATGCGGGGTTTCGCCGCCATCGTCCAGTTCACTCTGCTTGATGGCCTGCGGGACTGGCTGACCTTCTACGTCTGCTTCTCGACCGCGATGTTTGGCGCCGCCTATTTCATGCTGCCGCGCCTCACGGGTCGCGAGTGGCGCTTCACGGGGCTGATCAAGCTGCACTTCGGCGCCACCGCCCTGGGCGTGGTGCTGATGATCGTGGGTCTGGCCGCCGCCGGCTGGACGCAGGGACACCTGCTCAATGACGCCGCCGTGCCGTTCGCGGATATCACGAAGGCCCTGTCCTTCTGGTTCGCCTACCGCACTGTCGCGCTGGCGGTGCTGTTGCTCGGCCACCTCGCCTTCCTGATCAACTTCGTGGGGATGGCCTGCCCGTTTAACTCCCACGGCAACGCCCCAGCCACCTTCCGCACGCCTCCGGAACTCGGCTTGGTGAAGGGGGAGGGCCACGCATGAAAAACGGTCTCATTCTCTTCCTCGGTGCCTTCGTCACCCTCGCGCTCTCGTGGGGTGGCCTGCTCCTGACCGCCCAGCGGCAGATCGGCTCGCTCAGCCAGTTCAAGGACGCCGCCGACGAGCAGCTCTATCCGCAGCCGCTCTCCGGTCTCGCCGATCAGGGCCGCCTCGTTTACCAGGACCTCGGTTGCGTCACCTGCCACACCCAGCAGGTCCGGCACGAGGGGTTTGGCTCCGACCTCGCCCGCAAGTGGGGCGAGCGGGGCAGCTACGCCCGTGACTATATCCGCGACCAGTCGGTCCTCCTTGGCCAGAACCGTCTCGGCCCGGATCTCCGGAATGTCGGCGTTCGCCTCGGCGACGCCAAGCCGGCGGAGTATGCCGAGTGGTTCTACCGTCTGCTCTACGCCCCGCAGTCGGTCGCCAAGGGCACGAACATGCCGGCGCACCCCTTCCTCTTCGATGTGCATCCGGTCGCCGGCCGCCAACCCTCGGCCCACGCCCTGGCGTTGCCCTCCAAGTTTGCCCCCGGCCCCGGCCTGGAGGTCGTGCCGACCAGCCGGGCCGTCGCCCTCGTCGCCTACCTGCAGAGCTTGAAGGACACCTACGACTATCCCATCGAGCGCAGCCGCAACACGCCGGCGCCCAAGAAGGGAGGCCATTAAGATGAGTTCGAACGACTCCCAACTCCGTGCCGAGCAGTCCGGCGCCAGCGATGACAGCATCCAGCAGGTCCACGCCCGGCTGCAGCAGACCAAGCCCGAGAAGGCGGACGGCTACTCGATGCTCCCGCTGGTGCTGCTTGGCCTGATGTGCTGCGCCGTCTTCTTCGGCTCCATCTACATGGCGCACTACTCGCTGCGTTTCGATCCGCTGGTTTACAACGAGCACGCCAACCGCGCCAAGCCGGGTGCCACGGCAGTCGTGGCCCTCAGCCGCGCGCAGATGGGCAAGAAGGTTTACGACACGACTTGCATCGCCTGTCACCAGGCCAATGGCATGGGTGTCCCCGGACAATATCCCCCGCTGGTTGCCTCCGAATGGGCCACCGGCAGCGAGGATCGCATCATCCGCATCGTGCTGCACGGCCTCAACGGCCCGATCACGGTCGAGGGCAAGGATTACAACAACGTCATGGCCCCGCTCGGCGGTGCCCTGAAGGACGAGCAGATCGCCAACGCGCTCTCCTACGTCCGCGCCTCCTGGGGCAACAACGCGCCGGAGGTGACGCCCGAGACCGTCGCCAAGGTCCGCGCCGACACCGCCGGCCGCACCGCCTTCTGGACCTCCGCCGAGTTGCTGAAGCTGCCCTGACGGCACCCGCGTCCCCACTCACAATAAAGGCCGGGCATCTCGCCCGGCCTTTTTGTTTTTAGTGGAGCGCGAGTCTTCAGTTGCCGCCGAGGCCCTTGAGCATGCCGCCGAGATTAGGCATCTCGAACTTCTGGTAGCCCGCCGGCGGGCTGAAGAGCGAGTCGGGCAGGGTGCC
The DNA here is from genome assembly GCA_039807025.1 of Lacunisphaera sp. GTDB lineage: Bacteria > Verrucomicrobiota > Verrucomicrobiia > Opitutales > Opitutaceae > Lacunisphaera. The sequence goes on from JBDHQK010000092.1 coordinate 9,179, forward strand.
CGGCTCGATCTTTGTGGCTTCCAGCTTGAAGGTGTCCTTGCCCTTGGCGTCGTGGGTGATGACCCGCAGCGGGAAGCCGCCTTTGCCCTTGAGCGCCTCCTCCCACTTGGCGGCGTTGGCCGACTTGCGGCCGCCCATCATGCCGCCACCCATGGGGCCGCCGCCCAGGCCCATAAACATGCCCAAGCCCTCGGCGACCCACATCTCCGTGACCGTGCCCTTGTCCTTCACGAGGATCTGGCTGCACTTGTAGCCGAGGATGGTGTCGGTCTTGCCCGTGACCTCGATGTCCGCGGTGCTCTCGCCCTGCTTGGCCATGGCCTGCTCGACCGGCTGCTTGATCGGCATGACCATATACATCTGCTGGTCGGGCATCAGCATCAGCATTTCCAGCTTGGTCATGTCCATGATGGACGTGACCTGGTTGCCCTCGGCGTGCATGTCCATGCGGATCTTCTGGCCCTTGAGGGAGTAATCCATGTTCATGGGGCGGCCCTTGTTGGCCGTGATGGCGAGGGAGACCTTGCCCTCGAAGGTGCCGGCAGCGAAGGTCTGGACAGATGTGAGCAAAGCGCTCACGGCGAGAAGACGGAATAGGAATTTCATGTGCGCAGAATGGCGGTCCCGCGCCCCGACTCAAGCCAGCGTTGAGAACATTTGGTATTCGGCCTGCCCGCAGGCATCCATGCTTCTGTCTGGGCGATGCGCCCGAGCAGCGTGAGGGCCGACACTTGCCTGATGATCTGGGTGTTCCGCGTAAACGCGGCGTGAAACATCCCGCGTCGTCGTGTCGCGCTTTGACTTTCGGGCGGGCGGGGCGCTGGCTGCGGGCTCACGACTGGTGATAGATCGGAGTCTTCGGCGGAAAGCGTCCTTCCCATGAAAAATCTCCTGCGTCCGTTCCTTGCGCGTGCCGTGCTTGGCGCGTTTTTGTCGGTTCCGTCCATCCCGCTCCGGGCGCGGCCTGCGCCCGACGCCACGAGCTTCACGGCGGGACTGAAGGCCC
>JBDHQK010000002.1:0-48549 GCA_039807025.1 Lacunisphaera sp.
GCTCGTCACGCGCTACGTGGCGAACGGCTACGGCATGGGGGTCAGCCTCGGCGAGACCGAGGTGGTGAAGCACCCGGGCGTGCGCGTGCTGCCGCTCGAGGGTTTCGAGCCGGTCGAGATCGCGGCGCTGTGGACGGGCGAGCCTTCGCCGCTGGTGCAGGTGGTGCTGGCGGAGGCGCGGCGCTTCGTGGCGAAAAACTGGCCGGGGCTGGCGGTCGCGGAGTGAGCGAGGGGCCGGTCTCCGGCCTTGCCACGGCGCGGCGCGGCGCAAGGCTCCGCCCATGCCTGCTGTGGAAGGTATCCGCTCCCCCTACGACCAGAACGCCGGCGGCCTGCACCACCTCGGCCGCATGCTCGACAAGATGCGCCTGAAGCTGGCCGGCCGCCTGCCCGACGATTTCCAGCGCAACTACGGCCTGTCCTTCGGGCTCGACGGCCAGCTCTGCGGCTTCCTCGGCGTGGAGTTCGCCGCCATCGAGGCCCGCGTGGCGGCGGGCGGCACGGACGCGGAGCTCGCGGAATGGGTCTTCACCCAGGGCCTGCGGCCGAACCGCGCCCAGACGCAGGTCTGGAACGAATACATCCGCAAGCTGGGCTGGAACGACCGGGGCACGGCGGTGATCACGAAGGTGAAGGAGCAGGCCGGGCTCACGGCCCGCACCGACATCCAGACCATCTTCGACGGCATCGAGGTGCTCGAGGACCGCGTGCCGCCGTCGCCACGGAGCTGAACAACCACGAGGGCCTCCCGAGACGTCTTACAGGTGGAAGCAGAGAGGGCGGAGATTAACTCCGCGTCCTCGGCGCCTTCCTGTGGAGTGGATCGCGCTACTTCTTTCGCGTGAAGACCAGCGGATCGCCGAGTAGCTTCGGGTTGGTGAGATTCGCCCGGACGAGTTTCTGCAGGGCGGCGCGGCCCCTTGTGTCGTCGGGCACGACCTTGGTGCTGACGACGCGGAGGGTGAGGGTGTTGCCGTCGGCCGAGAGCGTGGCCGTCAGGTAGACATAGAGCCGGTCGTGGTTCAGCTCCTGCACGCTGAGGAACGCCGTGTCGGCGAAATCCGAGTGGAAGGCGCGGTAGATGGCGTCGTCCATCGCGACGGCATAGGTGAAGTCGTCGAGCGAACGGACGACCATGGTGTCCTTGCCGTTCTCGCCGCCGAGCCACACGCCGAGGAGACGCTCGTTGACCTTGCGCGTCGGCTTGGCCGTGAGCGGGGAGTCGTAGTTGCAGCCGGCGAAGAGGAGGGCGGTGGCGAGGCCGGCAAAGAGCAGGTTTAGTTTCATGGCTGGCTACCAACGGGTCATGCCGAATAGCGGATGGCGGCGCTCGTGTTTGAGCAACGTGATCCGGATGGCAGTGGGTTTCTCGCGATAGATGATGGGGTAGGGGAAATTGGACAGTCGAATTCGCCGGAAGTGAGACGGCTTGTGGTAAAACGGGAAACGAGCCGGATCCGACTGGAGGGCGGCGAGGCAGGCCCGAAACTCAGGCTCGAAGTGATCAGCCAAGTGGGAGCCGCCTTCGGCTTCGTAGTAGGCGATGGCTTGGTTGAAATCGCACTGAACGCCGGGATGGAATTGCAGCGTCACGCTCAAGCACGACGCACGCCGGCCCAGAACGCGTCTTCCGAGAGGGGTTGCACCTGGCGGGATTCCAGTTCCGCGTCGCGGCGGAGGGCTTCAGCCAGGATTTCATCAGGTTCGCTGGTGGCGGGCGGCGGCAAGCTGCCCAGAAGCCGGTCGGCGAGGTGCAGCCGCTCCTTATCAGGCAGGCGGAGTGCGGCGGCCTCGATTTCAGCGAGCTTGGTCATGGCGGCAAACTAGCCGGGCGGAGCGGAGGGTCAAGGCGGGGAATGACACGAGACGTGTATGTTGGCATCAACCGGCGGACGGGCGCGGCGTTCAATTGTGCGCGAGCGCGCACAATCGGGGTGGCGGGGAGATTCTGGCCGGTCGGCCGGAATGGGGCCGGGCTCACCGCGCGCACCGACATCCAGACCATCTTCGACGGCATCGAAGTGCTCGAGGACCGCGTGCCGCCGGCACTGCGGGCGTGATTGACCGCCGCGCGTTCCGCCTCTGCGGATGCAGGTCCGGGGCTCGCGCGGGGAACTCTGCTGCTGGCAGCGGAGCCGGTGGCTTGACGCTGGATCGGGGGGAGGACTCGTGCGCGGCGTCTGTTGGGGTGATGGCGGCGGCAGGGCGAGAATCGGTTTGTTTTCGAGCCATCGGGGTGTAGCGTGCGGGCATGTCAGTCGCCGAAATCAAAGCGGAAATGGCCAAGCTCCCGCCCGGAGAGATGGTGCATCTCGCGGCCTATGCGCGGCACCTGGCCCGCCGCAACGAGGCGGGCTACCCGGCCGGGCTCGATGCCGAGCGCGACCAGTTGGAGAAGGGTGACCGGATCGCCGGGGCGGAACTTCGCCGGCTCGCCGGCGAGCTTGATCGCGCCGGGCTGTGAGCGCCTACGACTACGTGCTGACGGCGGCGGCGGCGCATGTGGTGCTGGGCAGTGCGAAGCGACTGAGGCAGGAAATCCTGGCCGAGTTGGAACGTCTGGCGCGCGAGCCGTTCGCCAAACCCGATCTGGAGGAAACCGGGCCCTCCGGCCGCAAGTATGCGATCCGGGTGCGCGAGCGGATTATCCTGACCTACTGGGTGGACCACGCCGTCAGGGAAGTGCGCGTGATCCGGGTGGAAATCTGCTGACGGTCCGGGCAGGAGCGCGGCGTTGAATTGTGCGGGCGGCAGCACAATCGAGGGTGCGGGAGATTCTGGCCAATTGGCCAGAATGGGCCCGGTGCGCGCGCGGGGAACTCTGCTGCTGCGGTGGAGCCGGTGGCTTGACGCTGGATCGGGGTCTGATCAGTTCCGGGCACCCGCCATGCCCGCCGCGACGATCAAGCTGTTCCTGCCCACTGGGGATCCGCAAGAGATAAGATAACAAGACCCGAAGCTGGGCTTCGGGTCTTGGATTATCTAACCAGAATCAGCGACTCTGTTGGTCAATCAGAAGGAGCCGTGCACGGTCGTGAAGCGCCGTATATACAGGCTTCTTTTTGCCCGCGGTTTGCGGGTTTCCGCCGACGGTATCAAGTTGTTCGATAAGCGCGGCAACGAGTTCACTGCCGTTAGCGTCAAAGAAGGCTTCAGGTTTTTGCATCCAATACGCTTTACCATTCTGGTCGTAGCGAACCAGTGCCCTGAGCGAGGCGAGCAAAGGAAAAAGAACACCAGCCGGCACGGTGTAGTTTGAAAACGCACCCGTAAAAGGGAGTTGGATTTTCTTGCTTTCAAAACCCGCGCGTCGACCAAGCTTTGCTCGTCCATCCAAAGCTTTTTTGTAAGCGTATTCGAACTGTGCGTAAACGTAGTCATGCAGTCTGAGGATGTCTGCGAGAATAGGAGCGAGAGCCTTGTAGCCAGATTGAAGATCCTTGTGGTTCAGGCGCGCATCCATCCTGCCTTTGCTAGAGTAGGCCACTGTCGGAGCTTTGTTGCGCTCGCCCTTACCTTTCGCATCATAATCGGGGTGGAAGAGCGTCAGGAGGCTGAGCACATCGAGCACAGTCACAGGCTTTCCGGCATTTTCCTCGTAACCGATTTTACTGGCGAATCCACTGTCCTTTGCTTCGAGGATTTCGGTAATCCAGTCAAAAGCTCCACGGAAGTTTGACATCGACCAAGGTGTGACCTGCCGACTGGTATTCCTTCCGAGCACAAGCCGGTCGATACGCTCTTTTAGGGTAAGCCCCACGATAACCTCCAAATGAATGCGGCCACGATTCAATAGAACTTCTGCGGCCTTCTCACCGTGTTCTGCCAACAAACCCTCCTGGACTTTCGCCAGAACTGCGTCGGACGTGGCACCATCTGCAATACCGTGAAGGTCGGGGTCGCTGATGGTAATTTCCACGAGACCGCGGTCTTTGTCGTAGGTTAGTTCTTCCGCGAGGATGGTGGCACCGCGATTTGCCAAATAGAAGTCCTCGGGTGAATCGCTGATTGTCACGCCTATAGCTTTAGCAACACCGGAGGTGAGGGCAGCCTCATCATGGCTGCGCGGGTTTACATCTTCTGGAAGTTGTCCGCCTTTCCAATTCCAGAGGCGCGGGTAAATGTGATAAATCCTTACCTCACGACCCTCTTCTTTAATAATCACGCGCCTCAAGCATTCATCCTCAACCGAGAACGTGATCTTACGAGCGGCATGCGCCGCGCCATTTACAACAGAGGCCTGAACGGCCGTTTCTTGGGTTTTCATTTTGACTATCCTTCGAGCGTGAGGACCGGCTCATTTTTGATTTTCCTGCTCTCAGGACCTACCGACCGAGATCGGTGCAAAGCTCAAGGAGCTTGTGCAAAGGTTCCTCCCCAAGAGAGGTGTTCACGAATGTGAACGCGCGTATCATACACCATCTGTCAAATAAGTAGGGTGGGTCGGCGAAAATCAGGTCGAACACGCCTTCGGGGTATTTGGCCAGCAGCGTGTCCATGACTGCCAGGCAATCGCTGTGGTAGAGGTAGAGCCCGCGGGCGTCGTCGCGGTAGGCGAGCCTGGAGGGCTGGAGAACATCGGGGCCTTCGCGAACGACGGCGTCCTCGGGTCGGAAGGTGGCGTCGTAGTCGGGGTAAACGACCTTGGCCGGGCGGGCGGGGCGTTTAGGGCGGTTGGGGGCAACCGCCCCCGTCGGTTTGGATCTCGCGGGCTTTTTCGGCACGCGTTGATCGGATCGATCCGCAAGGGAGCCGGAGCAAGGGAAAACTTCCCAGCCGGGGCGCGCCAGCCCGCGCCCGGTGGCGGTCGGGCTCAGCGGCGGTCGTAGCGCAGGAGCTGCATCGTCTTCTCGGAGGCGATGTAGAGCGCGCGGCCGTCGGGCGAGAAGCACGCGGCCTCGGCCTGGGGGAGGTCGTGGGGGGTGAGTTTCACGGGCTCGCGGGCGAGGGCGGCGGCCCAGCTTTCGCCGGGGTGGCGGGGATAGAGCAGGGGCTGGTGGTAAACGAGCACGAGGGCCAGCGTGCCGTCGGGGGAGAAATCCAGCGCCGTGGGCCAGCCGAGGTAGCCTTGCGTGGGGCGTTTGATGAGGCGTTGCAGCGTGGTGGGCTGGGGGAGGTGGGGCACGAGGCCGACAAGCCGCGCCGCCGCAGGTTGCCGCGCCGTGGCGGGGGCGAGGGGCAGGCGGTAGAGCCGCGGCGTGTCCTCGCGCTTGGAGAGGATGTAGATGGCGCGCTCCTTCACATCCACGGCGAGCGCCTCGGCATCGCGGGCGCCGTCCTCATAGATGAAGTGGATGGAATAGTCCGGGCGCAGGCGCAGCTCCCGGTCGGGCGACAGCGCGGCGGCGTCGGGCTCGGCGATGAGGTGTAGCACGCAGGCGGGGCGCCGGGCGAAATTGTCGCCGATGTCCGCGGCGAGCAGCCACGCCTGGCCGTCGAGCTCGAAGGAGGCCATCTCCTCCCAGTCGTAGTTTGTCACGCCCTCGACGCGGATGCGGCCGCGCGACGAGCCGTCGGCGTTGAGCGCGAAGAGCACCGGTTCGCCGCCGCTGTCGTTGTGCGTCCAGAGCAGCCCCGGGGTGCGGTGCGACACGGCGAGGCCGCTGGTTTCCTCGTTTTGCGGCTCGGCCAGCTGGGCGGTAACGACGGGTCCGGCGTAATCAGGGGCGGGTTGGGCGCGGGCGGGCAGGAGCGCCGCAAGCGCCAGCAGGGCGGCGCGCACCGACTTTGGCGTTGTTTTCAGGGGGGTGAAGCCGGATAGTGCGCGAACCATGACAGGCACGGCTCATGCCACTTTCCGGCGATTGTTCAATGAAATCGGCACGGTCGATCAAGTTGGCATCGAGGAGCGCGTCGCCAAATACACCACCCGCAGCATCAAGAAGGGCGCGAAGCTCTTCGGCCTGAAGCTGGCCGCCTCGATGGTCGATCTCACCACGCTCGAGGGCAAGGACACGCCCGGCAAGGTCGCGTCCCTCTGCCAGAAGGCGCTCAGCCCCTCCGATGACCCCGAGGTCCCGACCGTCGCCGCCGTCTGCGTGTATCCCTCCATGGTCAGGCACGCCCGGCGTGCGCTGGGCGAGGACACGCCGGTGCGCATCGCGTCGGTCGCCACGGCGTTTCCATCCGGCCAGGCCCCGCTGCGCACGCGCCTCGCCGAGGTGAAGGCGGCGGTGGCCGACGGCGCCGACGAGATCGACATGGTCATCAACCGCGGGGCGTTCCTCGCCGGCGAGTTCCAGCTGGTCCAGGACGAGATCGCCGCCGTCGTCGAGGCCTGCGGCGCGGCGACGCTCAAGGTCATCCTCGAGGTCAGCGAGCTCGAGACCTGCGACAACATCCGCGCCGCGTCCTTCCTCGCCATGCGCGTGCTGCGGCCGAACGACTTCATCAAGACCAGCACCGGCAAGACCACGCTCAACGCCACGCTCGGCAACAACCAGGTGATGCTCGAGGCCATCCGCGACTTCTACCTCGACACCGGCACGCCCATCGCGATGAAGCCCGCCGGCGGCATCCGCACGGCGAAGCAGGCCCTGCAGTTCCTCATCGCCGTCAAGGAGACGCTGGGCGACGAGTGGCTCAACAACACGCGCTACCGCTTCGGCGCCTCCTCGCTCCTCAACGACCTGCTCCGCCAGATCGCGAAGGAGCGCACCGGCGCCTACCAGGCCCCGTATTACTTCAGCGAGGCCGCCGAATCCTATTAACACCCCCGAAACCGTCATCCTGAGCGCAGCGAAGGATCCATCACGATAACCGCAGCGTTCATCACCCTGGATTCTTCGCTCCGCTCAGAATGACGTGCCAAAGAAAATGCCAACTCTGACTTCCGCCAAAAAATCCCCGCGCCCCGCGGCCCGCGCCGCCGGCCGCCCCGCGCCCGAGCTCATCTTTGGCGACCTCTGGGAATACGATCCCGCGCCCGAGACCGCCGACCCGAAGCTGAAGGCCCGCTACGAGCACTTCATCGGCGGCCGGTTCACCGCGCCGGCCTCGGGCAAGTATTTCGATTCCATCAACCCGGCCAACGAGACGAAGCTCGCCGAGATCGCCCACGGCGGTGCGGCCGACGTGGACGCCGCCTACGCCGCCGCGCGGAAGGCCTTCGACACCACCTGGGGCAAGATGCCCGGCCGCGAGCGCGCCAAATACATCTACCGCATCGCCCGCCTGCTGCAGGACCGCGCCCGCGAGTTCGCCGTCGCCGAGACGATGGACGGCGGCAAGGCCATCAAGGAGTCGCGCGACTTCGACGTGCCGATGGCCGCGGCGCATTTCTTCTACCACGCCGGTTGGGCCGACAAGCTCGACTATGTGGCGCCCGGCCGGAAGGTCGCGCCGCTCGGCGTCGTGGGCCAGGTCATCCCGTGGAACTTCCCGCTGCTGATGCTGGCGTGGAAACTCGCCCCGGCGCTCGCGATGGGCAACTGCATCGTCATCAAGCCGGCCGAGACGACCAGCATCACCGCGCTGAAGCTCGCCGAGATTTTCCAGGACGCCGGCCTCCCGCCGGGCGTCGTCAACATCGTCACCGGCTTCGGCGACACCGGCGCCGCGATCATGACGCACCCGGTGGCGGCGAAGGTGGCCTTCACCGGCTCGACCGAGGTGGGCAAGATCATCATGCGCTCGCTCGCCGGCACCGACAAGAAGATGACCCTGGAACTCGGCGGCAAGGCGGCGAACATCGTGTTCGACGACGCGCCGATCGACCAGGCCGTCGAGGGCATCGTCAACGGCATCTTCTTCAACCAGGGCCACGTCTGCTGCGCCGGCTCGCGGCTGCTCGTCCACGAGCCCGTGGCCGCCGAGGTCCTCGCCAAGCTCAAGAACCGCGTCAAGGTGCTGCGCATCGGCGACCCTCTCGACAAGAACACCGACATCGGCGCCATCAACTCGAAGGAGCAACTCGGCACCATCGAGCGACTCGTCGCCACCGGCGTGAAGGAGGGCGCGGCGATGTTCCAGCCGGCCTGCAAGCTGCCGGGCAAGGGTTACTATTTCCGCCCGACGATCTTCTCGGGCGTCTCGATGAGCCACCGCATCGCCCGCGAGGAAATCTTCGGGCCCGTGCTCAGCGTGCTGACTTTCCGCACGCTCGAGGAGGCGGTCGAGAAGGCCAACAACACCGCCTACGGCCTCAGCGCCGGCGTGTGGACGGACAAGGGCTCGCGCATCCTCAAGATGTCCACCGAGCTCAAGGCCGGCGTCGTCTGGGCCAACACCTACAACAAGTTCGACCCGGCGTCGCCCTTCGGCGGCTACAAGGAGTCCGGCTTCGGTCGCGAGGGCGGCCGCCAGGGCCTGCTCGACTACTGCAAACTCGCCTGAACCGGAAAATCTGGAACAGCAAACAATGTGGAGCTCAGGAAAGCAGGGACAATATGGCAGGAATTATTCTCCTGATTTCCTGAGCTCCACATTCAATCTGTGGCTTTCTCAATTCCACCGGCCGAATGCCCCGTCTGCGGCGAGGATGTCCCGCGCGGCGCGGCGGCCTGCCCGGGCTGCGGCGCCGACGAGCGCGCCGGCTGGGACGAGGACGCCACGCGCCACGACGGCCTCGACCTGCCCGACGAGGCGTTTGCCGACGAGCACACCGAGCGCGCCGCGCGCAAAAAACACGGCGCCGGGCTCTGGCTCGTCGTGGCGGTCGGTCTCCTCGTCCTGCTGATTCTCGCCCTCATCTTTCGCTAATCATCCTTATGGCCAACACCCCCTACCTCACCGCCCCGCTCAAGATGACCACGATGCCCCCGGGCATCCCCTACATCATCGGCAACGAGGCCGCCGAACGCTTCAGCTTCTACGGCATGCGCGCGATCCTTGTCGTGTTCATGACGCAATACCTGCGCGATTCCTCCGGGGCCCTGGCCACCATGAGCGAGGCCGAGGCCAGCACCTGGTTCCACCTGTTCCTGGCGTCGAATTATTTCTTTCCGGTGTTTGGCGCCATCCTGGCGGATGCGTTCCTCGGCAAATACCGCACGATCTTCTGGCTCTCGATCGTCTATTGCGGCGGGCACCTGGCGCTCGCGCTGGATGACACGCGGGCCGGCCTCGGCATCGGCCTGACGCTCATCGCGCTCGGGGCGGGGGGCATCAAGCCCTGTGTCTCGGCGAATGTCGGCGACCAGTTCGGCCAGTCCAACCAGCACCTGTTGTCGCGCGCCTTCGGGTGGTTCTACTTCTCGGTCAACTTCGGCTCCTTCTTCTCCATCCTGCTCATCCCGTGGCTGCTCAAAAACTACAGCCCCAACCTCGCTTTCGGCGTGCCCGGCATCCTCATGCTGCTCGCGACGGTGATCTTCTGGGCCGGCCGCCGCAAGTTCGTGCACATCCCGCCGGCGGGCAAATCCACGCTGCCGACCAATTACAGCCGCGAGGACTGGGCCGCCATCGGGCGGCTCGCCATCATCTTCTCCTTCGTGGCCATCTTCTGGTCGCTGTGGGACCAGAGCGGCGGGCGCTGGGTGCTGCAGGGGGAGCGGATGAACCTGCATTTCGCAGGCATCACCTGGCTGTCCTCCCAGATCCAGGCGGTGAACGCGATCATGATCCTGGCGTTCATCCCGCTCTTCCAATATGTCATCTACCCGGCGATCCACCGCGTCTTTCCGCTGACCCCGCTGCGCAAGATCGGCCTCGGCATCTTTGTCTCCGGCGTGTCGTTCATCATCAGCGCCTGGATCGAGTCGCGCCTCACCGCCGGCCAGCAGCTCAACATCGGCTGGCAACTGCCGGCCTACGCGCTGCTTTCTGGGGCGGAGATCATGGTGTCGATCATCTCGCTGGAATTCGCCTACACCCAGGCGCCCAAGCGCATGAAGTCCGTCATCATGTCGCTCTACCTGCTCTCCATCTCCGCCGGCAACCTCGTCACGGCGGCGGTCAACTTCGCGATCGCCCGGCTGAATCTCCGGCTGGAGGGCGCGAACTACTACCTGTTCTTCACCGCCCTCGCGATGCTTGCCTCGATCGTCTTCGTGTTCTTCGCCCGCCGCTACACCGAGAAGACCTACCTGCAGGACGAGACGCTGGCCGCCTGAACTGAACTCAACCGCTCCGCCCATCCTGAAATCATTCGCTCAATCGTAATCCAAATCGCTCTCCCCTGTCCCGGGAGAGCGCCGCGTGAGAACGATTGGGAGAAAGAGAAAGAGAACGAGAACGATCAATCCCATGACCCGACTCCCCATCACCAAGACGCCGAAGGTATACGTCGGCGGCGCGTTCATTCGCTCCGAGAGCGCGCGCACCTTCCCGCTGAAGGACGCCGCCGGCAATTTCTTCGCCAACATCCCGCAGTGCACGCGCAAGGACCTGCGCAACGCCGTCGAGGCCGCCGCCAAGGCTGGCCCCGGTTGGGCGAAGCGCACGCCCTACAACCGCGGCCAGATCATCTACCGCCTCGCCGAGATGCTCGAGGCGCGCAAGGCCGACATGGCCGATGCCCTCGCCGTCGGCGGCGCATCGAAGGCCGCCGCCGCGAAGGAAATCACCGCCACGATCGACCGCCTCATCTACTACGCCGGCTGGGCCGACAAATACGAGCAGGTGCTCGGCAACGTGAACCCCGTCGCCTCGCCGCACTTCAATTTCACCGTCACCGAGCCCATGGGCATCGTCGGCCTGCTCGCGCCCGAGGAGGCGCCGTTGCTCGCGCTCGTGTCGCTCATCGCCCCGGCCATCACGAGCGGCAACACGGTCGTCGCGCTCGCCTCCACCGCGCAGCCCTATCCGGCCATCGTGCTGGGTGAGATGCTCGCCACGAGCGACCTGCCGGGCGGCGTGGTCAACCTGCTCACCGGCTACCGCAAGGAGCTGGTGCCGACCTTCGCCACCCACACGCACCTGCGCGCCATCGTCGGCGTGGCCAGCGCCGAGGAGCGCAAGGCCCTCAAGCTCGGCGCCGCCGAGAGCGTGAAGCGCGTGAAGCTGACCAAGGCCGAGGAGCCGGTGGACTGGTTCTCCGACAAAGCCCAAAGCCTCTACGACCTCCGCGACCACCTCGAGTTCAAGACCACCTGGCACCCGATCGGCGCATGATGCCCGGTTACGACGAGCGGAAAATCAAGGCGCGCCTGCTGGTCTGGTGGGCGGCCTGGGGCGGAATCCTCATCATTTTGGTCGCGATCTACCTCGGCTTTGCGCAGGGCAAGCCGTTGCCGCCCGTCTCGCGCGAGAATCCGCTGCAGGGTCTGGTCGGCTTCGTGCCGCTGTTCGTGAGTGTCGTTCTCCGCTGGCTGGTGCTGCCGCGCGCGACCGAGCCGAACCGGGCCTTCGTGCTCTTCATCGTGGGGCTCGCTTTGGCCGAGGCCTGCGGGCTCCTCGGCATCTTCCTCGGCGGGCCGTATCGCGACAGCCTCTTCGTGCTCGGGGTGCTGGGCATCGTGCAATACGTGCCCTTCTACGCGCGGAAGCTGTTCGACCCGAAGGGCTCGGGCTACATCCCAAATAACTGAGCCGGGGCGCGGGGCAGGGAGCGGGCGGTGGGGCACGCTGCCCCGGGAGGCGGCGCTGTCAACGGACCGTCCCGAGCGGCCGTTATTGATGATCGCGCTTCTTGAGGAAGCGGGCGATCTCCCGCGCGATGGGCATGGAGGTCGCGGTGCCGGGTTGCATAACCGAGAGGGCGGCGACGGCGCTGGCGTAGTGGGCGGCCTCGAAGATGTTGTGCTTGAACTTCACCAGGCCGGCCGCGAAGCCGCCGACAAAGGCGTCGCCGGCCCCGGCCGTGTCCACGACCTCGACGTCGTGGGCGTGGATGCGCAGCCAGACATCGGGCTGGGAGACAAAGCAGCCGCGGGCGCCAAGCGTGATGATGACCACCGGCACCTTCAGGCAGCGGCAAAGGCGGTGCAGGGCCTCGGCGGTGAGCGCGTGCAGGGTCGCGACGGTGAAGGCGCCGCCCGCGTTGTAGGGGGCGGTGCGCAGCAGGGCGGCGCAGGACGGGCATTGCTGCACGAGGGCGACGAACTCGCTCTCGTTGGGGATGAGCACCTCGGTGTGGCGGAGCACGGCGGGGTCAAACTCCGGGCGCATCGGCGCGGGGTTGAGCACGGTGATGGCGCCGTTGCGGCGGGCGGTGCGCAGCACGTGGCCGACGGTGGCGTAGTCGGACTCGCCCTGGCAGACGACCACCTGGGCCGGGGCCAGCAGCGCCGGCGGGATGTCGCGGGGCTTCAGCCCGAGATTGGCCCCGAGGGAGATGATGATGTGGTTCTGGCCGGCGGCGTTGACGGTGATGACGGCGGTGCCCGTGGCGTGCTTGGGCTTCTCGATGAAGTGCGCGTGCAGGCCGGCGGTGCGGGCAAACGGCCGGATGCGGTGCGCCGCCCCGTCGGGACCGACCGCCCCGATGAAGGCGGTGTTGATGCCGGTGCGCGCGGCGGCGATGGCCTGGTTGAACCCCTTGCCCCCGGGGCCGGGCCGGAAGTCGCCGACGACGGTCTCACCCGGCTGCGGAAAGGCCTGGGTGTAGAAGGCGAAATCCTGGACGAAGCTGCCGACGACAACGACGGTTGATTTCATGGGTGCGATGCAGGGTGGGGGATTGTCGGGTTTCGGCTCATCAGGAGCCAATCCAAGAACGGTTTGCCGGCGCAAGGCAAACCCGGCGGCGCCACTCATCCGGCGCGCCGTCCACTTGTCCAGTCGGTGCGTGCCCCCGGCCGGGGCCCGCGCAACCTGCCGCCATGACCGCCCCCGCATCCCTCGCTTCCGGCCGGCCGGACATTCTTGCCGTATCTGCGGCCGGCGTGGTTGGCTCGCGCGTGAACATGGATCACGCCAGCATCACCCAAGCCCGGCTGCAGCGCGCGAAGGAGCGGCTGTATGTGTTGTGCCAGACCGGCGGCTGGACGTTCTTCCTGACACTGCAGATCGTCTTCTTCGCGCTTTTCCGCAACGAGCACATCGCCGGCAAGACCACGCAACTTGAACTTTACCTGTCGCTGGGGCGGGTGGCCGCCGAAGGCTGGCTGATCACGCATTTCGCGCGCATCTGGCTGACCCGCTGGGGTTGGAAAGACCTGGGCTGGAAACCCCTGATCCCGCGCGTGATCCTGATGGCCATTGCCATGTCCGCGGTCTGGACGGCCGTCGGCTACGGCATCGACCTCGGGGTGCTCCGGATGGGCTATGCGAACAAGAACCCGCTCTGGCTGATGATGACCGCGAGCTTTGTGAATGGCGGCATCATGCTGCTCGGCTGGCTCTGCCTCTATTTCTTCTATCACCTCTTCGAGCGGTTGAATCGCCTGCAGGTCGAGCAGCTGAGCCTGGCGGCCAGCGTCAAGGAAGCCGAACTGCGCGCGCTCAAGTGGCAGCTCAACCCGCACTTCCTGTTCAACTCCCTCAACAGCCTGCGTGCCCTGATCGACGAGGACGCCCCGCGCGCCCGTGAGTCCGTCACGCGCCTCGCCAACATGCTGCGCTATTCGCTCCAGTCCGGCCAGCAGGAGACCGTGCCTTTCGAAGAGGAGCTGCGCCTGGCCGAGGACTACCTTGCGCTGGAGCAGGTCCGCCACGAGAACCGCCTGCGCGTTCGCTGGGAAATCGCCCCGGAGGTCCGCCCGTTGGGCGTGCCGCCCATGATCCTGCAAACCCTCGTCGAGAACGCGGTCAAATACGGCATCAGCCCGCGCCGCGAGGGCGGGGAGATTGCCATCTCGGCCCGGTGCGAGGGCGAGACCCTCGCCATCCGCGTGACCAACCCCGGCGACCTGTCGGCGCCGGCCAGCGCGGCGGCCGCCCGCGCCGGCTCCTCCACGGGCGTCGGCCTGCGCAACGCTGCCGAGCGCCTCAAGCTGCTCTTCGGCCCGGCGGCCACCCTGACCCTGCGGCCCCAGCCCGCCGGCCACGTCACCGCCGCCGTCAGCATCCCCCTCAATCCCGTCCCCGGCCCATGAAAGCCCTGATTATCGACGATGAGCGCCTCGCGCGCAACGAGCTCCGCCGCCTGCTCGCGGCGCACGCCGACATCGAGATCGCCGGCGAGGCCGTGGACGTGGAGGACGCGCGGGCCAAGGTCGCCGCGCTCTGGCCCGACTTGTTGTTCCTCGACGTGCAGATGCCCGGTGCCGACGGCTTCAGCCTGCTCGAGCAGCTCGAGGCCCCGTTGCCGCTGGTCATCTTCACCACCGCCTACGACGAGTTCGCGGTGAAGGCCTTCGAGTTCAACGCGCTCGACTACCTGCTCAAGCCCGTCGATCCCCACCGGCTCGATGCCGCGCTGGAGAAACTGCGCGGTCGGGGCGACCCGCCGCCGGGCCCACCGGGGGCGGGCGGCACCGCGCGGTTGACGATGGAGGACAAGGTCTTCGTCCGCGAGGGCGACCGCTGCTGGTTCGTGCCGGTGAAGAACCTCCGTCTGCTCGAGTCCGAAGGCAACTACACCCGGCTCCACTTCGACGACCATAAGCCGCAGCTCTTCCGCTCGCTGACCGCGATGGAGGAGCGGCTCGACCCGAAGCACTTCTTCCGCGCCAACCGCAAGCAAGTCATCAACCTCGCCTGGGTGGACGGCATCGAGCCCTGGTTCAGCGGCGGCCTCCTCGTGAAGCTGAAGGGCGGGATGCAGGTTGAGCTGTCCCGCCGCCAGGCGCAGGATTTCCGCGACCGCCTGAGCCTGTGATCGATCCTCATCAATATGGAAATCAGGAAAACAGGAACAAGCCGCACCGGTTTCTTTCCTGACTTCCTGCTTTCCACATCCGCTTGTTCCGCCCCTTTCCCATGATCGAAGCCCACCACCTGACCAAGACCTTCAAGGACAAGAAGCGCGGTCTCATCACCGCGGTGGACAACGTGTCCTTCACCTGCCGCCCCGGGCAGATCTACGGCCTGCTGGGCGCCAACGGCGCGGGCAAGACCACGACGCTCCGCATGCTGGCCACGCTGCTGCAACCCACCAGCGGCACGGCCACCATGGCGGGCCACGATGTGGCGACCGCCGGCGTGCAGGTGCGCGCCCACGTCGGCTTCCTCGCCGCCAGCACCGCGCTCTACGGGCGGCTCACTGCCCGCGAGATGATCGCCTACTTCGGCCAGCTCAACGGCCTGGGCGAAGCCGCCATCCAGGCCCGCATCGCGCAGCTCGCCGACGAGCTCGACATGCACGAGTTCCTCGACCGGCGCTGCGACAAGTTCTCCACCGGCATGAAGCAGAAGACTTCCATCGCCCGCACGCTCATCCATGACCCCGCGGTGATGATCTTCGACGAGCCGACGCTCGGCCTCGACGTCATGACGGCCCGCACGATCGTCCGGTTCGTGCGCGAGTGCCGCGATCGCGGCAAGACCGTCATCTACTCCACCCACGTGATGAGCGAGGTCGAGAAGCTGTGCGATGTCATCGGCATCATCCACGGCGGCAAGCTCGTGGCCGAGGGCACGCTGGCCGGGCTCCAGGCCCGCTACGGCCAGCAGGACATGGAGGAAATCTTCGTCCAGGCCGTCGGCGGCGAGGCCGCCGTGGCCGAGGCCTTGAAAAACTAGGGATCCCCCGCGCATGAACTGGCAGCACATCACCACCGTCTATCTCAAGGAACTGAAGGATTCGCTGCGCGACCGGCGCACGATCCTCTCGATGATCGTCATCCCGACCCTCGTCATGCCGCTCCTCATCTTCGGCGTCGGCGCGGTCATGACCAGGGTCATCAAGGCCGCGCGCGACGAGGCCTCGCCCATCGTCATCCTCGGCGGCGCGGACTCCCCGGGCGTCGTGGCCGCGCTCAAGGCGGACAAGCGCTTCCGCATCGTCGCCCCCGGCGGCGACTACCAGCAGCTGGTCTCGGAGAAAAAGATCCGGCTGGCGGTGGAGATTCCCGAGGGCTTCGAGGCCGCGCTCCAGGCCGGGCCCGCCAAGACCGTCACGCTCTATCACTACGAGGGGGAGATGAAGTCCGGCCTCGGCGTGAGCGCGGTCGAACGCTTCTTCCGGGACCTGCGCGAGAAAACCATCGCGCAGCGCCTCACCGCCCACGGCCTGCCCGCCGATGTCGTGCAGCCCTTCGAGGTGAAGCGCCAGAACATCGCCCCGCCCGAGAAGGTGGGCGGCAACCTCATCGGCGGCCTCATCCCCTACATCATCATCATCCTCTGTTTCACCGGTGCCATGTATCCGGCCATCGATCTGACAGCGGGCGAGAAGGAGCGTGGCACGATGGAGACCCTGCTGTGCAGTCCGGTGCACCGGGTGAACATCGTGCTCGGCAAGTTCCTCATGGTGATGACGGCCTCGATCGCCACGATGTGCCTGACCCTGCTTTCCACGGGAGTCAGCTTCGCGATCGGCGGCAGTTTCTTCGCGGGCGGCACCAAAACCGTGGCCGTGGGCCCGGCGGCCGCCGAAGCCACCAGGGCCGCCGCCGGGGTCATGCCCTCGATCGATCCGCTCGGCATCTTCGGTGTGTTCGCCATGATCGCGCCGGTCGCGATGTTCTTTGCCGCCTTGCTGCTCACCATCGCGCTCTTCGCGAAGAGCTACAAGGAGGCGCAGAGCTATGTCTCGCCCCTGATCATCGTGGTCATCATGCCGGCGATGCTGGGCATGCTTCCCGGCATCGAGCTCACGGCGAAGACCGCGCTCATCCCCATCCTCAATCTCTCGCTGGTCTGCAAGGAGATGCTCTCCGGCGTGTGGCACTGGCACTACATCGCCCTCATCTTCGGCTCGACCTGCGTCTATGCCGCGGTGGCGATCGCGCTTTGCGTGCGGATGTTCAACCGCGAGGACGTGATGTTCCGGGCGTAGGCATCGCGATCAGCTTTCGCGACCAAACCAGCGAATGGTTTCGGCCCAGCGCGCCGTAGGCTTGGCGAGGGTGGGCGGGCGTAGGCGGTCACGTCGGCGCTTCGCCTTTTACAATTACGTAAAAGGCGTTCTATCAGGGGTAAACGCCGCGTAAATACCCCCGGCGCACCTAGGCGGGCGAGAGCATAGCTGGTAGGGTGGGATCGTAATTCTTCCCACCATGAACACACCCGCCGCATCCACCACCGCCCACGAAGCCGCCCACCTGGAGAAACTGCGCACGCAACTTTCCACGGACATCGAGGCCATGCAGCAGCAGGAGGCCAGCCTGAAGGAATACGAGCAACGCCTCCGCCTGCTGATGCAGCACGCCCAACAGCCCCTGCCGCATCACGCCCCGCGCGGCAACCAGACTTACATTGCCACCGGGCCCGACAGCCAGCAGGCCCTCGATGCGGAGTGGGACAAATACAACCGCGCCCACGCCCTGCTCGAGGCCGCCCGCCGCGGCCTGACCGACGACCGACTCGCCTTCAAGGAGCGCGAGGAGCGGCTGGCGCAGCGGGAGCAGCAGGTCGGCCAGCGCGAGGCCTGGGTGAAGGCCCGCGAACAGGAAATCGCCGCCGCCCAGGCCACAAAGGCCGTGACGCCGGACTCGACTCCCTCCTTCGTCACCAAGCTGCTCCGGTCCAGGAAACCGAAGCCGGCCGCCTGAGGCTCGCAACCAATCCGTTTCGCCGCGGCGATCTCCCACCAGAGGTCGCCGCTTGTTTTTGGACCGGCGCGCAAGAACCGGGAAAAAATCCGGGCTTGACGAACTCCTACAAGTGTAGGACACCGATGTCGCCTACATTTGTAGGAGCCGCATGCCGCCCAAAATATCCAGCGCCGAGTGGGAAGTGATGAACGTGGTCTGGGAGCGTTACCCGATGACGGCCGCCCAGGTCTTCGAGGCCCTGCCGAACCACAATGAGTGGGCGCCCAAGACAGTGAACACGTTCCTCGCCCGCCTGGTGGAAAAGGGCGTGCTCGGGGTGGAAAAAGACGGCAACGTGAACGTCTATTCACCGCGTCTGCCGCGTGCGGAGTGCATGGCCAGCGAGCGGAAGGATTTCCTGCGGCGGGTCTACCAGGGCTCGGCCGCATCGCTGCTCATGCATTTTTGCGAGAGCGCCGAGCTGAGCGAAGCGGAGATCCGCGAACTGCAACGCCTGTTGCGCAAAAAGAAGGGGGAGTGATGGCGCAACTCGAACACATCTTCCGGGCCATGCTCGCCGGCTCCTGGCGGGCCGCAGTCCTGGTGGCGGTGTTGCTCGGGCTGCGGCTACTCCTCGGCCAATACCTTTCCCGGCGCGTGCTGGCGCTGTTCTGGGTGGGCATCGCATTGGTTGCGCTGGCGCCGTTCGCGGTCGTCCCGGCGGGCTGGAGCCCGTTCAACTACACGCGGGTGGCGAGCATGAGTCACCCGCGGTCTGCGCCGGTGGAGCCGGTGGTGCTGCCCGCGGCAGAGGCCCGCGCCGCAGTCGCTGCGCCGGCCGAAACGGTGCGCCTGGTCGTTTTGGAGCAGCCCGTGCACCTGGAACAGCGGGATTTCACCCGGGCCGGCGTGCTGTGGCTGGCGGGGGCGGGGTTCATGTTGCTCTGGCAACTTGCGGCGGTCTGGAATCTAAGGCGACACCTGCGGAGGCTGGTGCCGAGCGACGATCCCCGCCTGTTGGGCGCCCTGGCCGGGGCGCGCCGCGAACTCGGGCTGACCTCGACCCTGCCGGTGCACGTCACCGACCTGGTGGCCACGCCGGCCCTTTGCGGAATCTGGCGTCCGCGTCTGCTGTTCCCACCGGGTTTCGCCGAGGGTTTGAGCGACGCCGAACTGCGCTTCGTCATGCTGCACGAGCTCGGGCACTGGCGGCGGCGCGACCTGTGGCTGCTAACATTGCTCCAGGTCACGCGCGCGGTCCATTGGTTCAATCCCGCGCTTTGGCTGGCGCTGCGTTTTGCCCGGCAGGATTGCGAGCTGGCCTGCGATGAATTTGTGCTGCGGCACTCCGGTGGCGACCGCGGGGCGGCCTACGGTGAAACCCTCCTCAAGGTGCTGGGTCGCGTCCGTCGGCCCGCGCCGCTGCCAGGCGGCGTCGGCATCGTCGAAAACAAGCGTCAACTCCTGAAGCGATTTGCCATGATCATGAACTATCATCCGGTTGGATTCCTCCGTGCCGTTTGCGGCGTGGTGTTGTTGGGTGCATTTACCGTGGTTGGGGCCACTCAGGAGAAGGCCGCGCCCGCAGTTCCGGCTTCGCCGCCGGCGACGCCAGCCGCCCCGACCCCGGGGGAGATGGCACAGCGGCGTCAGGAAATGCTGGCCAAAGCCCTGGAGTGGGAGGCTAGGGTCAAACTCGAGCTGCGCGCCGTGGGCGAGGTCGGCGGGGTGCCGGTCGCGCTGATCGACGTGGAAGGCGAACCCCAGATGATGATGAAGAGTTCGGGGATCATGGGCCTGCGCATCGCGGCAATCGACGTGGCGGCGCAGACCGCGACTGTGGCAAACCGGGCGGGCGAGAATCGCGTGCTGTCACTCACCAACCCGCGGGAAATCGCCTGGCCCAAGGTGGAGGCCAAATGGTTCCTGACTCCGGAAGCCTTGTCCCGGCGGAGGGAGAATCCGGGTCGTGAAATAATGCCTTCGGCCGTCGTGCTGGCTTGGGCTAAAATCAACCGTGAGGGAAAAGAGGAGATTCTGCTCAACTACCTTCGAAGCGCCCAAGTGGTGGGAATCAGGCCGAATTCTGGAGACATAAGCATGACCATGGGCTTCCTGTTTGAAGTGCAGGAGCAGCAATTGCGGCGCGAGCGCCGGGAAAAGTTCGTGGCCAGCCTGACGCCGGAGCAACGCGCGGAATACAACAGCGGGTTGGCACCGGCGATCCGCTTCACCGACCCGCCCGAAGAGCGCGAGAAACAGGCGGCGAAGGCGAAGGATGCCAAGGAGCGGATGGACAAGGTCATCGCCGGGCTGACTCCCGAGCAGAAGGCGCTCTACGAGGATTATGCAGGCCCGGCACCCAGCCGCCCGATGGGCCGTTGAGCGGCGTCAGCCAGCCTTCTCCAACTCGGCCAGCTTGCCGGCGGCGGTTTCCCACGCGGTCGTGGCGGCCTGCAGCTGGTCCACGATGACGGAGAGCTCGCGGTTCAGGTGCTGGGCCTTGCCGGAGGTGTAGGTCTCGGGGGCCTCGAGCTGGGCGGTCAATTCGTTCTGCTTCGCCTCGAGCTCGGATACCTTCTTCTCCAGCGCTCCCACCTCGGTGCGGAGCTTCTTCAGGTCGCCCTGGGAGGGCTTGGGCGCTGACGGCACAGCCTTGGGCGCGGCGGCGGCCTGCTTCGGCCGGGCGTCGGTGAAGCCGGCGGTCAGCGCGGCGCGGGCGTTGGCGGCCTTGGACTTCTCGAGGTAGTAGTCGTAGTTGCCGGCATAGGGCGTGAGCCGGCCGCTGTGCACGTGCAGGACGGTCTGCGCGAGCGTGCGGATGAAATACACGTCGTGGCTGATGAAGAGGAGCGTGCCCTCGTAGCTCTTGAGCGCGTTGACGAGCGCGTCGATCGACGGGATGTCGAGGTGCGTCGTGGGCTCGTCCATCAGCAGCAGGTTGGGCGGGTTGACGAGCAGGCGGGCGAGGGCGAGGCGGGATTTTTCGCCGCCGGAGAGCACGGAGGCCTTCTTGAAGACGTCGTCCTTGCGGAAGAGGAAGCCGCCGAGCACGGCGCGGGCCTGCTGCTCGGTGAGCTGGTTCTCGTTCGTGCGCAGCTCCATCACGTTCTCCAGCACGGTGAGGTCGAGCTTCACGTTGTCACCGCGGTTCTGGGCGAAGTAGCCGGAGATGACATTGCTGCCGAGTTTGCGCTCGCCGCCCGAGATCGGCACCACGTCGGCGAGGATCTTGAGCAGGGTGGACTTGCCGGCGCCGTTCGGGCCGACGAGCACGACCTTCTGGCCGCGCTCGATCTCGAGGTTGAGGTCGCGGTAAACGACGTGGTCGCTGTAGGCCTGTTGCACGTGCTCGAGGTTCATCACCTTCAGGCCGGAGCGCGGCGGCTGCGGGAAGCGGAAATTGATCTTCTTGAGGTCCTCCCAGGGCTCCTCGACGGCGACCTCCTTGAGGCGCTCGATCTGCTTCTCCTTGGACTTGGCGCGCGAGGCCATCGAGGCTTTGGCGCCGAAGCGGTCCACGAACTTCTGCAGGTGGGCGATCTCGCGCTGCTGGTTCTTGAATTGCGCGGCCTGCTGCTCCTTGCGGGCGTCCTTCTCGGCGAGGTAGTCGTCGTAGTTGCCGGTGTATTTGTTGAGCGTGCCGCTCTTCAGCTCGAGGATGCCGTTGCAGAGCGTGTTCAGGAACTCGCGATCGTGGGAAATGATGACGAGGCCGCCCGGGTAGCGCGTCAGGTAGTCCTGGAACCAGAGCAACGCCTCGAGATCGAGGTGGTTGGTCGGCTCGTCGAGCATGAGCAGGGCGGGCTCGCTGACGAGGAGGCGGGCGAGGTGGGCGCGCATGACCCAGCCGCCGGAGAAGGACTTGGCCTGCTTGTGGTGGTCGTCCTCGCGGAAGCCGAGGCCGGCGAGGATTTTCTTGGCGCGCGGCTCGAGCGTCCAGTCGATGTCGTAATCGTCGTCGTTCTCCGGCTCGAGCTTCTTGCCGCTGGTGGCGATGTGGAGGATGCTTTCGTCGCCGACGGGCGCGCTTTCCTGCGGCAGGTAGCCGAAATCGGCGCCGCGTTCCCACTCGATGGTGCCCTCGTCGGCCTGCTCTTCGCCGAGGATGAGGTTGAAGAGGGTGGACTTGCCCGCGCCGTTGGGGCCGACCAGGCCGAAGCGGTCGGTGCGCGCGACAAAGAGCGACACCCCGGAAAAGAGTTCCCGGGTGCCGTAGGACTTGGCGACATCAGCGAGGGTCAGCATGGCGAACCGGCGAGTGAGCCGGTCGGCCGCGCCCGGTGCAACAAAAACATTCGCTTTGCTTAGTCGCTGAAATGGGCGTCTTTACGGTCATGCCCAACCGCCTCGCCGCCGAGACTTCGCCCTACCTGCGCCAGCACGCCGACAACCCCGTGGACTGGCGGCCATGGGGCGAGGAGGCGTTCGCGCAGGCCCGCGCGGAGCAGAAACCCATCTTCCTTAGCATCGGCTACTCCACCTGCCACTGGTGCCACGTGATGGCGCACGAGTCCTTCGAGAACGCGGAGGTCGCCGCGATCCTCAACCGCGACTTTGTGCCGGTGAAGCTCGACCGCGAAGAGCGGCCGGATCTTGACCGCGTTTACATGACCTATGTGCAACAGACGACCGGCCACGGCGGCTGGCCGATGAGCGTGTGGCTGACGCCCGACCTCAAGCCGTTCTACGGCGGCACGTATTTCCCGCCCGAGGACCGGCACGGACGGCCGGGCTTCATCACGGTGCTCCACGCCATCACGCGCCACTGGTCGGAGAAGCGCGCCAAGATCACCGCCGGGGCCGACGAGGTCGTGGCGGCGCTGCGGCGCCATGCGGCCGAGGGGCCGGCCCGCGCGGAGGCGGAGCCCGGCACCATCGAGCCGCCGCTGCCCGAGGCGGCGGCCGAGGCGCTGACGAAGGCGTTCCAGTATTTCCACGAGGCGCACGACCCGAACTGGGGCGGTTTCGGCGGCGCGCCGAAATTCCCGCGACCTTCCGTGCTCAGCTTCCTTTTCCGCGGGGCGGTCTTGCAGGGCTCGCAGACCGCCGTCGGCGAGGAGATGATCGGGATGGCGGGCTACACCCTGCGCAAGATGGCGGAGGGCGGCCTGCAGGACCATGTCGGCGGCGGGTTCCACCGCTACTCGGTGGACGAGCGGTGGTTCGTGTCGCATTTCGAGAAGATGCTCTACGACCAGGCGCAACTGGCGACCAGCTACCTGGAGATGAAGCAGGCGAGCGGACAGGAAGCGTATGCCTGGGTGGCCCGGGACATCTTCGCCTATGTGCAGCGCGACCTAACGGCACCCGGCGGCGCGTTTTATTCGGCGGAGGATGCGGACAGCCGGCTCGCCCACGGCAAGCCCGGGCACGCCGAGGGCGCCTTCTATGTGTGGGCAAAGGCGGAGATCGACGCCGTGCTCGGCGGGGACGCAGCCTTTTTCTGCGCGCACTACGGCGTGAAGCCCGGCGGCAACGTGGACTCCGATCCGCAGGGTGAGTTCACCGGGAAGAACGTGCTCATGCAGCGCCAGTCGCTGGCGGCGACGGCGCGCGACCATGGCCTGGGCATCGAGACGGCCAGCGAGAAGCTCCTGGACTGCCTGGCGAAACTCCGCGCCGTGCGCGCGCAGCGGCCCCGCCCGCACCTCGACGACAAGATCATCACCGCGTGGAACGGGCTGATGCTCTCGGCTTTCGCGCAGGGCACGCGCCTGCTGGGCGATCCGGCGTATCTTGCCGCCGCGACCCGCGCGGCGGACTTCATCCAGCGCGAGCTCTATGACGAGCAGAGCGGCACGCTCTACCGCAGCTGGTGTGGGAGCCGCAGCGACACCCCGGGGTTTGCCGAAGACTATGCCTGCCTCATCCAGGGTTTGCTCGATCTCTACGAAGCGGGCTTCGACGTGCGCTGGCTGCAATGGGCGGAGCGCTTGCAGACCACGATGGACCGGCAGTTCGAGGACGCGGAACGCGGCGGCTACTTCAGTTCCCGCCGCGACGACGCCACGGTGATAGTGCGGATGAAGGAAGACC
Source organism: Lacunisphaera sp. (assembly GCA_039807025.1). Taxonomy (GTDB): domain Bacteria; phylum Verrucomicrobiota; class Verrucomicrobiia; order Opitutales; family Opitutaceae; genus Lacunisphaera. The sequence continues at coordinate 23,499 of JBDHQK010000002.1, forward strand.
ACGACGGCGCGGAGCCGTCGGCCAATTCCGTGGCCGCGCTGAACCTGCTGCGGCTGGATGCCATGACCGGCCTGCCGGGAGCGCGCGATCGCGCCCTGCGGACCATCGAGGCGCTGCGCCCGCACTGGTCGCGCGCGCCGCACGGGCTGCCGCAGCTGCTCTGCGCCTTCGAGCTGGCGATGGATGCGCCGCGCACGGTGGTGCTGGCCGGGGATCCGGCGACGGCGGATTTCCAGGCGCTCGCGGCGGTGTTGGCGGAAAAATCCGGGCCACGGCGCGCGGTCCTGTGCGCCGAGGGCGGGGCGGGCCAGCGCTGGCTGGCGGCGCGGCGGCCGTATCTGGCGGACATGCAGCCGGTCGGCGGCCGGGCGACGGCGTATGTCTGCGAGAACTACGCCTGCCAGGCGCCGGTGACGGCGGCGGCGGAGCTGCGGGCGATGCTCAACGCCTGAGCGCAGCGCGCGCGAGGCGCATGTCGCCGTCGTTGGGCGCGGGTTTCACGCCGAGCACGGCGCAGAGCAGGTCGTAGAGGTGGATGTTTGCCACGTCGGGGATCTCGACATGCTGCTTGAAAGCCGGCCCGTTCGCGATGAACAGCGCGCCCATGTTGGGCGTGGCCGGGTCCCAGCCGTGGGTGGCGGGGTTCTGGCGGGCCCAGGTGATGGTCCAGCGGGAGCGTTGCTCGATGGTCCAGTGGTCGTCGGCGATCAGCATGATGGGCGGGATGGATTCGCCCCGGCTGTAATGCAGGCGCGCGGGCACGTCCTCGCGCCGGTAAACCTGGATCGTGGGCGGCGCCTTGGCGCGGATGTGCGCGACGAGCGCGGCGACATCCACGCCGGGCTTCGGCCGCACGCCGCCGTAGGGGCCGGTGGCCTCCACGCGCACCTGGGAGAGGTCCATCAGGTCCTCGAGGAAGACGACCTTGTCGGGCGGGCATTCGGACATGCCGTGGTCGGACACCACGACGAGGTTTGCCGTTTCGCGCAGGCCGAGGCGCTCCAGGCCGGCGAGCAGCCGGGCGACGGCCGCGTCCACTTCCTTCACCGCCGCGCCGGTCTCGGGGGCCAGTGGGCCGAAGGAGTGACCTTGGGTGTCCACGATGTCGAAATACAGCGTGGCGAAGCGGGGTCGCTGCGCCGCCGGCAGAGCCAGCCAGGCGAGCAGGCCGTCCACGCGATCGGCGGAGGGCAGCTTCTTGTCGAAGCGCTTGAAGAAGGTTGGGCGGATGCCGTGGTTCTCGCTCTCGGAGCCAGGCCAGAAGAAGCAGGCGCTGCGCACGCCCTGCCTTTCGGCGGTGATCCAGATGGGTTCGCCGCCCTGCCACCAGCGCGCCTCGGTCTTGCTCATGTTGAACTTCGCGTCGTCTGCCGGATCCCAGAACGAGTTGGCCACGATGCCGTGGTTCTGCGGGTAGAGTCCGGTGACGAGCGTGTAGTGGTTGGGAAAGGTCTTGGACGGGAAGCTCGGGCTCAGGCGCGTGGCGTGCACGCCGCCTGCGGCCAGCGCGCGCAGGGTCGGGGCGTCGTGCCGCTGCAGGTAATCCCAGCGGAAGCCGTCAATGGAGATCAGGATCACCGGCGCGCTGGCGGCGGGCGGGGGCGGGGTGGAGCAGGCGGCGAGCAGGCCGCAGAGGAGGAGGCCGAGCAGGGCCGGAAAACGCTTCATTGCGCCACGTTGGCGGATTGCCTCGGGCCGCGCAACCTGCTTCCTGTGGCCCGATGAGTGAAGCCGAACGCCTGACCCGCCTCGAGGAGCGCTACGTCCACCTGCAGCGTCACACCGCCGAGCAGGACAAGGCCATGCTCGAGCTGGCGGACGAGGTGGCCAAGCTCCGGAAGGAACTCGCCGCGTTGCGCGCGCAGCAAGCCGGCGGACGGGACAGCGAGGAGGCGCCCGACGAGCGCCCGCCGCATTATTGAACGGGCAGCTGGAAGCGGCCGGCTACGACGCCGGGCACGCTGATATCCTCATCGAGTTCGTCCCAGCGCAGCGCATGCCCGTCCAATTCGAGATGCACCGCCGATAGTGCTTCATCGGAGGCAGTGCTGAGCCGCTTGAAGCGCGACGCGGGGAACCCCAAAATGCGCCCATCGGTCAGCTCGAGGAAAACGGTGCGGGTCTCCACCCAGACGCGCAACGCCGCCGGTTCCACGGTGACGAGCTCAAGGGGACGGGTGGAATTCATGATAGGCCTTTAATAAGACCGAATGATGCTCAAACACAAGCCGCTCGATGGTGCGCAAATCATGGGGCTTGATGCCGCGGTTGCGTGCGAGCCGCACCTCGCCGAGCCAGAATTTGCATTCACCTTCGGGGTTGCGGATGTGGATGTGAGGAGGTTCATCGCGCTCGTCCGAGTAAAAATGGAAACGAAAGGCACCGATGCGCAGAACTGTCGGCAGGACTAAAACAGCGCCGTGACCTCGACGTGCTGGCCGGGCTCGAGGAAGACCTCGCCGGAGAGCGCTGCGGTCTCATCGTTCTTGTAGAGCTTGCAGGCCACGGGGCCGGTGGCCTCGTCCGTCGCCCAGCCCCACTTGCCGATGGAGACGAATTTCATGGGCACGCCCTTGTCCCAGCTGAGCCCGGGGCCGTCGCCGCGGATATAGAGCTTGTTGCCGATGCCGATGTAGGCGGTGACGAGCAGGCGCGTGGCACCGTCGGCGGAGACGGACGGCTCGGCCGGTGCGGCGGCTTCCACCTGGGAATCTTCGGTCGGGGAGGGGGTCGCTTCGACGGAGGCCTCGGCCGGCGCGTCGCCGGGCATCGGTTCCGCGGACATGGCGGCGAGGGTGTCCTCGGGCCGGGGCTTGCGCGGCACGCGCGGCTTCTTGGGCTTGGGCTCCTCGGCGGGCGCGGTGGCGGTGGTTTCGACCACAGAGATGGATTCGACGATCCGTTCGACCGGCTCAGGGCTGGCTGCGGCCGGTGCGGCTTCGGGCGGCCTCACTTCGGTCGGCGCCGGGATGGGAACGGCCGCCACGGAAATGGAAAGCTTGGCAAGGCGGGCCTCGGCATCGGCGACGAGGGCATTGAGGCGCGCCTCGAACTTGGAAGTGGCGGCGTCCTGCGCGGCGGCGAGCGACCGGCGGGTGGCGGCTTCGAGGGTGGTGAGCTCGGCCAGGGTCTGGCTGATCTTGCTGGCGAGGGCGGCCAGGCGCTCGCTCTCGCTCTGGCGGAGGGTGGCGACCTCCTCGGTGAGGCGCTCCTTCTCCTCGTCCTCGGCGGTGGCGAGCTGCTGGTTGAACTCGGCGAGTTTTTCCTGCATCCGGTAGGGCAGGTGTTCGGCGGCGTGGGCGGTCTTGTGGACGGCCTCCTCGACGGCCTTGATCTGGGCGGCGGCGCGGGCGAGGCTCTCGCCGGCGGCGTTGAGGCGCTGCGCCTGCTCGGCATGGCGGGCGCGCTCCTGCTGCACGTATTCGGCGGAGTCGGCGGCGTAATCGGTGAGGAAGGGGATCAGGCCGATGATGGCGGCGAGCCCGACGCAGAGCACGGCGCTGACGAACGGCAGCGGGGCGTAGGGTTCCTTGGCGAGGTAGACGATGATGAAGGCGGTGAGCAGCAGGCCGGCATCAATCAGGAGGAAGACGGTCTTCGAGAGGCGAGGGGCGGGGTCGAGATTCATAGGCGATTCGCGCGCACGCTTCTTTTCCCCCGGAGCGGAGGGTTTCTCAAGGCTAAACACCGGCGGACGCCCGCGGGAAAAGAACCTTGAGCGGACGACGGAGCCTGACAGCCTGGGCGCATCGCCGATGAACTTCTCCCACTTTGTGCGGATTGATCGGGAACGCCGCGGGCTTGAGCGGCACTACGTGGTCCACACGGGCCAGCCGAAGTTCACGCTGGAGCTGACGCCGGACCACGAGGCCCCCGACAAACTCGGCCGCGGCATCATCAAGCGGGTCTGTGTGCCGAACTCGTGGGCCGGCGACTACAATCAGTATGGCAAGATGCTGGCGGCCGCGCAGGAGTTCTTCGCGCAGTCGCACCCGCCCGCGGCGCGCTAGCCGCTACATCATCATCAGCCGGCGCCAGGACTGGACGATGAACGAGATGAGCATGCCGATGCGGATGGAGCCCTCGAAGGTCAGCACGACCAGCACCCACTTGAGGCCGCAGGTGCTGCGGAGCAGGTAGCCGAGGCCGGTGACCGCGATCAGCACGACGCCCTGGGCGCGGCCGACCGGGTGCAGCAGCAGGGTGAGCATCCAGACGTAATAGGCCACGAGGCCGCCGGCCCAGGTGGCGGCCATCCAGTGCTTCATCGGCAGTTCGCGCGGGTCGGCGTTCACCCGGATCTGCTTGATGCCCATGTAGCGCTCGCTGACCACGAGTTGCCAGAGCTCGAAGGCCACGAAGAGCGGCGCCAGCAGGGCGGAGGGATTCATGCGCGGCCAACTTCGCGCCTCGGCCGGCGGGAGGCCAGATTTTATTCCCCGGCGGTTCCTGCAGCTTCCGGACGGGGCCGGGTGTTTTCCCGGCACCACCCCTCCGCGCCATGCGGCCTGATCTCCGCCATTCCCGGCGGGCTCCCGCGAAGAGCCGGCGCTCACCGTTGTCGCCGGCTGCACCATCGTTCTCGGCATCGGCGTGAACGCCGCGATGTTCTCCATCGTCAACGGCATCATGTTCCGCAGCCGGATCGTCTTGTCCACCTCGAGCAGCACAATCCGGTCGGGAGCATCGACGGCATCGAGATCGCCTATCAGGACTTCGCGGCCTGCTGCGACGGCAGGCGCACGCGCCGCGGCCCCGAGATGCTCGGCGCTGCGCACGCTGCGGGTGAACCCGGTCGAGGCGCTGCGAAACCAGGCCCGGTCAATATCCGACGGACAGGCTGTCGGGCTTGCGCAGATCGGAGGCGCCGAGGCGCCGCCCGGTCGCGGGGTCAATCGCGACGGTTTCGGCGTCGCCGACGATCAGGTTCTCGCGTTCCTGCAGGTGGTGTCCCCAGGCCTTGAGCAGGGCGGTGCTGTCGGGGCTGAAGCTGTTGCGCTCGTAGGCGAGCACGTCGGGCATCCATTGGTGGTGGAAGCGCGGGGCGTCCACTGCCTGGCGGATGTCCATGCCGTGATCGATGACGTTGGTGACGATGCCGAGCACGACCGTGATGATGGTCGAGCCGCCGGGGCTGCCCGTGGCGAGGACGAAGCGGCCGTCCTTGAAGAGCATGGTCGGGGTCATGGACGAGAGCGGGCGTTTGCCCGGCGTGATGCTATTGGCCGGGCCCTGGATGAGGCCGAAGAGATTCGGCGCGCCGAGCTTCGTGGTGAAATCGTCCATTTCATTGTTCATCAGGAAACCGGCGCCGGGAATCGTCACGCAGGAGCCGAAGGCGCCGTTGATCGTGTAGGTGTTGCTGACAGCGTTGCCGGCGGCGTCGATGATGGAGTAGTGCGTGGTCTCGCCGGACTCCGCGGGCGGCGTCCAGCCGGCAGGGCGGCCGGGCGCGAGCCCGGCGCTGGGCGTGGCCCGGTGCGGGTCGAAGTTCTTCATCAGGCCGGCGAGGTAGGCCCGGTCGAGCATCCCGGCGACGGGGACGGGCACGAAGCCCGGGTCGGCGGGAAATTCCACGCGATCCCGGAAGGCGCGCCGCATGACCTCGGTGAAGAGATGGTATTTCGCCGCGGAGTTGAAGCCGAGGGCCTTCACGTCGAAGGGCTCGAGCATCCCGAGCATCTGCAGCAGGGCCAGGCCGCCGGAGCTGGGCGGCGGCATGGTGACGATGTCGTAGCCGCGATAGGTGCCGCGCAGCGGCGCGCGTTCGGTGGCGTGGTAATTCTTCAGGTCGGCGAGCGTGATGGTGCCGCCATGCTTCGCCATCGCGTCGGCGATGAGGCGGGCGGTCTCGCCCTCGTAGAATTCCTGCGGGCCGTCTCGCTGGAGGCGCGCCAGCGTGGCTGCGAGATCGGGCTGCCGCCAGAGTTCGCCGGGTTTCAGGTAGGCGCCGCCGGCGAGGAAGATTCGCTTCGACTCGGCGAAGGCCTCGAGGCGCTGCGCATACTCGCGGAGGCTGGCGGCCGCGCCCTGGGTCACGCGGTGCCCTTCGGCGGCGAGACGGCGGGCCGGCTCGATGACCTGCGCCCACGTGACCTTGCCCGAGCCGTATTTTTCAAACGCTTGGGCGAAGCCCGCCACCGTGCCCGGCACGCCGCTGGCGCGCCAGCCGAGGAGGCTGCCGCCCGGGCCCTGGCGGAGCTGGCCGTCGGGGCCGAGATACATGTCGCGCGAGGCCCCCGCCGGCGCGACCTCGCGGTAATCGATGATGATCTGCCGCCCGGCGCCGTCGTGGCTGCCGTCCGCGAGGTGGATCAGCATGAAGCCGCCGCCCCCGAGGTTGCCCGCGTAGGGGAAGACGACCGCGAGCGCGAAGCCGGTGGCGACGGCCGCATCCACGGCGTTGCCGCCCTGGCGCAGGATCTCCACCCCGGCTTCCGAGGCCAGCCCGTGGACGGAGGCGACGATGCCATGCTCCGCCTCGACGGCGGTGCGCTGGGCGGGCAGGCGCAGCGGCGCGGCCAGCAGGGAAACACTCAACAGGGCGGTGACCAGGCGGGGGGTGGGGCGCATCCCCGCATGATTTCCACCCGGCGGAGCGCCTCAAGCCGCAAAATCCGCCGGCGCTATCTGGCTTGTTTAAGGACTGCTTCCGGTTAACCTGCTCCCACCAAGCCAGCCTGTCGTCAGGCTGATTAGTCAGTTCCCCACCGTATGAAAACCTCGATGTCTGAGTCCCAGGCCGCGCTGTGCGCTGGCCTGTCGCGGACGCGCGCCCTCGCGCTTCTCGCCTTGTTGACCGCCGCTCCGGGCCTTTCCGGCCAGACCACCACCGCCGCCAAGGAGGAAGTCCTCCAACTGGAGACGTTCATCGCCACCGGCTCCCGCTTCAACGACCGCACGGTGACCCAGTCGCCGGTGCCGATCGATGTCATCAGCGGCACCGAGATGAAGCAAGGCGGTTACCTGGAGACCAGCCAGATGCTGCAGGCCAACATCCCCTCCTTCAACTTCCCGCGCCCGTCGCTGACGGACGGCACCGACCACATCCGCCCCGCCACGCTGCGCGGCCTCGCCCCCGACCAGACGCTCGTGCTCATCAACGGCAAGCGCCGTCACACCAGCGCGCTCGTCAACCTCAACGGCTCCATCGGCCGCGGCTCCGTCTCGACCGATTTCAACGCCATCCCCTCGGTCATGATCGACCGCATCGAGGTCCTCCGCGACGGCGCCTCCGCCCAATACGGGTCCGACGCCATTGCCGGCGTCATCAACGTCATCCTCCGCAAGGACACCGGCTGGGGCCTGAACCTCGCCTACGGCCAGACGAAGGTTGGCGATGGTGAGGACTACAAGCTCGACGCCTTCGCCGGCACGCGGTTGGGCGACAAGGGCTCGCTCTTCCTCAGCCTCTACCTCCGGGATCACGGCGACACCAGCCGCATCCAGCCCGACACGCGCCAGCAATACTTCGGCACCAGCACCAGCACCGGCCTGCCCGTCAGCATGTCCGGCAACTACGGCTCGGGCACCGGCCTCACCCCGTCGAACGGCACCCTCGATCCCCGCGAGGCCACCGTCAACCGCATCAACCACCGCTTCGGCGATCCCGAGACGAAGGACAAGGGCCTGTGGCTCAACGGTGAATACCCGCTGCAGGACGGCCTGACCTTCTACTTCAACGGCGGCAACAGCATCCGCCACGCGAACGGCGCCGGCTTTTTCCGCCGCTCAGGCGACGACCGCACCGTCCGCGCCATCTGGCCCGACGGCTACCTGCCCTTCATCGATTCCGTGGTCGAGGACCTCTCCGGCGGACTCGGCCTCAAGGGCAAGCTCACCGACTGGAACTGGGACCTCAGCACCAACTACGGCACCAACTCCCTCGATTACCGCACCTCGAACTCCGTCAACGTCACCCTCGGCAACGCCAGCCCCACGGCCTTCTACGACGGCCAGCTGAAGTTCAACCAGATCACGGCCAACCTCGACCTCACCACCTCGTTCAACACGGGCCTGGCCACGCCGCTGAAGTTCGCCACCGGCCTCGAGTTCCGCACCGAGGAATACACCATCCGGGCCGGCGAGCCCGACTCCTACCGCAACGGCGGCTTCACCGTCATCGGCGGCCCGAACAATGGCGGCCTCGCGGGCGTGGGTGCGCAGGTGTTCCCCGGCTTCAAGCCCTCCGATGCCGGCGCCCACGATCGCGACTCCAAGGCCGTCTATGTGGATTTCGAGCAGAACCTCAGCGACCGCTGGCTGCTCAACCTGGCCGGCCGCTTCGAAGATTACAGCGACTTCGGCAACAGCAGCACCGTGAAGTTCGCCACCCGCTACGAGGTCACGCCCGAGTTCGCGCTCCGCGCCTCGGCCAGCAGCGGCTTCCGCGCCCCGCACCTCGCCCAGCAGTGGTTCAGCTCCACCGCCACCAACTTCATCGGCGGCGTGCCCTTCGACATCCTCACCTTCCCGGTGAGCAACCCCGCCGCCATCGCCCTCGGCGCCTCGCCGCTCAAGGCCGAGAAATCCACCAACGTCAGCGTCGGCGCCACCTGGAACTCGAAGACCGGCTTCTCCGCCACGCTCGATTACTACCACATCGAGATCAAGGATCGCATCGTGCTGTCCTCCAACTTCACCGGCGCGCCCATCATCGCGCTGCTCGCCACCCAGGGCATCACCGGCATCGGCGGCGGCCGCTACTTCACCAACGCCGTGGACACCACCACCAAGGGCCTTGATCTCAGCGGCCGCTACACGTGGAAGACCTCCGATCTCGGCAAGTTCATCTTCACGGCCGGCTACAACCACAACACGACGAAGGCGGACAGGATCAAGGCCGCCCCCGCCAACCTCGCCGCCATCACCACCACGCCGCTGTTCGACCTCACCGAGACCATCCGCCTCGAGCGGGGCCAGCCGCGCGACAACGTGAACCTCTCCACCACTTGGGAAATGGGCAAGTTCTCCACCCTGCTGCGCGCCGTGCGCTACGGCGAGGTCTCGACCGTCGCCTTCGCCAGCACCACGCAGGCCGTGATCGACGCCCTCACCCCGGGTTACAAGGTGGAGTTCCGGCCCGCCGTCCCCGGCACGGTCGGTGGCACGACCACCAACCAGCAGGTCATCCAGACCTTTGGCGCCAAGTGGCTCGCCGACCTCGATGTCACCTACCACTACAACGAGAACATCACGATCTCCGTCGGCGCGAACAACTTCACCGACACCTATCCCGACGAGAATCTCCGTTCCAAGGTCGTCGCGGGCGCCGCCGTCAACGGCACGGACAACGTCGGCATCTTCCCCTATAACGCGATCTCGCCCTTCGGCTTCAACGGCGCGTTTTACTACGGCAAGGTCTCCTACCGGTTCTGAGGCGGCGGGGATTTTCCCACTCGCGAGGCGCGGGCTCTCCAGCCCGCGCCTTTTTATTTCGCGATCTGGGCGAGGGCCTCGAGCACGATGCCGGGCGTGAGGAGCTCGGGCAGGATGGTGGGCTCGGCCTTGCCGGGCGCGTAGAGCAGGTTGAAGGGGACGGCGGAGCGGTTCCACCGCGCCAGCTCGGCGGTGATCAGCGGATCCTTGTTGGTCCAGTCGCCGCGGAGCAGCACGACGCCGCGCCGCCCGAATTCCGCCAGCAGCGCGTCGTTGTGGAACACGGCGGCCTTGTTCGTCTGGCAGGTGGCGCACCAGCGCGCCGTGAAATCCACATAGACGAACTTGCCGGCGGCCTGCGCGGCCGCGATGGCCGCGGGGCTCCATTTCTCCCACACGACCTGATACGCGCCGGCGGCCGGCGCGGCCTGCGCGGGCGCGGGCCAGCCGGTGTAGAGGCCGCCCGCGAGCAGCGCGGCGGCGGCCACGCGGCCGGCGAGTTGCTTGCCGGGCTTGCCGTGCGCCTGGCCGAAGCGGCCGTAGGCCCATGCCGCCATCGCGATCAGCACGAAACCGAACGAGATCAGGAGCAGCGCGTTGTCGTCGTCCTTGGTCTGCCCGGCCAGCACCCAGAGCAGCCAGCCGACGGTGGCGTAGAGCGGGAAGGCCATGAACTGCTTGAAGGTCTCCATCCACGCGCCGGGGCGGGGGAGGAATTTCAGGGCCGAGGGGAAGATGGAGAGCAGCAGGTAGGGCAGGGCGAGCCCGACCGCGATCGCGGTGAACACCAGCAGCGACTCGGCGGCCGACAGCGAGAGCGCCGCCCCGAGCGCGGGGGCCAGGAACGGCGCGCTGCACGGCGTGGCCACGAGCACGGCCAGCGCGCCGGTGAAGAACGAGCCGGCGTAGCCCTGCTGCATCTGCAGGCTGCCGCCGACGCCGGTGGCAGCGAGGCCGACCTCGAACAGGCCGCTCAGGTTGAGCGCGAAGACGAGCAGGAACACCGCCATGCCGAAGACGAAGGCGGGCGACTGCAGCTGGAAGCCCCAGCCGAGCTGGGCCCCGCCGGCGCGCAGCGCGAGCAACGCGCCCGCCAGCGCCCAGAACGACATCAGCACGCCGACAGTGAACACGAGGCCGTGCTGCACGATCTTGGCCTTGTCGCTGCCCGACTGGTTGACGAAGCCGAGGATCTTGATGCCGAGCACCGGAAAGACGCAGGGCATCAGGTTGAGCACGAGGCCGCCGACGAGGGCGAGGAAGAGGGTGCCGAAGAGGCTGCCGGACGTCGCCGGGGGCGAGCCCGGCGCGGCGGATTGCGGGCCGGCACCGGATGACGGCGCGGCGGCGGGGGCGGCCGCGGCCGGCGGCGCGTCCTTGGTGAAGGGCACGTCGATGGCGAGGCCGTCGTAGCCGGAGCCGTCGGACCAGCCGTTGGCCGAGGCGAGCACGCCGGTCAGGCGCGCGGTGGACTTGTCGGCGGAGGCATCGAGGGGGAGCTCCAGCACCCAGCCGCCGTTCTCGGCGCGCACGGCGGCGGTCTTGGCGTAGTCGGTGAAACCGTCGGCGGCGAAGAAATGCAGCTCCTTCGGCTGGTGCGTGGTGCCGGGCCGGGGCGCGAGGCGCAGCGTCGCCGTGGTGTCGTCATGGCTGGCCGTGATCGCCCAGCCGGTGGCGGCATCGGGCAGCTTGGTGCGTGCGTCGGCGAGGGTCTTGGCCCATTTGGCGTCGGCCTGGCCGGCGGCGGCGACCGGGAGGGAAATTTCCAGCTTCGCCTCGCCGGGCATGCACACGGTCTGGCACACGAGCCACTCGGCGGTGGCGGCGAGCTTCACGGCGGAGCCGGCGGCGAGCGTGGCGGGAGCTGTGATCTCGACCAGCAGGTAGGCCTCGTTCTCGTAGCCGTTGCCGGTGATCTTGCCCTCGAGGTCCTTCACCACATGCGGCGTGGGCCACTGGATGTCACCGGCCTTGAAGCCGTCCGGCAGCGTCCAAGTGAGCGAGGTGGGGTAACCGGTGCCGGCGGCGATCCAGTAGCTGTGCCAGTGCGGTTCGTGCTGCAGCCGGAGGGCGACGGTGAACGACTGGCCGGGCGCGATGGCCCCGGCATCGGTGACCAATTGGGCCACGACGGAGCCATTCTTCACGGCCTTGGACTCGGCGGCGGACAGGCCGAGGGGCAGGCTCAGGGCGAACACGGCGGCAAGGAAGGGGAGCAGGCGGGAGGGTTTCATCTGGCAGGGAAGGTAAGCGGGGGACGGGATTATTTCAAATGCGGCGTGCAGCCGCACAAGCTGCCCCGGCCAGCCGGGAAACACAAGGCTCCGGCCATGGGCCGATGGGCCTACGGAGTGGCCGAATCCCTTCAGACGAGCCAGCCCGTGATTTCCGTTAGCGCTCGGAAAATAATCCCGCGCGACCGCACCGGTGGCCGGAAATCCGCTCGACTCACGGCCGGGCGGCGCAGAGAAAGCGGATCGGCGATCGCCCGGCCGCCGCCCGCTGTGCTCCCCGAGAATCCAGACTCCGCCCGATGGTATGCCGAGGAAGTGCAGCCCCATGCCGCCGAATTGCGCGCATGGCTGCGCGGTCGGTTCCCGGCGCTCACGGATCCGGACAACCTCGCCCAGGAGGCCTTGGCGCGGGTCTGGCAGGCACACGAGAGCGGGGTGGTGCAGTCGCCCCGGGCCCTCCTTTTCGCCACCGGCCGCAACCTGGCCCTCGATGAGATGCGCCGCCGCCAGATTGTCACCTTCGAGCCCGTAACGGAAATGGCCGAGCTACCCGTCTATGCGGATGTGCCGACTGCGGCGGAAGCCGCGGCCCACAACCAGGAACTCGAGATTTTGACCAAAGCCATCCAGTCGCTGCCCGATCGCTGCCGCCAGGTGCTCACCTTGCGGAAAATCTACGGGCTGCCCCAAAAGGAGATCGCCGCCCGGCTCGGCATCGCCGAGCACACCGTTGAGGCGCAGATCGCCGCCGGCATGCGCAAATGCGCCGTGTTCCTCGCCCGGTTTGGCCTGCCCTGAGTCCCGCCATGTCCTTCTCCGCTGACATCATTTCCGAGCAAATCCAGGAGGCCGCGGCCTCCTGGCTGGCGCGGCGCGACCGCGGCCTAGCGGCGGCCGAACAGGACGCCTACCTCGAGTGGCTTTATCGGAGCCCCCTTCACGGGCGGGCCATCGTGCAGCTGGAGCGCACCTGGACCGCCCTGAACAAGCTGGAGCAGTGGCGCCCGGCACACAGCGCCATCCCCAACCCCGACCTGCTCCAGCCCCGCCGGAGCCCCTCCCGATTCCACTGGCTGGCCTCGGCGCTGACTGCCGCCGCCGCGATCGGTCTGGTGCTGTATCTCTGGCTCCCGGCCCGGCCCGGCTCCGCCGCCCCGCGCCGCGAGGCCATCGTGCATCCGGGCCCCGAGCGCCTGGCCTTGGATGACGGCTCCCTGGTCGATCTGAACACCGGGGCGCAGGTCGCCGTGCATTTCACGCCGTCCGAGCGCCGGGTGCAACTGGTGCGGGGCGAGGCGCACTTCACCGTGGCGCACAACTCGGCCCGCCCCTTCTTCGTGGACACCGGCAAGGTGTCGGTGCGCGCCGTCGGCACGGCTTTTAGCGTCACGCTCGCCACCGCCGAGGTTTCCGTGCTCGTGACCGAGGGCAAGGTGCAGGTGATCGATCCGGCCGGAGCCCTGCCGGGAGAGCCCGCGCCGCCGGTCAACGCCAGCCCCACCTACCTCACCGCCGGCCAGCGGGCCGTGGTCAGCCTGACGGAGACCGCCGCGCCCGCCGTGCAGGACGTCACCCCCGCCGAGGTCGAGCGTGCCTTGGCGTGGCAAGGGCTGCGCCTGGAGTTCGTGGAGATGCCGCTCGGGGATGTCGCCGCCGAGTTCAACCGCTACAACCGGCAGCAACTCACGGTGAATGACGCGCGCACCGCGGCCATCGTGGTCGGCGGCAATTTGCGGGCGGACAACGTCGAGGGTTTTGTGCGGTTGCTCGAAACCGGCTTCAACGTGCGGGCCTTCCGCCACGGCAACTCGATTATCCTGCGGCAGGCGCAGTGAGGCGAGGCCCGGGCCGTCTTTTCGCGAGGCCGGCGGGCGGTGAATGTGTCATACGGCTGTTTCGCCCCGAAAATTCCCCTCCATCCGGCTACTGGAAAAGCCCGGCCCGCTCGTCTGCACGTCACACCTTCCGCCAAACATGATCCCATCCCTCCCTCCGCTCCTCTCCCGCCTGCGCGCGCTGGCCGCCGGCGTTTTTGCGTTGTCGCTGTGCGCGCTGTCGGCCTCCGCCGATGTGGCCAAGAAATCCTTTGACCTCGCGGCGGGCGACGCCGCGCAGACCCTGAAAGCCTACACGCAGCAGTCGGGTGTGCAGATCGTCTACCCAGTTGACCAAGTGCGCGGCGTGCAGACCCAGGCGGTCAAGGGCGAGTATGCCGCCCGCGAGGCCCTCGATGCCATGCTGACCCACACCGGCCTTGTTGCCGTGCAGGATGAGCGCACCGGTGCGCTCGCCGTGCGGAGGGACGCCGGCCCAAACGACCAGCGGGCGGCGCAGATGGAGCCAAGCGCCCGCCCGGAAAAGCCGACCAGAACTAGCAATGGCGCCATCGAGCTGGAAAAATACGAGGTGGTCGGCACCCGCATCAACGGCCTAGCCAACCAGACCATCGTCCGCACCGACGAGGCCGGGGCGCTGGCCTATGACGTCATCAACCGCGTGGACATCGAGCGCCTCGGCGTCACCTCGCTGGAGGAACTCTTCCGCGTGGTAACCCAGGCGAGCGACTACGGCAGCCAGTCGCTGCAGGGCGCGGCGATGAACCCCGCCTTCGCCGGCGGCGCGACCTACCAGAACTCCGAGGTGAAGCTCCGCGGTTTCTCCTCCCTGCAGACCACGATCCTCGTCAACGGCCGCCGCCTCCAGCGCGGCAACCTCACGGCCGGCCCCGACCTCAACCGCATCCCGCTCGCCGCCATTGACCGCATTGAGATCCTGCCTTCCTCCGCCTCCGCCATCTACGGCGGCGGGGCCATCGGCGGCGCGATCAACATCATCCTCCGCCGCGACTACACCGGCCGGGATCTCACCGTCAGCGGCGGCACCAGCACGGATGGCGGCGCGGAACGCTACCAGCTGACCTATTTCGAGGGCCGCACCTTCAACGGCGGCCGGACCCGGTTCTCCTTCACCGTCGATTACCAGCACAGCGGCCCGCTCTACAACAGCGACCGCCCCTACCTCGACAACCTCCTCGCGCGCTACCCGGCCAACACCACCGCGACGGTCAGCGGCCGCTCCGCCTTCGAGCAATACATTCTCCAGGCCTTCAACGGCATGCCCGGCACCGTCCTGGTCAACTCGCTCACCGGCACCCTGCCGATCCCCGGCACAACCGGCGTCCGCTACGCCGCGATCCCGGCCAATCAGGACGGCACCGCGCTCACGCCCTCCTCGTTCGTGGCTGGCGCCGGCCAGGCCAACCTCGGCGGGCGCTACAACCGCTCCATCATCTACCGTCCGGAGGATCGCTATGCGTTCACCTCGCAGCTCGAGCACGAGTTCGTGAAGGACAAGCTCTCCATGTATGCTGAGGTCGGCGTCACCTACTTCCGCTCGGAAACCACCTTCCCGATGAATCTCTCGAGCATGAGCCTGTCGGCGACGGATCCGTTGAATCCCTTCCGCACCAACGTCACGCCCGGCTTCGTCGGCGTCCCGGTTGTCGTTTACTATGACCCGGTGGACCTGCCCGATCCGTCGCTCTTCCAGGAGCGTCAGGGCGCGCGGGCGCTGCTCGGCTTCAAGGGCCGGTTCAACGAGAGGTGGGAATGGTCGCTCGACGGCACCGGCGAATACGGCCGCAGCCACTCCACCGGCATCAACACCAATCAGAACCTCAACACCTTCGTGACCAGCACCGCGGTCGGCACCCTGACCCAGGCCCAGCGCCGCGCGCTCTACAATCCGCTCGCCGACCACACCGTTTACCCGCGCGGCGACGTGATGGCCGACTACCTCGAATACCGCCGCGGCTACACCTACTACAACGGCCTCTCGCAGGTGAACCTGCGCGCCGTCGGCGAGGTGTTTGACCTCCCGGCCGGCCCGCTCGTCATCTCCCCCGGCGCCGAGGTCATCTGGAGCAAGTATCGCACGAACTCCACCGTGCGCGTGAGCGAGGCGATCCTCTCCGCCATCCCCACCGGCATCATCGGGCCGAGCGACAGCACCGCCAACCAGAGCCGCCGCACCGAGTCGGTCTTCCTGGAGACGGTCATCCCGCTCGTGGGCAAGTCGTGGCGCCCGATTCCGATCGAGTCCGCCGAGCTCAACGCCGCCGTCCGCTGGGAAAATACCGACGACTCCACCGCCGCCACCAGCCCCGCCGTCGCGCTGCGCGTCGCCCCGGTCAAGGACATCGCCTTCCGCGTGTCGTATGCCGAGGGCTTCTTCCCGCCCGACCAGTCCACCTACGAGAGCCCGCGCATCAACCCCGCCGCCATCACCCCGTTCACCGATCCGGCGCGCGGCAACCTGCTCTACAACTACGTCCACGAGGAGATCTCCGGCGGCAATCCCACCCTCAAGCCCGAGCTCTCGACCTCGTGGAATTACGGCGTCATATTCACCCCGCGCGTCCTGCCCGGCCTGACGCTCACCGTCGATTTCTGGAACATCGAGAAGATCGACGCCATCCTCTCCCCGGCCGGCCCCTCGGTGATCCTCGCCTCGCCGGAGTCCTATCCAGGCCGCGTCACCCGCGCGGCACCCACGCCCACCGACATCGCCAACGGCTGGCTCGGCCAGGTGCTCTCCATCGACTACCGGCCGGTCAACGTCGGCTTCACCAAGACCACCGGCATCGACACCAAGGTCCGCTACACGCACGAGATCGCCGCCGGCACCAAGCTCACGGCACTCGCCGCCGTGACCTGGACCGACTCGTTCCGCGACCAGATTCTGCCGGTCAACCCGATCGTCGAGCGCGTCGGCACCACCGGCACCACCGCCAGTAGCCCGCTCAAGTGGCGAGGCAACGGCTCCGTGTTCGTCGAGCATGGCCGCTGGACCGGCGGCGTCACCGCCACCTACATCGATTCCTACAGCACCTCGACGACGACCCCCACGTTGGTCTTCCCGACCGCCACGGGCCTCGACGGCGCCAGGATTCCCTCGGCCACGCTGTGGGACCTGCAGCTCTCCTACGACATCCCCGCCGGTCGAGGCAAGGCCGGCTGGCAGCGTTGGCTCGACTCCACGAAGTGGACGCTGAGCGTGCGCAACGTCTTCAACAAGGAGCCCGCCTTCCGCACCGACGTTTACAGCCCTTACAGCCGCTTCGAGGACCCTCGCCAGCGTTACGTCACGCTGGCCGTGAAGAAGAGGCTGTGATTCATCCCGAGGGCGGCTGCGATCCAGCCGCCCCGTTTTCCCCTCATGTTCTCCCGCACCACCCTTGTCATACTGCTCGCCCTTGGCGGCAGCCCGCTGTTCGCCCAGGACGCCAAGCCGGTGCTCGATCCCGTCGCTACCGCCATCTGGTCGGAGCATGCCCGCGGCATGGGTGACCGCGACGAAGGCCGCACCAACGTGAACTTCGACCTCGTGACCGGCAAGGCCTTCGAGTTTTTCGAAAAATTCCCCGAGGAGCGCCGCGTGGGCGGCATCCTGTTCAACCTCTCCAGCTTCGGCGGCTGGATGGGCGATGATCCGCGCAGCGCCAGCCTCCGCCCCTCGTGGCAGGAGCACCTGCGCCGCGCCGTCGCCGATGTGCTCAGGCAGAAGGCCTGGCCCGACAACGTCTGGGCTGGGCTCCAGTGGGTCGGGGCGAAGAACGACATCGCGATCCAGGTTGACACCACCGGCCGCGCCGATCTCGGCGCCCTGCGCCAGCGCATCGAGCTCATCGCCGCCCGCGCCCCGGCCTCGGCCTACCGCACCTTCCTCGAACAGGAATATGTGCGCGGGCTCGAGCAACAGCAACCCGACGCCGTTGGGGCCCACCTCGTGAAACTCGCCGCCAGCGACAGCGAAGACCTCGCCAAGTATGGCCGCGGCCAGCTCGCGATCCACCAGCTCCGGACAACCCCGATGGAGCTCACCTTCACGGCGACGGACGGCACCCGGGTGGATCTCGCCGATTACCGCGGCAAGGTCGTGCTCCTCGACTGCTGGGCGACCTGGTGCGTGCCCTGCATCAAGGAGCTGCCCTACGTGAAGGCCGCGCTCGCGAAGTGGGGTGACAAGGGCTTCGCGGTGATCGGCCTCTCCTTCGACCGCGCCGGCGACAAGGCCAAGCTCCTCAAGTTCATCGCCGACGAAAAACTGAACTGGCCCCACTGGTTCTACGAAGGCCCCGGCAAGAATCCGGTCGGCCTGAAATACAACATCCGCTCCATCCCCGCCACGTTCCTCCTCGGTCGGGACGGTCGCCTCGTCACCACCGAGACCCACGGCGAAAAGCTCGAGGCCGCGTTGAAGAAGCTGCTGGAGTAACCCCGCCCGAACTCTTGGCCGGGCTCCGCCACTTGTAACCTATTATTGAGGATTACCGAAAGATGTGACGTGGCGATGGGTGGGGCGAATCCTCCGGATGAGCCGTGCTACAGAGCGGCTCGGCAGGGACGCCTCGCCCTACCCATGGACGGACACATGTAACTTCAATAGGTAATCCTCAATAGTGTTACAAGTGGCCCGCGGGCTTCGTCGGCCGGGACACGTAGTCCAATGGGCCTACGCATCACTGGGGGTTTGCCGATTGGGAAAATCTGTTCCCACTCGGATCATGTCGTCATTCTCCTTGTGCAGGCTTGTTCTCGCCCTGCTGGCCTTGGCCGCCCTCCCGGCGCCGGTTGCGGCCCGCGATGTTTATGTGCTTCTCTCCGGCGGGGGCACGCCGCTGACCAACAACTACTCCCAATACCTCCAGGCGAAGGGAATGGCCGCGCACCTGCAGCGCACCTATCCGCCGGATTCCGTCTGGGTGTTCTTCGGCGTCGGCAACCGCGAGGGCGAGCCCGCGCTGCTGGCGGACGTCCGCAAACAGGTGAAGGAGAAGGGCTATATTCGCGAATCCTGGCTGCCGGGCCCGTTGAAGCACAACCGCCCCGCGCGCAAGGCGGACTTCCTCAAGGCGCTGCGCGAGGAGATCCTGCCCGCCGTGCACGACGGCGGCACGCTCTACCTCTTCATCGGCGACCACGGCTCGCTGGCGAAGCAGGAGCCCAAGGAGAGCGTCGTCACCATGTGGCAGCTCGAGCCGACCGACAAGGGCGGCTGGCGCACCAACCCGCAGGAGGAGCTCAGCGTCACCGACCTGCGTGAAGCGCTCGATGCCGGGCTGGGGGAGGGGCGCGTCGTGTTCTGCATGACGCAGTGCCATTCCGGCGGATTCCACTTCCTCGGCGTGCCGCGCGAGCTCTGGCCCGAGGCCTCTTGGTTCACCGAGCCGGTCGCCAAGTGGCGGCAGCTCACCATGCCGATGCCACCGCCACTGGCCGCGGGTTTCACAGCGGTGGATGAGGCCTCGCTCGCCGCCGGTTGCGACCCCGATCCGGACCCGGACCGTTGGGCGGGCTACGAGCGCTTCGTGCCGGAAGCCCTGCTCGGCATCGGGCTGTTCGACGGCCAGCGCACCGGTCCGGGCGTGTCCTCTTATGCCGCCGCGCACGAGGCTGCCGTGCTGGTGGACCAGACCATCGACAAGCCCCGCAGCAGCTCGGAGCAATACCTCGAGCAATGGGCCGGCCTGATCGAGAAACTGGCGGATGAATCCGCGCTCACACCGGAAGTGAAGGCACGCGTCGCCGCCTACCAACGGGCCGTGGAGACCGGCCTCGCGGAGAACGCCGACCCGGCCTTCGCCGCGCGGCGGGAGCAGTTTGCCCGCTTCCTCGCGCGGATGACGGAGCAAAATGCCGGCGCCGCGAAGATGATCACCGGCGGCACGCGCGCCGAACTGGAAAAAACCATCGGCCCGGCCGCGAATCGCGAGGGCCGTCCGCGGCCGCCGGCCACCGGGCCGAACGAGCGCTCCACGCTGTGGAAGGAAGTCGTGCGCCCGGCGTGGAAGGCCGCGGTCGAGGCGAAAAGAATCAAGGATCTCAAGGGCGAGGTGCTCGCCTTCGAAAAACGCCTGATCGAGGCGGACGAAAAGGGACGCGATCTGATGTTCGCCCGCGGCTGGCAGAACCCGATCCTCAACGACATCTACTGGGCCTCCGGCTACGCCTTCCCCGCGAAGCTCGACCGGAAAAAGGCCGAGGCCGTGTCGCGGTGGGGCGCGCAGCGCCGCGCGAAGATCGGCGAGTGGGCGCGGGCGTCGAAGGATCCGGCGGTCGCCGCGGCCGCCGCCAAGCTCTTCCCGCCGCCGCGGGCCGGCGCCAACACCCTGCCGCCGCCGCGCACCTTGGGTGTGAAGATCGCCGCCGAGCGCACGCTCTTCTACCGCCGCACGCTTGCCGCCTGGGATTTCCTGCTGGCGATGCAGCACACCGCCGCCCTCGATGAGCTGCACCGGCTGATCGAGCTGGAAAACACCCCGCTGCCCGCTCCGTCCCGCCCCGCCAAACAGGGCTGACCACCGCGCGCACCGGGCTATGACCGCCTTTGGGCTGGTTGGGGTGGGCGGGCTGGGGTAGGGTGGGCTCTCATCCCGTGAAACCGCCGCCCGAGAAACCCGCGCCGCCCGAGAAATGGTTCCAGGACGAGGTGCAGCCGCACGGCCCCTCGCTCAAGGCGTGGCTGCGCGGGCGCTTCCCGGCGGTCCGCGATGTGGACGACGTCGTGCAGGAGTCCTACCTCCGCATCTGGCAGGCGCGGGCGCGGCAGCCGATCGACTCGGCCAAGGCCTTCCTCTTCCGCATCGCCCGCAACCTCGCGCTCGACACCCTCCGGCACGAGCGGCACTCGCCCATCAATGTCGTAACAGATTTGTCCCGGCTGATCGTCCTAGAGGAGAAGCCCGATGCCGCCGCCACCGCCGCCCGCCAGCAGGAAATCGACCTGTTGGTGGAGGCGATCGACGGACTCCCGGCCCGCTGTCGTGAAATCTTCATCCTCCGCAAACTTCGCGGTGTCTCCCAAAAGGACATCGCAGCCCGCCTCGGGCTCTCCGAGCAGACCGTGCAGGTGCAAGCTGCCCGCGGGCTGCGGCGCGTGGCCGAGTCGCTCCGCCGTCGCCTGAGCCGACCATGAACGCGCGCCCCGCCACCGTCCGTCCCCCGCTGCCCGCCATCGAGGCGGCTGCCGCCGATTGGGTCACCCGCTGTGATGCGGGCCTGACCGCGGCGGAGCAGCAGATTTTCCAAGACTGGCTGGCGGCGGATGCGCGGCATGCCGAGGCCTTCGACCGCCTGTCCGAGGCCTGGGCGGTGTTCGACCGCGTGCAGGAAGGCGGCGCCATCAGCGCGGTGCTGGCCGGCCTGGAGCGGCGCGCGCGCCAGCGCCGGACCCGCCGCGTGCAGGCGGCGGCCGCCGCCGCCGTGGTGATTTTCGCCGCCCTGCTGTGGGTGCGCCTGGATGAGCCGACGCTGGAGCCGGCCCGCGAGGACCGCAGCCGGCTCGCCGTCAACGACCGCATCCGCCGGTTGCCCGACGGCTCCGTCGTGGAGCTGAAGCCCGGGGCCGAGATCGCCGTCCACTACGAGCAGGCGGACGTCCGCCGGGTGACGCTCGTGCGGGGCGAGGCGTTTTTCCGCGTGGCGAAGGATGCGGCGCGGCCGTTCTTCGTGGAGTCCCAGGGCATCACGGTGCGCGCCGTCGGCACGGCTTTCTCGGTGCAGGCGCAGGCGGCCGCCGTCGAGATCGTGGTCAAGGAGGGCGCCGTGGATGTCGGGCGCAACACCGCCACCGCGAGCGACGCCAATCCCCTGCGGCTCGCGGCGGGCCAGAAGGCGATCATTCCCATGATGCTGCTTCGGCCCGCCATGCGCATCCCGGGGACGAGCGCTGCCACGACGGCCGTCGAGCCCGCCGCCGCACCGACGGTCGAAACCTTGACGGAGAACGACTTGGAGCAGCGCTTGTCCTGGCGCGACACCCGGGAAGTGTTCAGCAACACCACGCTGCACGAGGCCGCGGCCCGGCTGAACCGCCAGAACATCACCCAGATACTCATCAAGGATCCGGCCGTGGGCCGGTTGCGCGTGGACGGCTATTTCCGCTCCGATAATCCGGAGGGCTTTGTCCGCATCGTCGAGGAGAGCTTCGGCCTCCAGACCGAGGATCTCGACGGCCATACCCTCCTGCTGCGCGCCCGGCCCTGAGGGCACGGGCGGCGGGGCCGCCGGGGTCGAAAAATTCTTGTAACAGATTTGGCGCGCCGGGGCGTCAGGTTCTATTGCAGCCCCACCTTCGGCCCCCGGCCGACGATCTGCTTACACCTACCTAACCATGACAGCTCACACCCTCATCCGTAGATTCAGCGCGTTGGCGGCCCTGCTGGCCCTGACGCTGGCCGCCCCGGCCCAAGCCACCGCCACCAAGAGTTTCAACGTGCCCGCCGACTTGGCGACCAACGCCCTCAAGGCGTTTTCCGGCCAGTCCGGCGTCGAGGTGCTCATGCCCACCGAGGCGGTGAAGGGTGTCCACACCCACGCCGTGACGGGCGAGATGACGCCGCGCGCGGCGCTGGAGAAGATGGTGGCCGGCACCGGCCTCACCGTCATCCAGGATGAGAAGACCGGCGCCCTCGGGCTCCGCGCCGACCCCGCTGCGGCAAAAAACGGCGAAAGCCGCGCGGCTGATGCCGACGCGGTGGTCACGCAGAAAACCCTGACCAGCGCGATCAAGCTGGAGACCTACACGGTGCTCGGCACCCGCATCCGCCAGGCGGAGAACGAGGGCCCGTCCCCGGTCTCGACCTACAACTCGGAATACATCCGCTCCACCGGTGCGTTCACGCTCTCGGACTTCCTGAATCAGCTGCCCCAGGTCTACTCCGGCATCAGTTCCGGCCGCGGCAGCGCGCCGAACGAGCTGAATCCCGAGTTCGGCCAGCGCACGGAGACCACCTCGCCGGCGTTCAACTTCGTGCTCGGCTCCTCCGCCGCCCCGCCCGCGCAAACCGGCGTCTCGGGCGTCTCCCTCCGCGGCCTCGGCTCCGGCTCCACCCTCGTGCTGGTGGACGGCAAGCGCGCGATGCAGTCCGGCGCCGGCAACCGCGGCACCGACACCCGTCAGGGCTTCGTCGACCTCAACACCATCCCGCTGGGCATGATCGAGCGGGTCGAGCTCATCACCGACGGCGCGTCGGCGATCTACGGCGCCGATGCGGTCGCGGGCGTGATCAACATCGTCCTGAAGAAGAACTACTCCGGCACCGAGATCAACGGTGGCTACCGCGCCTCCGAGCACGGCGGTGGGCGCGAGCGCAACATCAGCGTCCTGCACGGCTTCAGCTACGGCAAGCTCAGCGGCACCGTATCGATCGAGCATTTTGATCGCCAGAACCTGAAGGCCTCGGATCGCAGCTTCTCCAAGAACCAAGATCATACCGCCATCGCCGCCGGCACTGTGCTCTCGACCGGCGCAGTGCTCTACGGCCGCGACTTCCGCCTAAACTATGGCTATCCCGCCGTCATCCAGGCCTCGGGCGGCCTCGTTTCCGGCAACTTCGACGCCTTCCCCGGCGTCCGCGTGGTCATGGTGCCCATGGGCTCAACCCAGACGCCCACCCTCGGCCAGTTCGTCCAGGTCACCAGCCCGGTGCCGCCCGCTTCCATCGTCAACGCCGCCGGCCAGCGCCGCTACAACACCGCCTCCTACCTCGACCTCATCCCGGAGTCGAAGCGGACGGGCTTCAACTCCACTTTCCGCTACCAGCTGAACGACCAGCTTGACCTCTACGCCGGCTTCCGCACGACGAAGAACGAGAGCAAGATGGTGGCCCAGCTGTCGGCCAACTCGATCACGGGTGGCTTCGGCACCGCGGCCGTCCAACTGGCGGCCTACAACCCCTTCAACCAAAACGTGCAGATCGCCATGGTGCTGCCCGAGTTCGGCGCCGATACGCAAAAGATGCGCACGGTCGCTGATGCGGCCAACGCCGGCATCCGCGGCAAGTTCGGCCGGACCTGGGAGTTCGACCTTGGCAGCACCTGGGACAAGCAGAAGACCCGGCAGATCACCCGCAACTTCAACGGCGCGGGCTTCGCCAACCTCCTCAACAACGCCGACCCCGCGCAGCGCTTCAATCCGTTCGTCGATTACCGGACTCCTGGCGCCCCTTCCCAAGCCGCCCTGCTTGAGACGCTCGCCGTTTATCCCTACCTGCACACCGCCGCCGAGGGGAAGAGCCTCGAGTTCACCGCCAACGGCGACCTGATGGACTTCTGGGGCGGCCCGGTGCGGATGGCCTTCGGCGCCTCCACCTCCCGCAACGAGGTCGACAGCATCACCATCAACTATTCCCTGCTGGCCGTGCCGGTGGCCACCGTCACCGAGGTGGCCAACAGCCAGTCCACGCACGCGGCCTTCGCCGAGTTCGTGTTGCCCTTCATCGGCAAGGCCAACGCCAAGGATTTTACCCAGCGGCTCGAGCTGAACTTGGCCGGTCGCGCTGAGGAAGTCGGCCCGTTCTCCAAGTCCGTGCCGAAGGTCGGCCTGACTTGGGTGCCGGTGCGCTCACTCCTGCTGCGCGGCAGCTGGAGCCAGGGCTTCCGCGCGCCGGGCGTGACGGAATATCTCGTCTCCTCCCCCAACCTGACCTCCACCATCACCGACCCGCGCCGCACGCCCGCCAGCACTCCCGGCGTGATCGTGTCCCGTGGCTCCAATCCGAACCCGAAGTCCGAGACCACGGACAACACCTTCCTCGGCCTCGTCTACGAGCCCGCTTTCGCCAAGGGCCTCAGCTTCCAGGTGAACTACTACGAGACCACCCAGTCCGGCGCGCTGCAGGTGCTCTCGGCCCAGACCATCGTGAACAACGAGGCGCTGTTCACCGACCGCATCACCCGCGCCGCCCCCACGGCGGCCGACACCGCGCTCGGCCAGCCCGGCCAGATCACCGCGGTCAACCAGACCTTCATCAACTTCGGCCGCATCGTGAACCGCAGCGCTGATTTCTCGGTGGACTACAACCTCCCCTGGGAACAGCTCGGCCACTGGCACGTGAACGTCGCCGCCACGACCACGCTCGAAGCCACCCGCCAGCTCGCCCCCGGCCAGCCGGCGGTCATCCTCGACGACGACACCTCCTCGCCGCCGAAGTGGAAGTTCAACACCGCGCTCTTCTGGCGCAAGAACAGCTGGAATGCCTCCGCCTTCCTGTGGTATCTCGATAGCTTCCTGTCCAACAACGCGGGCAACACCCTCGTGCAGAACAGCACGGCCGTCACCTATTACCCCACCCCGGCGGTCGCCAAGCTGGACCTGCGCCTCGGCTATGAGTTCAAGACCGGCGTGTGGCGCGGCTACGGCAAGAACCTCCGGGTCGGCGTCGGCGTGAACAACGTCTTCGACAAGGTGCCGCCGTTCTCCGACACGGTCTGGGGCTTCAACGCCGCCCTGCACAGCCAGCTCATCCTCGGCCGGGCCTACGAGTTCACGTTCAATCTGCCGTTCTAAGGTTCGCGTCATTATCTCGCCGCCGCCGCGCAACCAATCGCGCGGCGGCGGGTCAGTTCGCTCTCCCCTCTTCCATGAAAAACATCCCC
>JBDHQK010000093.1:0-10094 GCA_039807025.1 Lacunisphaera sp.
GCACTGGTCGGGGCCCCCTGGGTCGAGACGGTGGGGTATACTAACGGTGCGGTCGAGTGGCGCAGCAACGGGGGGCTGACTTGGACCCGCGGCCCCTGGACGGTGGGCTGGAACGCGCAATACACCGGTTCCTACTACATCTATACTGCGACTTCGGCGGCGGCGACGCGCACGACCGCGGTGCTCAACCAGGGCTCCGACACGGTCCCGGGCCAAGTCTATCACGACTTCAGCGCGAGCTATCGCTGGGGCGAGCAGCCCGACGGCTGGCGGCGGTTCCTCGCCCACAGCCAGATCACCATCGGCGTGCAGAACGTGTTCGACACGAGCCCGCCGATCCTCGCCAACCTCGCGCCGTTCGGATCCAGCGCCTACAGCACTATCGGCGACCCACTCATGCGCCGCTTTACGATCAGCCTGCGCAAGAAGTTCTGAGCGGTGACGTTTCGCAGGTCATCGCAAGGAGCGCAGCGACATGGCGAGCCATCAGGAATTTCAGCTGGATTGCCCGCCTGGCGGGGCTGGGCTCGCAATGAGCGGCACGGGGTGAAACTTCGCGCCCGGTCCACTCCTTCAACCCTTTGCCCGATTTCACGATGATAATCCCACCCCGACGGTTGCTTGCCCTTGCCTTCGCCCTCTCCGGGCTCGGCGTCGCCGCCGCGGCGGCCGATGCCCAGGCTGACACCGACTACGCGGCGATCACGGCCCTAGCCGCCCAACCGCCGCCGTGGGTCTCCCGCGGGCCGAATGGCGAGCTCAAGAACGACCGCAAGCCCGCACCCTCCGAAAGCCTGCTCTGGAGAGACCGGCAGGCCGAGGCCAAGGCAAAGGCCGCGCTGAAATACATGGCCGACCATCCGGCCGACCCGCGCCGGTGGGACGCGGCCGCCATCGCGGTAAACTCGCTCCGCGACTTCATTGTCACCATCAAGCCCGGTTACGATGAGGCGGTGGCGGCGCGGGATGCAGCCAAGCGGCAGGCGCTCATCGAGTATGATACAGCAGCGCGGACTGCCTGGCAGGAGCGCATGCAGGCGCTGGAAACCGCGATCCTGGTCGCACCCGACGCCCCCGCCGAGGCCGTGGGCGGGGCGCTCTCTCACGCGGCAATTGCCGTCTTTTTCGACAAAGCGCTCAGCCCGGCGGAGAAGCTCGAAAAATATCGCGGCATTTACGCGAGCTTCGCCCAACGGGCACCGGAGTCGCGGTATTTTCCCGAGTTCGTCGGTGAGATGCTGCGCCTTGCCGAGCGGACCGATCCGACCTCCTACGCCGGGATGTTGCAGGAGATGAAGGCCAGCCCCCAGCCCAAGATTGCCGCCCTGGCCGCCGACCGGCTCACGGCGCGGGCCGCAAGGGCGGCAGGGTTCGACCTGAAGTTCACGGCCGTGGACGGCCGCGAGGTCGATCTCGCCAAACTCCGCGGCAAGGTCGTGCTGATCGACTTCTGGGCGACCTGGTGCGGCCCGTGCAAGGAGGAGATGCCCAACGTCCGCCGCGTCTATGAGGCCTACCACGACAAGGGCTTTGAGGTCGTGGCCGTGTCGCTCGACAGCGAGAAGGACAAGCAGAAGCTGCTCGATTACTGCCGGGAAAACAATCTGCCCTGGCCGCAGTTCTTCGACGGCAAATTCTGGAAGAACGAGATTGCGGTGAAATTCGGCATCCGATCCATCCCCGCGATGTTCCTGCTCGATCAGGACGGCAAGCTCGTCTCGACCAGCGCTCGAGGCCCCAAGCTCGAGGCCGAGGTGAAGCGGCTCCTGAAGCTGTAGCGGCGCCCGGCGCCGCAGTTGAAAGTTGATGGCTGAGAGTTGAGAGACCCAAACCGTTTCGGCTGCGTGAACTTCGTGTCCTTCGTGGTTAGATAGAACCCAGCATGGTCGCCGAACGTTACTGCCTCCTGCCGCGCCCCGTGGCCCCTGCGCCGGACCAGGTGCCAATCACGTCCGCCGAGCAGCGCGTGCTGAGCTACGTCTGTGCCGGCTACAGCAACAAGGAGATCGCCCTGTTCCTCGGCAAGGCCGAGCCGACGGTGAAGCACCAGGTCAGCGCCTGCCTGCGGAAGTTCGGTCTGTCGTCGCGGACGAGACTGATGGCAGCCTTGCGGTAGGGCAGGTTCACTCCGGTTCCTTCCGCCAAACAATGCGCGGATAAAGCCATCCAACGCCAAGCCCCGGTGGGCCGGGGTGCGCTTGACAAACAGGCCTGTTTATCTAGCCTGTTTCCCATGAAAACCGGCGCCAGCACCATCGGGGCCTTCGAGGCCAAAAACGCCTTTTCTGAACTCCTGGAGCGGGTCGGGAAGGGAGCGGAGATCACCATCACCAAGCATGACCGCCCGGTCGCCCGTCTGGTTCCCGCCGGGCCCGCGCTCAAGGAGCGCAAGAAAGCAGCCGCGGAACTGCGGGTCATGAGCGAACGTTACAGCCTCAAGGGCCTCCCGATCCGGGCTTTGATTGACGAGGGCCGGCGGTGAAAGAATTCGTGCTCGATAGTTCGGCGACCCTGCCCTGGGTGTTTGCATCCGAGGCGACGGCGGATACTCATGCGTTGCATGCGGTGCTGGTGGTCGGCGGCAAGGCCTGGGTGCCGGCGCTGTGGCACCTGGAATTGGGCAATGTGTTGCTCGGGGCCAAGCGCAGGAACCGGATCGACCGGGCCGGGATCGACAAGTTTCTCTCCACCCTGACCCTCTACGACATCGAGGTGGATGACCAGACCCTGGGTGTGGCGTGGTCCAAGACGCTGGCGCTCGCGGAGAGTTTTGACCTGACGGTGTATGATGCCGCCTATCTCGAACTCGCGCTAAGGAAGGGTCTGCCTCTGGCGTCGCTGGATGAACCGCTGCGGAAGGCGATGAAGAAGGCCGGCGGTTCGTTGGCTCTCTGATGGCATCGCCCGGTTCCTCGGCAAAACTGAGGCGCCGTGAACACCAACCGTCGCCGGGCCTATGACTGGCAAACCAAGTCAGCGCCCGCCTGCGAAAAATAGGGCTCTCGTCGCGCCCGTGCCTCATGGTGGCGCTGCGGTGATTAAACGCGGTCCTTTCGCGGCGCACATGCCGGGATTAAATTCTCGGTTTACCCGGTCCAGCTTGTGCGGAGCTGGCCTGGTGGCGTCCTAATTCTCCCATGGAACCCCTGCAGCAAGCTGCGGAGAATGTTTGGCATTCAGCTCCGCCGGCCGAGCAGTCGCAGTCCTTCCACCCGCGAGAACTCCCGCGTGTTGTTGGTCACCAGGGTGCAGTCGGTGCTCAGGGCGTGCCCCGCGATCAGCAGATCGTAGGGCCCGATTTTGAGTCCGGCGGTTTCCAGCGCGCCGCGAAGGTTGGCCGCCTGGGTGGCGGCCTTGGTGTCGAACGACAGCCCGCCGACCACGGCGAAGAATTTCTCCAGCTTGCGCGTTTCCCGCTCGGGTTGCGCGCTGCGCCGGAGGCCACTCAGCAGCTCGAAGGCGGTGACGGACGAAATGGCGCACTCTACCGGGCTCACAGCCTCCATGTGCCGCATGACCTGCGGATGGCCGCGCAGGACATCCACGCAGACATTCGTGTCCAGCAGCAGGTTCATGCCCCGAGGTCGATCGCCGACGGCAACTCACCCTGCGGCGACCGACCAAAGGCCTGGTCGGCGATGCGGATCGAGCGAAAAAACCTTCGGCCATCTGACACCGCCCATCGGAACGAGGATGATCTTGTGGCCTCCTCGGCGGATGGAGGCCTCCTTGCCGGGCAGGCGGAAGGCCCAGGCAGGCGCACGGCCTGAGAGTTGCCGTTTTGAACCGTTTTGCTCTGGCCTCAGTTCCGGTTGGGCGGAAACTTGTCCATGTGACTTTCGTTCAACTCGACCGGGCCCGGCGGCTGCTCTGCCGGCTGCAGGACCACATTCGCGATGCCGTGCGCGAAGCACAGCGGCGCGGGGCGCGGCGGATGGCGAAGGTCGCGGCCGTGACGTCGGCCGACACGATCTACGCCATCGACAAGGTCAGCGAGCACGCGGTGCTGGCGTGGTTTGCCAAAAACTGGCCACGGCGCTGGCCGGTGGAGCTCGTGATGGAGGGCTTGGAAGGCAACGCGGTCACGTTCCCGCGCGGCACGCCGGTGGCGAAGACACTCCTCAAATGCATCCTCGACCCGATCGACGGCACGCGCGGCCTGATGTATGATAAGCGCTCCGCGTGGAGTCTGGCGGCGCTGGCGCCGCAGCGCGGGGCGAAGACGAACCTGGGAGACATCGTCGTTGCCGCCATGACGGAGCTGCCGACGAGCAAGGGCGGATTCGCCGACCAGCTCAGCGCGGTGCGGGGAGGGGGCGTGGTGGCGATGCGGCTCGATTTGCGGACAAGTCGGCGCGCGAAGTTTTCGCCGCAGCCGTCACGCGCGTGCGATCTGGCGCACGGCTTCGCCTCCTTCGTGAAGTTCTTCCCGCCAGGCAAGACGTGGCTGGTGGAACGCGAGGCGAAGCTCTGGCGCGCGTTGGGCAACAGCCCTGACATTTTCGACGACCAATACCTGAGCACCGGCGGCCAGCTCTACGAACTCGCGATGGGCCATGATCGTTTCATTGCCGACCTGCGGCCGCTGGCGTTCGCGCAGCTCGGCCTGAAGACGGCGCTGGCGTGCCATCCCTACGACATTTGCACGGCGCTCATCGCGCGGGAGCTCGGCTGCGTGGTCACCGCGCCGGACGGCAAGCCGCTGCGCGGGCCGCTCGACACGACCTCGCCGGTGGCGTGGGTGGGTTACGCCAACAAGGCCTTGGCACGGAAGATCGGGCCGAAGCTGCGGGCGATCCTGTAGCGGGGCGGCCTCCGCCCGTCCGTCACCAACGGGTCATCACTTGGACTGCTCGATGACGGTGGCCTTGCCGTCCTTGAAGGAGACGCGGATGCGCTCCTCCTTTTCCTGGGCGTAGGTGTCGGCGTAAACCGGGCGGTAGTAGAAGCGGTAGGCCTTGATATAGGGATCGTAGTAAACACTGCGATGGTAGCCGGCGAAGCGGGTGCCGTCGTAGCGCTCGTAATAGGTGTTGTAGATCCAGGTGGTGGCCTTGCCCTCGGCGCTGACGGATTCGCGCATCTGGTCGGGCTTGCCGAGGGCGAGGTAAACCATGTCCTCGGTGTAGCCGAGCTCGATGATGCCCTGCTTGATCTTGTCCTGGGTGACGGCGTCGAGCTTGGCGAAGACCTCGGGCTTTTCCTTGATGCGGTCGTCGACGGTTTGGCAGCCGGCGAGGAAACCGAGGGAGGCGGCGAGCAGAAAGGTGCGGGCGAGGCGATGTTTCATGAGGGTGATGTGACCCCGACAAGCTAGCCGGGTTTCCACAAAAAGCCAGTTTGAGGTCGGGGCTCAGGTCCTCTCGCGGGCTGACGCCACCGCCGTGGCCGCCACGCCCTGGCGCGGGAGGATGGTGAGGGACTTCCGGTTCTTCGTGACGGTGATGATGGCCACGCCGGCGATAATGATGCCCGCGGCGAGGAAGATGCGGGGCGAGACGGGTTCGTGCAGCACGAGCCAGCCGAGGAAGACGGCGACCACGGGATTCACGTAGGCGTAGGTGGAAACCTTGGCGGGAGTGCTGTGCTTCATCAGCCAGGTAAAGGTGCTGAAGCCGATCAGGGAGCCGAAGACCACCAGGTAGCCCCACGCCATGACGGAGCGCGCGGTGATGAGCGACGGGTCGAAACGGGAGAGCTCGCCCGTGAGGACGCTTGTCGCCAGCAGCCAGCCGCTGCCGGTGAGCATCTGGATGCCGGAGGCGGTGAAGGGTTCGGCCGGCTCCGTGGCATAACGCATGTAGAGCATGCCGACGCCCCAGAGCAGCGTGGCGGCGAGCAGGCCGAGGACGCGCCATGGGTCGAGGCCGCCGGCGCCGGTGGTGAGCACGCTCGGGCCGACGAGGATGGCGAGGCCGGCGACGCCCAGGGCGAGGCCGACGAAGGTGAGCGCACCGGGCTGCGTGCCGCGCTTGCCGTCCTTGAAGAAGGCGTGCACCGCCCAGTCCATCAGCACGATGAAGACCGGGCCGGCGGAGATGATCAGGGTGGCGATGCCGGAAGGCACCTTCTCCTCGGCCCACGACACGAGGCCGTTGCCGCCGAGGCAGAGGAGGCCGCCGACGATGGCATTGTCGCGCCACTGCTTGGCCGTGGCACGGAAGCCGCGGGTGAGGGCGATGAATGCGATGACGATGGTCCCCGCGACGAGGAAGCGGACGCCGGCCATCAGGAACGCGGGTATCGTCTCCACGGCGATGCGGATGCCGAGGTAGGTGGAGCCCCAGATCAGATAGATGGCGGCGAAGGCGGCGATAAGGGCGGAGCGGGAGGGAGGAGGGGCGGAGGTCAAAGGGAGGGTGAGAGTGAAAGTGAGAGTGGAAGGAAAACAGGTCGGAAAACGGGCGAGGGATTCTGTAGCGGCGCTCTGTGAGCGCCGTCCGGCGGTCACAGACCGCCGCTACAGCTGCTTCTTGATCAGGTCGCCGAGGGTCTGGAGCGCGGCCTCGATTTCGTCGGACCAGGGCAGGCCGCAGCTCATGCGAAGGCAGTTGTGGTAACGGTTCTTGACCGAGAACAGCGCGCCCGGCGCGGTGTTGATGCGGTGCTTGAGCGCCTCGTGGTGGAGCTTGAGCGTGTCCACCTTGGCCGGGAACTCGACCCAGATGACATTGCCGCCCTGCGGGCGGCTGTAGCGCGTGCCTTCGGGGAAATAGCGCTGCATGGCCTGCGCGAACTGGTGCAGCTGCTGGTGATAGGCGCGGCGGAGCGCGCGCAGGTGGTGGTCATAACCGCCGTCGCGCAGGAACTCGGCGATGGTCTTCTGCAGCACGACGGGCGTGCCCAGGGTGTTCGTGAACTTGAGCCGGCGCACGCGCTCGAGGTAGCGGCCGGGTGCGGTCCAGCCGATGCGGAGGCTCGGCGCGAGCGTCTTGCCGAAGGACGAGCACAGCATGACGCGGCCGTCCTTGTCCCAGGCCTTGAGCGGCTTGGGGCGGAAGTCGCCGCAGTGCGTGTCGGCATACACATCGTCCTCGATGGCGGGCAGGTCGTATTCGCAGAGCAGGTCGTAGAGGCGCTGCTTTTTCTCGTCCGGCATGAGGCTGCCGAGCGGGTTGTGGAAATTGGGCATCACGAGCACGACCTTGACGTCGTTCTGCTTGATGGCATCACGCAACTCGTCGAGGCAAATGCCCTCGCGCGAGGAGGTGGGGATCTCGAGGGCGCGGAGGTTGAGGCTCTCGATCATCTCGAGGAAGCCGAAGTAGGCGGGCGTCTCGATCGCGACCGTGTCACCCGGCTTGGTGACGGCGCGGAGGCAGAGGTTGAGCGCCTCGGAGCAGCCGATGGTGACGACCAGCCCGTCGTGGGCGAGCGGCACGCCGCCCTGGAGATAGCGGCGGGAAATCTCGCGGGTGAGCGGCTCGTAGCCCCAGTTCATGCCCTCGCGGCTGAGGAGCGTGGGGTCGCGGCGGGCGACGGAGCCGAGCAGGCGCGCGAGCTTTTTGTTCGGAAACAGGCTGTGGTGCGGGCAGGCGGCGCCGAAGGGGATGAAGTCGTGGTTGACCGACCGCTCCATGATGGCGGTGGTGAGGTCCTTCACGCCCACGTAGGCGGGCTTGGCCATGGGCTTGGCCATGCGCGGCTCGGGGCTGAGAAAGGCGGGGCGGGGGCGGACGTAGTAGCCTGACTGCGGGCGCGCCTCGAGGTAGCCGCGGTTCTCCAGCACGGTGTAGGCCTGGAGCACGGTGGCGATGCTCACGCCGCGCTGCCGGGACATCATGCGGACGGAAGGCACGCGATGGCCGGGCCGCAGCGTGCCTTGCTCGATGAGGGACTGGAGCGAGGCGGCCAGCTCGGCATAGAGCGGCTGCACCAGCGGCGTGACAGCCGGCGGCGCGGGGGGCGGGGTAAGGATCTGGGTCATGCTGAAGCGGGGGCGCGAAAGATAGTGGAAACGGCGGGGGCGGAGCAGCAGCAGCGGGTCGCAATTGAACCCGGCACAGTTGCCGGAAAACGGTGCTGTGACCATGACAATTGTTTGGCGCCAAACAGTCGACCGCCGCGACCAACGGCGCACGGGAGGCGGCCAAACGGGCTGGGTCAGCGATATTGGGCCAGCGCGGAGCCCGTCAGGCGCATGATGCGCCAGCCTTCGAGCGGCGCGGCGCCGAGCTTGCGATAGAAGCCCTTGGCGGGTTCGTTCCAGTCGAGCACAGACCACTCCATGCGGCCGCAGCCGCGCTCATTGGCGATTTTCGCGAGGTGCAGGAGCAGGGCCTTGCCCGTGCCGCGGCCGCGGAATTCGGGCTTAACGAACAGGTCCTCGAGATAAAGGCCGGGTTTGGCGAGGAAGGTGGAGTAGTTGAAGAAATACAGCGCGAAGCCGGCCGGTTGGCCGTCTGCTTCGGCGATCACGACGTGCGCGGCCGGTGGCGACCCGAACAGCGTGGCACGCAGCGAATCCTCGGTGGCGACGACTTCGTGCGCCAGTTTTCCGTGGTCCGCGAGTCCGCGGATCAAATCCAGGATGAACGGCACGTCGGCCGCGGTGGCGGGGCGAAGGGAGCAGGGCATGATGGGAGACAATGCGTCCGTCGGGCGTGAAGGCGAGCCCGGGCCAGCGCGCCGCGAGTCGCAAACAGGCTGCGCTGCCCGATCGACGCAGCGCGGCAACCGCCGGGGGTTTGCGGCTCGACAGCGAGGGTCGGGTCGGGCTTAGAGTCGGATTTCAGGCCGATGTCTCTCCGATTGCGTCAATGTATGGGCAGCTTGTGGGCGGTCGCCTTGCCGGTGTTCTTGTTGGCCCATGAGGCTGGTGCGGCGGAGCGGGTGGTGGTGCAGCTTTCCTATCTGCACCAATTCCAGTTCGCCGGGATCTACGCGGCCGAGGCGAAGGGCTATTTCCGGGAGGCGGGATTGGAGGTGGAGGTGCGAACGACCGCCGACGAGCGATGGTCCGCCGTGCGCGAGGTGCAGGAAGGCCGGGCGGACTACGGCATCGCGCAGAGCCACCAATTGGTCTCCAACCGGATCGACGGGGGCGACAGCGTGGTGCTCGCGGCCATCATGCAGCATTCGCCGCTGGTGCTGGTGACCCGCGCGGAGGACAATCTGAACACCCCGCACGACTTGGTGGGCCGGCGAGTCGCGCTGGACAACACGGCGATGGCTTCCGAGATTCGCGCCATGCTGGAGCGTGAGGGCGTCGGTTACGACCGCATCACGGTGGTGCCGAACCTCTGGCAGGCCAACGAGCTGAGCGAGGGCACGGCCGATGCGATGAGCACCTTCATCCTGGACACCCCGTTCCTGATGCAGCGCCGCGGGCAGCCGGTGCACATCATGCGGCCGCTCGACTACGGGGTGGATTTCTACGGGGACTGCCTTTTCACCACCCAGCGCAAGCTCGCGGCCGCGCCGGAGCAGGTGGCCCGGCTGCGGGCGGCCGTGCTGCGCGGGTGGCAATATGCGCTCCAGCATCCGGAGGAGATGATCGACCTGATCCTGACCCGCTATCCGTCGGATGGGCCGCAGCGCCGGGCGGGGCTGGACCGGGAGGCGTTGCGCAACGAGGCGGCCCAGATGGCCGTGCTGATGCACGTTGACCTGGTTGAACTCGGCCGGATCAACGAGGGGCGCTGGCGGCGCATGGCGGAGATCGTGCGGCGCTACCGGAACGCGCCGGCCTCCACCAGGCTGGACAACATGCTCTACCAGCCGCCGGTCACGTGGGCGGAGCGCCTGCGCGATGCGGGCCCCTGGCTGCTGTGGGGCGGGCTGGGGGCGATGGTGGCGGCCCTGCTCGCCAGCCTGACGGTCCGTCGCTTGCGCCGGGTGGTCGAGCGCCGCACGCGGGAGCTGCGGGAGACGCAGCGCCGGCAGCGCGATCTCTTCGAGCAATCCCCCGCGCCCATCGTGCAGAACGACTATAGCGCCGTGGTGGCCGAGTTGGCGCAGTTGCGAGCCAGAGGGGTCAGTGACCTGGACGCCGAACTGGCCAGGGACGCCGCGCTACTGCCGCGGCTTTGCGCCTTGGTGCGCGTCACCGATGCCAACCAACTCGCCCTCCGGGTGAGCGGGACCGGCAGCGT
>JBDHQK010000094.1:0-9738 GCA_039807025.1 Lacunisphaera sp.
CCCTTGACGAACTCATAGCCAAAGCCATCCGAGCCGATGACCACGCCCGGCTGGAGCTGCACCCGGTTGGCGAGCGAGCAGCCGGCGGCAATCACGACCCCCGGCATTACCCAGCAGTTTTCGCCGATACGGACATCGCGCCCGACAAAGACGGAGGCTTGCAGCACGCTTCCGGGGCCGATGGTCGCGCCGTCCTCGACGACACAAAGGGGGCCGACGTGCGCCGTGGCATGTATCCGGGCGGTCGCCGCCACCACCGCGCTCGGGTGGATGCCCGGTGCGGGCTTGGGCCAAAGCGCCTGCGCGATGCGGGCGCACACCTGGGCCAGGGCCACCGAGGGATTCTCGACAAAGAGGAAGATCTGATCCGGCCCGGGATCGCCCACGTGATCCAATGGCAACAGCAGGACGGAGGCCGCGCTGCCCGCCACCTGCGAGCGGTATTTGGGGTTGCCGAGGAAGGACAGGTCGCCGGCGCGCGCCGCCGTCAGCGAGGCGATGTCGCGGATCGTCTGGGCGGTGGTCCCGACCGAGCGTTGCGCGCCGACCATGGCGGCGATTTCAGCGGGGGTGTAGGCGACCTGCATGGGCACAAAAAAGCCCTGTTCGCAGGAACAGGGCTTGGCAAGGTTTCTTACGGCTTCTTGGCCGGGTCGGCGGGCTTGCTGACATTTGGCACCGTGAAGCCGGCTGCCGGGGCCGTGGTCGCCGGCGCGGCCGGCTTGGCTGTCGCCGCCGGGCGGTCCTTGTTCACCTCGGCCAGCACCTCGTCGGTGATGTCGTAGGCCGGGTCGGCGTAGAGCACGACCGGGATGCGGAAGGCGGAAGGGCCGGACTTGTCGAGCACCAGCGTGGCGCCCTTGCGGCGGGCGATTTCGTTCACGGTCTTGGTGATTTCCTCCAGCAGCAGGTCGCGGTGGGTGGCGATGCGCTGCGAGAGCGAGCTCTGGGTGTTCTGCAGGAAGCCCTGCAGGTCGGCCTGCTTGCGCTGGATCTCCTCGAGCTTCTTCTGGGCGGCCTGCTCGGCCTTGGTCCGGGCATCGGCGTTCAGCAGGGTGTTCTTCGCCTGCTCGGCCAGCTCCTTGTATTCGTCCACCATGGTCTGGCCCTGCTTGCGGAGCTCCTCGGCCTGCTCGCGCGCCTTTTGCTCCGCGTCGCGGAACTTGGCGTTGGCCTCTTCGGATTTGTAGTGGCCGTCGAAGACCTTGCCGATGTCGACGGTGATCAGCTTCACTGCCGGCTGGGCGAGCAGCGCGGTGGAACTGGCGGCCAGGGCAGCCATGGTCAGGAAGGGACGGAGCAGCTTGTTCATAATTGCGGTGGAGGTTGACGGATTAGAAACGGGTGCCAAAGGAGAAATTAAACTGCGAGCCTTTCTTGTTGAACCTATCCCCCGTGAGCGGGATGCCGAAATCGAGGCTGAGCGGGGCGCCCGCCACGAAGAGGCGCAGGCCGAAGCCGAAGTTGTCGTTGTATTCCGCCGGGCTGAAATCGTAGGGATCGGTGTTCACGAAGCCGGCGTCGTAGAAGACGGCGAAGCGCACCGGCTTCACGATATCCATGGAGTATTCCAAGCTGAGGAAACCGTAGGTGTTTCCGCCGGTGGGCTCGCCCGTGGCGTCCTTGGGGCCGACGGTGCGGAACTCAAAGCCGCGCAGGGTCTGCGGGCCGCCGAGGAAGTAGCGGTCATAGAACGGCACGCCCGGCCGGAAAGGCGCGCTGGTAATCGGCAGGCCCGTCGTAGGATCGGTGATGGTGCGCGTCTGCATCTTGTCGCTGTCGCCAAAGCTGTCGACCACGCCGGCGCGACCGAGCACGGCGAGCACCTGTTCCTGGAACTCGGCGATCGGGAAGAATTTCGAGCCCCGGAACTCCAAGTTGTAATAGTTGTTGTCGCCGCCCAGCGGACCGCCGGCCACGCCCAGCTCGAGCGTCCCGTAGTTGCCGCGCGTGGTGTTGATGATCTTGTCGCGCGAGTCCTGCGTGAGGGCGAGGGAGACCTTGGAGGTGGTCGAAGCCCCCTCGGCAAAGCGAATCAGGTTCGGCGCAGAGGTCGCCACGTTGGCGATGTCGACGACCTGGTAGGTGTAGGCCAGACGACCCTCCAGCCAGTTGAACAGCCGCTTGCGCAGGTAGACCTCGCCGCCGGTGCGGATTTCCTCGTAGAAGGCGCTGTTGTAGTCGGAGGTCTGCCGGTAAACCTGGAACCCGAGGGCCAGCTCCCGCTCGAGCAGGTAGGGCTCCTCGAAGGCCAGGATGACCTCGCTGGACCGCGAGCCGATCTGGAAGCGGAGGCGGAATTTCTGGCCGTCGCCCTGGAAGAAGGAACGGCGGTTGAAGAGGTCGAAGTTGGACTGGGTGACCTCGGCGAATACCACCGCGCGCTCCAGGGAGCTGAAGCCCGCGCCGAAGGTCAGGTTGCCGGTGCGCGCCTCGCGGATCGAGATCTTCAGGTTGCGACGGCCAGGGATGTTGGTTGATTCGTCGGTGACATTGACGGGTTCCTCGAAGAAGCGCGTGTTCTCGAGGCGCAGCTTGCTGATCTTCATCCGGAGCGAGTCAAAGACGTCGCCGGGACCGAGGACGAGCTCGCGCAGGATGACGATGCTCTTCGTCTTGGTGTTACCCTCGATGATGATCGACTCGACCTGGAATTTCTCGCTCTCGGTGACCTGGTATTCGATGTCGATGTCGCCCGTCGCGAGGTTGGGCTTGCGCACCAGCCGCACGCGCGTCTGGAGGTAGCCGACCTGGCCGTAAAATTCCTCCAGCGTCTCCACGTCCTTGTCGAGCTTGGAGGGCACGAAGGTCATGCCCTTCTTCTGGCGCGGGACGAGCTTGAGGATACGGTCCGAGTAAATCTTGTTTCCCTTGAAGCTGATGTCGCCGATCTTGTAGAGACGGCCCTCGTTGATGCGGATCGTGATGACGAGGCGATCAGGCTTCGGGTAATCAAAGGTGATCTTGTCCTCGGCGATTTCGACATCGAGGTAACCCTGCTCTTTGTAATAGTCGCGCAGCTTGCCGAGGTCGTCATCAAATTCGTCGTCCTTCAGCCGACCGCCGCCCGTGAGCCAGGAGAACGGATGCCATTTCTTGGTCTCCATCTCCTTGCGCAGCCTCTTGGCCTTGACGTGGTCATTGCCGACAAAATTGATGGCGGCGATCTTCACCCGGGCACCCTCGCGGATCTTGAAAGTGACAGTGCCGAAGCCGTTGTGGCGGTCGCGATCGATACTGTAAGTCACCTGCGCCTGATTGTAGCCGCTTTTCTGGTAGAATTCGTAGATTTTCCGGGCGTCTTCCTTGATCTGCCGCTCATCCAGCGCGCCGTTGGCGACCGACTTGATTTCCTTGGCCAGGCGGCGATCCTTGTAGGCCTTCGCGCCCTCGAATTTCACCACCAAGACACGAAACTTGGGGGTTACCTCGAAAACGAGGTTCACCACGTTGCCGGCGGCCTGCTCGCGCTTGACCTCGATAAACTCGAACAGGCCCGTCTTGTAGAGCGAGCGGATGTCGCGGTCGAGCAGAGCCTCATCCATGTCGGTATCTTCGCGCAAAGCCATGTTGGCGCGCACGATCTGTTCGCTGATATTGGCCATGCCCACGAACTTGATCGTGATGGTGCCCACCCGGTATACCGGGCCAGCCGGAGCGGCCGCGTGCGCGGCCGACGGATCGGCCTGGGCCTGCAAGCCGGTGACAGCGGAAAAAACGAGGGTGGCGACGAGAAGAACCCGCACAAACGGGTTACAGGGTGAAGTTTTCAAAGCGCGTAATTTCTTGAAGGAAAGTTAGTTTCAAATCTCCTACCGGCCCGTTGCGTTGCTTGGCAACGATTAAATCCGCCGCATTGGCGGCGGTTTGAAATTTTTCATCGGCGTCCTTGGGACGGGAGAGCATGAGCACGACGTCGGCATCTTGCTCGATGGAGCCGGATTCGCGCAAGTCCGACAGGCGGGGCGTGCGGTTCTCCTTCTCCGAAGAGCGGTTAAGCTGGCTTAGGACTAGGACCGGCAGGTCTAGTTCCTTCGCCATCGCCTTTAATCCGCGGGAAACCTCGGCGACCTGTTGTTCGCGGGGAGCCCGGGGGTCCGTGCCGTTGAGCAGCTGCAAATAATCGACGATGATGAGGCCGAGCTTGCGGCGGGCGTAAATGCGCCGGGCTTTCGCCCTCATCTCCATGATGGTCAAGGCGCTCGAATCGTCGACTAGGATGGGAGCCTTCTTGAACTCCTCCCCGGCCTTCCCCAGCGCGTTGATCTCCTCCCCGTCGCGACTGACGAGCCCGTCGCGCAGCTTCTTCATGTTTACCCTCGACCGGGCGCAGAGCATGCGCAGGGCGAGCTGGGAGGCGCTCATTTCCAGCGAAAAGATGAGGGTCGCCACCGGATCGCCCTTGCCCGACTTCGGCAACGCGGCGGCCTCGGCGATGTTCAGCGCGAAGCTGGTCTTGCCCATCGAGGGCCGGGCGGCGATGACGATCATTTCCTGCCGCTGGAACCCGAAGGTCATGGCATCGAGATCCTTGAAACCCGATGTCACCCCAGTGAGCTCGCCCTTCTTCATGAGCAGCTTGGCGATGACGGTGTTGGCCTCCTTGACCGACTCCTTGATCTCCTCCGCGCTGTCGCTCACGCGGTCCTGGGT
The DNA here is from genome assembly GCA_039807025.1 of Lacunisphaera sp. Classification (GTDB taxonomy): domain Bacteria; phylum Verrucomicrobiota; class Verrucomicrobiia; order Opitutales; family Opitutaceae; genus Lacunisphaera. Next base: position 4,654 of record JBDHQK010000094.1, read on the forward strand.
GACCTTGAAGAGGTCCTTCTCGATCTTGTCCACGAACTCCTCGAGGCCGCCGGTGAAGCTGTAGGCTTGCTCGACCGCGCCAGTGGCGGCCTTGATCAGTTCGCGCAACAGGTGCTTCTCGCGCACCTTCTCGATGAAGTAGCCGGCATGCGCGGTGGTCGGGATCTTGCCCGTGACCTGCATCAGATAGGCGAAACCGCCGACGGCCTCCAACTGGCGGCGGGTCTTCAGCTCCTCGGCGAGCGTTTCCAGCATGACTGCGGCGCCCTTCTGGTAGAGCTCGACAATGATCTCGAACAGCAGGCGATTGGCCGGAAAATAGAACGACTCGGCACTCAGGCGCGCCTCGAGGCAGCGCGCGATGGTGTCGTTGCCGTCGAGCAGACAGCAGGCGATGACGTGCTCCTCGGCTTCGGCGCTGTGCGGCGGCGAGCGGTCCGGTGCGGACGCGGGCAGCGTCGGGTCCTTGCGCACGCCGTCCCGGTTGCTTCCGCCCTTCCCCATAGGTGTCGCTGATTCAGCCATTGAGGGATCAGATGTCGCGGTGGGGAAGCCCCGGGGGCAAGCCAATGTTATTGGCAGATTCCTCGGAAGCAGTGGTGAGCAACCGGAGCGTGGGGAGCGTTGGCATCGGGGCAAAAAAAAGCTGCGATGATGTCACCGCAGCTTGGGTTGGGCGTGACCGCGTTCAGGCGGTCGCGGCGGGCTCGATCGGGTTCTCGGAGACGACGTCGAAGCTGAGCTCGACGCTGACTTCCGGGTGCAGGCGGATCTTCACCTCGTGCTTGCCGAGGGTCTTGATCGGCTGGCCGAGGTGGATGCGGCGCTTCTCCACGGTGACGCCGGCGGCAGCCAGCTTCTCGTGAATGTCGTTCGCCGTGACGGCACCGAACAGCTTGCCACCTTCGCCGGTCTTCACCGCGATGGCGATGCCAGCCTTGGCGATCTGCTTGGCGAGGGCCTGGGCCCCGTCCAGCTCCTTGGCTTCGCGGAGGGCGCGGGCCTTCTTCAAGGCCTCGACGTGCTTGCGGTTGGCCTGCGTGAGTGGCACCGCCTTGCCCTGGGGCAGGAGGAAATTGCGCGCATAGCCGGCGCGGACTTTGACCTGGTCGCCTTCGGCGCCAAGGCCGTCGACCGGTTTGAGGAGGAGAACTTCGTTGTTAGCCATGATAGGAATCTAGTTTTGAGTTTGGTTTAAAGGCGGAGGCGGCGGGCTCAGAACGGCACGTCTTCGTCGATGCTTTCCTGGGCGGCCGGAGGCGTGGCGGGCCGGGGGGTGCTGGTGGCGCGGGGGGCGTAGGAGCGGGCTTCCCCACCCTCGCCACCGCCAGAAGCGGCCCCGTCGCTACGGCCGCTGCCGAGGAACTGGAAATTCTCGAGCACCACCTTCATGCGGCTGCGCTTTTCCTTGGTGTTCTTGTCCTCCCACTGGTCCAGGCGCAAGCGGCCCTCGACGAAGAGCGGGCGGCCCTTGGTGCAATATTTCGCGATCGTCTCGCCCTGCTTGCTCCAGGCCTCGATGTCCACGTAGGTGACCTCCTCCCGCTCGCCGCCACTCTCGTCCTTGAACTTGCGGTTCACGGCTAGGCTGAACTGGCAGATGGCGGTGCCCTTGGGCGTGACCCGGAGCTCCGGGTCGCGCGTCAGGTTGCCGATGAGCATGACTTTGTTGAGATTGGCCATGGGAGGGGTGGGCGGCGCGGGGACGCGACTCAGGCGTTCTCGACGAGCGCGCGGTAAACGGTCTGGTTGAGCCGCAGGCGCTCGTGCAACTGGGCCGGCGCGCTGGCCGGGGCGGTGAAGTTCACCTGGATATAGACGCCCGAGGGGAACTGGTCGTCGGTCTTGCGGGCAAAATCCCGGCGGCCGTTGTTCTCAACGGCGGTGACTTCGCCCTGCACGGCGGCGATTTCCTTCTTCACGCCCTCGATGATGGTCTCGACGGAGTCTTCCTTGCCGCGGTTGTCGAGGATGAAGGAGGCTTTGTAGTTACGCTTGTTCTGGCTCATGATGGTCTCGGCGATTAAGGATGTTCATGGCTTCGGCGGGCCCGCGGTTGATGAGCAGGCGGAGGCCGTCCACGAAGGAGGTTAGTTTTTGGTCGATGATTTGGTTTTGTTCTTTGGAAAATTTTCCGAGCACGAAGTCCTTGATGTCCATCCCCGCCGGGCGGGGCTCGTTGATGCCGAGCCGGTAGCGGATGAAGCCGCTGCCGAGGTGCTCGAGCAGGCTGGCGACCCCGTTGTGACCGCCGGCGCTGCCGGTGACCGACACCTTAACGGCACCCGTGCCGATCGTGAGATCGTCGTAGGCCACGATGAGGTCGCTGACGGCGGCCTTGTGAAAGGCGAGCAGGCCGCGCAGGGCGCGGCCACTGTCATTCATGAAGGTCGTCGGCTTGACGAGGAGCCGCGTGACCCCGGGTCGGACATCCCAACGGGCGGTCTCGGCCTCAAAGCGGCTTTCTGATTTCCACTTGAGGCCTTCGGCTGCCGCCAGCGCATCAACCACGGTGAAACCGAGGTTGTGGCGGGTGGCGGCGTATTCGCGCCCGGGGTTGCCCAGTCCAGCGATCAGCGTGACGGACATGACTCAAAGAACAGCGTGCAAAACGGGCCGCGCGCGGACGCGCGACCCGGGAGATGAAATCACTTCTTGGCCGGAGCGGCGGCGGGCTTGGCACCCGCAGCCGGGGCGGCAGCCTTGGCGTCGCCCTTGGTAGCCGGAGCGGCGGCCTTGGCGTCGCCCGCAGCAGCCGGAGCGGCGGCCTTGGCGTCGCCCGCAGCAGCCGGAGCGGCGGCACCGTCGGCCGGTGCAGCGGCGGCTTCGGTGGTCGCGGCGACTTCCTCGGCCGGCGGCTCGACACAGGAGACGACCGGCTGGTTGCCTTGATCAAGGAATTCGACGCCGGGCAGTGGCTTCATGTCGCTCACGTGCACGGTCTGTCCCAGTTCGAGCGCCGAAACATCCACCTCGATGAGGCTGGGCAGGTCCTTCGGCAGGCAGCGGATGCGCAGCTGGAAGGACGAGGTCTCGAGGATGCCGCCACCCACCTTGACGCCGGCGGCCTCGCCGACGATGCGCACGGGGACGCGGATCTCGAACTTCTCGTCAGCCTTCACCTCATGCAGATCGAGGTGGAGATACTTGTCGGTGATCGCATCGCGCTGGATCTCCTGGAGGAAGGAGATCGCGGTGGGGCCGGCCTCGCGCTTGAGCTCAATGATGGCGGCTTGGCCGGCGATTTCCTTGCGGAGCTTCACAAACTCCGGCGCGCTGATGGCCAAGCTCTCGGGTTTCGTGTGCTTGCCGTAGAGAATCGCGGGGATTTTCTCGGCCTTGCGGAGGCGGCGGGAGGCGCTGCGGCCGGTGCCTTCGCGCGTCGTGACAGTAAGCTGGTATTTTTTCATGGTTTCGTTCCCCCTGTGACTCCGGAATTGGAGGCAGGCGTAATGGAAAAGGGTGCCGAGTTGACCGGCCGAGCTGGGGCGATGCAACCAAAACTTTGCCCGCCGAGGGAGAATTGTGCCTTTTTACAGGAGAGCGATGTTGACAAGCCCTTAAGCGAACCTCTTTTTGGCCATTCCCTTTGGGGAGCCACGTTGCCCGGTAGCTCAGTGGCAGAGCAGGTGACTGTTAATCACTTGGTCGCTGGTTCGATCCCAGCCCGGGCAGCCATTTTCAGCCAACGACTTACATTCCCGGAATTTTGGCGTTTTTTTTGCCTTTCGGGGTTTTGTCCGGCATTTCCTCTTCCACTCCAAACTGGGGAGACCGCTCGTGCTTCACCCCCGGTTGGCGCCAGTTGACGCTGCGGCCTGGTTCGTGCCACGTTTGACCGCAGCCCGGCCGCGTCGGCCAACCTTCCCATGACATTGCGCGACCAACACGTGTTCATCACCGGCGGCTCCAGCGGCATCGGCCTGGAACTCGGCCGGCAAGCCGCCGCCGCCGGGGCGCGCGTGAGCTTGGTCGCCCGCGATCCCGCCAAGCTCGCCGCCGCCCGCGCCGCCATCCGAGCGGCCAGCCCCGGCGGGGCCGAGGTCGTGACGGCCTCCGCCGATGTGGCCGTCGAGGCCGAAATTCTGGACGCGCTGCAGGCGGCCGAGAAAATCCACGGCCCGGTGGATGTCCTCATCACCTCGGCTGGCGTCGCCCGCCCCGGCCATTTCACGGAGGTCCCCGTGGCCGTCTTCGAACGCACGATGGCGGTGAACTACTTCGGCACGCTCTACCCGCTCAAGGCTGTCGTGCCCGCCATGCGGCAACGCGGCCGCGGCACCGTCGTGCTCATCTCCTCCGGCGCCGGGCTGGTCGGGCTGTTCGGCTACACTCCTTACGCGCCGAGCAAGTTCGCACTGCGCGGCCTCGCGGAGGCGCTGCGCGGCGAGTTGCAGGACACCGGCGTGAGAGTGACCATCGTTTATCCGCCCGACACCGACACGCCGCAACTCTCCGAGGAAAACCTCACCAAGCCCGCGGAGACCCAGGCCCTCACGGCGGGCGGCGGCCTGTGGACGGCGGAAGCCGTGGCCCGGGTGACGCTCGCGGGCGTGCAACGCGGCCGCTTCACCATCACCCCGGGCTTCCAACTCACTGCCCTTGCTTGGCTGCACAGCCTGCTCGCCCCAATCCTCCGCTGGCATTTCGACCGCCTCGCCCGCCAGACCGGGCGCAGGGCGGCTCGTGATCAGGGTTGAGGCGACGGAGCGCCGGCGGGTTCAGTTGCGCGCAGCGCGCGGCCGCGGGCCGATCTGCTCGAAGGGGATGCGCTGGAAGCCGGGCAGCTCGTGGTAGACGATCGAGTCATCCTTCAGCTGGAAATTGAGCTTGGCCGCGTCCACGAAGCCGGGGTCCTTCTGCGTGTGCAGGTTCGTGCCGAAGTCCGTCTGCGCAAACTTGCCGACGAGCCGCACGGTCTCCTCGTGCTTCACCATGACGTTGCCGTCGAAAACATTCCGCCGCGGCAGCATGCCGACGTAGGTCTTGCCGTCGGGCATGAGATCGAGCCAATCTGCCAGGAGCGGGTAGCGCGTGCTGTAGGGCGGCGTTTTGATGTTCACGGCCTTCGTGAGGCGCTTCGTG
>JBDHQK010000095.1:0-9635 GCA_039807025.1 Lacunisphaera sp.
AAGCCAAAGCTTAAACCACTCTCTCCATGTCTGACGAAAAACCCGCTCCCAAGAAGGAAAAGGCCCCCAAGAAGGCCGCCGCTGTTGCCGCCACTCCGGCCGCCGAAGCCAAGCCCGCCAAGGCCCCGAAAGCTGCGAAGCCCGCTGCTGAGGCCGCCGCTCCTGCTCCGGCCACTGACGCCAAACCCGCCGAACTCGTGGGTGGCGTGCCGAAGGCCGTCACCGCCGAGGACCTCCTCAAGGAGGAGCTTTTGGCCGTCAAGGTTCGCAAGGCCAAGGGCTCGAAGAACATCACCTCCGGCATCGCGAACATCGCCGCCACTTTCAACAACACCATCGTCTCCATCACGGACGCGAAGGGCAACGTCATCTCCTGGTCCTCCGCCGGCAAGTGCAACTTCCGCGGCTCGCGCAAGTCCACGGCCTACGCCGCCCAGGTCGTCGCTCAGGACGCCGCCCGCAACGCCATGTCCCATGGCCTCAAGGAAGTGCAGATCCGCGTGAGCGGTCCCGGCCTCGGTCGCGACTCCGCCATCCGCGGCCTGCAGGCCATCGGCCTGGAGATCTCCTCTATCATCGACATCACCCCGGTGCCGCATAATGGCTGCCGCCCGCGCAAGCGCCGTCGCGTCTAACGGACTCCGCACCTGGATCCTGAATTCTAACTCCTAAATCTTCCGCATATGGCTCGCTACACAGGCCCCACCACCCGCATCAGTCGCCGCTTCGGCCAATACGTCGTTGGCTCGGCGAAGGTGCTCGAACGCCGCAACTTTCCGCCCGGGCAGCACGGCCCGAAGTCCCGCCGCAAGCTCTCCGAATACGCCGTCGGCCTCGCCGAGAAACAGAAGCTCCGCTTCATCTACGGCCTGCTCGAGCGCCAGTTCCGCCGCACCTTCGCCATCGCCAAGCGCGAGCGCGGCGTCACCGGCGAGCGCTTCCTGCAGCTCCTCGAAACCCGCCTCGACAGCGTCGTTTACCTCCTCGGTTTCGCCAAGAGCCGCGCGGCGGCCCGCCAACTGGTCAACCACGGGCATGTCCGTGTCAACGGTCGCAAGGTCGATATCGCCAGCTACACTGTCCTGCAGGGCGACGAGGTGGAGATGAAGGCCGTCAATTCCTCCCGCCAGCTCGCCACCCGCGCCATCGAGGAAAGCCGAGCCCGCGTCGTCCCCGGCTGGCTCACCCGCAATGACGAGGCCCTCAAGGGCACCGTCACCCGCCTGCCCACCCGCGACGAGATGGAGCCCTCCATCAACGAGCAGCTCATCGTCGAATACTATTCGCGTTTCTGAGCCCGCTTCTGCGATTCGCTTACACCTTACTTCTAAAAACTTAAAACTCCGCCTCCCATGCCCAAGCGCCTCGGAAAGTTCGAAATTCCCTCCAAGCTCACCAAGGTCGAGGAGGGTTCCACGCCCACCTACGCCAAGTTCATCGCCGAGCCCTTCGAGGCCGGCTACGGCCATACCGTCGGAAACTCGCTCCGCCGCGTCCTCCTCAGCTCCATCGAGGGCAGTGCCATCAGCTCGATCAAGATCGAGGGCGTGAACCACGAGTTCCAGTCCGTGGACGGTGTCGTCGAGGACGTTACCGACATCGTCCTCAACCTGAAAAAGATTCTGATCGTCTCCGAGAAGCGTGAGACGGTGAAGCTCCACCTCAAGGTCAATCGCGAGGGCGCCGTCACCGCCGCCGACATCCAGGCCGACGCCAACATCAAGATTGTCAACCCCGACCAGCTCATCTGCACGCTCGACAAGAAGCAGACCTTCGAGGCCGACATCGAGATCAAGACCGGTCGCGGCTACTGCCCCGGCGAGAGCAACAAGAAGGAAGACCAGGCCATCGGCGTCATCGCCATTGACTCGCTCTTTTCGCCCGTCCGCCTCGTTCGTTACACCGTCGAGAACACCCGCGTCGGCCAGATCACCGATTACGACAAGCTCGTCCTCGAGGTTTGGACGGACGGCCGCATCACGCCCGACGACGCCCTCAAGCAGTCCGCCTCGATCCTCAAGCACCATCTCGACGTGTTCGACCGCGTCTCGCCGGAAGCCTACGAATTCGAGAGCGTCGCCGCCGAGGTCTCCGAGGAGCAGAACAAGCTCCGCAAGCTCCTCAACATGTCCGTCAACGAGATCGAGCTCTCGGTCCGCGCGGCGAACTGCCTCAACAACGCCAACATCACCACGGTCGGCGAGCTCGCCATGAAGACCGAGCAGGAGATGCTCAAGTATCGCAACTTCGGCAAGAAGTCCCTCAACGAGATCAAGGAGAAGCTCGAGGCCCTCGGCCTGTCGCTCGGCATGAAGTTCGACGAACGCCTCCTCGACACCAAGAAGGAAGCCTGAACCCATTTTTGATTTTCGATTCGGGATTTTCGATTGCTGGGCGATCGGAGATCCAAATCGAGAATCGAGAATCCAAAATCGAAAATTTCACGTCCTCGCGCCGCCTGCTGCCGCCCCAACGCTGCGACCAGGTTGCCGATCGGGGGCGATAACACCAAACCACAATGCGTCACAATAAACACCACGCCTCCCTCGGCGTCACCCGCGAGCACCGCAAAGCGATGCTCTCCAACATGGGCGCCAGCCTCATCAAGCACGGTCGTATCGAGACCACGCTCGTGAAGGCCAAGGCCCTCCGTCCCTTCATCGAGAAGGTCATCACCAAGGCCAAGAAGGCTGCGGCCGCCTCCGTCAAGGCCGATGCCCTCCACCTCCGCCGCATGGCCCTCAAGGACATCCGCGACGAAGGCGCGGTCACCCTCCTCTTCAACGAGAAGGCGGCCCAGTTCGCCAAGCGTTCCGGCGGCTACACCCGCATCTACAAGCTCGGCCCCCAGCGCATCGGCGACGCCGCCGAGATGGCGCTGATCGAGTTCGTCGCCGCAGACGACCAAGGCTACAAGAAGCCGAAGAAGGGTGCCAAGAAGGGCAAGAAGGCCGACGCCGCCCCCGCGGCCCCCAAGGCCTAACCTGTCCCACCGTTCACTCTCAACGCGCCGCCCTCACCGTCGGCGCGTTTTTATTTCCACTTGGCGATCGGCCAGTGGCCTGCGAGGTTCTCCGCGTGGTCACGCCGCCTGATTTCACGCTCGATGTCGTCCTCTACGGTCTGCTCGTGCTGGGCGTCTTCGTCGTGCTGTGGGTCTATTACGACCGCCGCGACCGGGCGCTTTACGATGCCCAGCGGCGCAAGATCACCTTCCACTGCATCCGCTGCGACCACCTCTACACCGAGAAAGCCGGCACCGACACCGCGCCGTGCGCCAAGTGCGGCCACGTCAACACGCGGCTGAAGTTTTAGACAGAATGAACAAAATGGACAGAATCAGTTAGGATCGGGGATATTTCACCAGATATTGCGTCCATTCTGTCGGATCTCGGTTCCCCATCTCCATGCTCAAGCGCCTCCTCCTGTCCATGTGTCTGTTCACCGCCGGTGCCGCCCATGCCACCAGCGTCCTTGCGCCATTCCCGGCGATGCTCGCCGCCTATTACGAGGACTACCTCGCGCTCTTCCCGATTGATGCGGCCACCTATGGCGACGCCGACCCTCGCTACGAGGCGGTCTGGCCTAACGAGATTGGTGCCGACCATCGCGCCAAGGTCGCGATCATGTGCGACAAATATCTCGCGACGCTCGCCGCCTATGATCGCGCCAGCCTCGCACCCACGGAACAGCTGAGCTACGACACGCTCAAATGGACGCTTACGGCACGCCGTGATCTCGGCCGCCAGTTCTTCCATCTCCTGCCGGTCAATCAGTTTTCCTGCCCGACGTTGACCTTCGCTCAGATGGCCTCGGGCCAGAGCGCTCACCCCTTCAAGACAGAGCGGGATTTTCGCAATTTCATCAGTCGCGCGCGGGGCTTCAGCCTTTGGGTGGACACGGCCATCGCCAACATGAAGGCGGGCGTGGCTCAGGGCATCGTGCAGCCGAAGGCTCTCATGGAGCGCGTGCTGCCCCAACTCGAGCCGCTCATGAGCGACGCCCCGGAGAAGAACGTGCTGTTCGGGCCGCTGCAAATGCTGCCGACGGAGCTCACCGCCGCAGACAAGGATAGGCTGGTAGCCGATTACACCGCCGCCATCCGTCAGATCATGCTGCCGGCCTATGCCCGGCTGCATGCTTACATCAAGGCGGACTACCTGCCGCATTGCCGCGACACCGCGGGCATCGGTTCGCTGCCCGGCGGTCAGGAGGCCTACGCCAGCTCGGTCCGCTGGCAGACCACCACAGATCTCACTCCTGGGCAAATCCACGAGATCGGGCTGCGCGAGGTCGCCCGAATAAAGGGCGAGATGGAAAAAATCCGGGGGCGGGTCGGTTTCAAGGGCACGCTTCCCGAGTTTCTCAGATTCGTCGCCACCGATCCGTCGTTCTCGCCCTTCCAAAGCGACGAGGAGGTGCTGGCCGCCTTCCGCGCGATCGAGGGCCGCGTCATGGCGCAGGTCCCGAAATTCTTCGACCACCTGCCGCGCACGAAGTTCGAGGTGCGCGCCACGGAGGAATTTCGCGCCCCCACGGCGGCCCACGAATACCAGCCGGGCACCGCCGACGGCTCGCGCCCCGGTGTGTTTTACGTGCCGATCTCGGATCTGAAACGCTACCGCAGCCCGCGCATGGAAAACCTGTTTCTACACGAGGCGATCCCCGGCCACCATTTCCAGATTTCCCTGACGGTGGAGAACGACGCGCTGCCGAAATTCCGGCGCTACGACGGCAACAACGCCTATGTCGAGGGATGGGCGCTCTACACCGAAGCCCTTGGCCTCGAGCTCGGGCTCTACACTGATCCTTACCAATATCTCGGCATGCTCTATGGCGACATGCACCGTGCCGTGCGGCTGGTGGTCGATACTGGAATGCACGCCAAGGGATGGACGCGCGAGCAGGCCATGGACTTTGGCCGCGAAGCCGAGGGCGATCTGCCCAATCTTGTTTCCGAGACCGAGCGCTACATGGCTTGGCCCGCCCAGGCGCTGGGCTACAAAATCGGCCAGTTGAAGATCCGCGAGCTCCGCGCTGCCGCCGAGCAGCAGCTTGGTCCGAGGTTCGACATCCGGGGTTTCCATGACTTGGTCCTGATGGAAGGGGCCTTGCCCCTGTCCGTCCTCGAAGCCCGCGTGCAGTCGTGGGCTGCGGGCCTGGCTGCGAAATAGACCGTATTCCGCGGGGGGATCGCCGGAATTGGGATTGATTCGCGTGCGGGCCCCACCTCATAACTCCGCATGGCACAGACAATCGCCGTCCTCGATTTCGGTTCCCAGCTGACGCAGGTCATCGCACGTCGCATCCGCGAGTGCCAGGTCTATTCGAAGATCTACCACTTCAGCACGCCGGCGGCCCAGCTTCGCGCTGATGGTGTCGTGGGCATCATCCTCTCCGGCGGTCCACAGAGCGTTTATGCGAAGACGGCGCCGCATCCTGATCCGGCCATCTTCAAGCTTGGCGTGCCGGTGCTCGGCATCTGCTACGGTGTCCAGCTCATGGGGCATTTCCTCGGCGGCAAGGTCGCGCTGAGCAAGGCGCGTGAATACGGCCATGGCCATCTGACGATCAAGAAGCCGGGCAAGCTCTTCGCCGGCCTGCCGAAGAAACTCCGCATCTGGAATTCCCACGGTGACAAGCTCACGAAACTGCCGCCGGGCTTCGTCGCCACCGCCGTTTCGGACAACTCGCCCTATTCCGGCATCGAGGACGCCAAGCGCCGCTTCTACGGCATCCAGTTTCATCCCGAGGTTTTCCACACCGAGCGCGGCGTGGACATGATCAATAACTTCCTCGTCCGCGTTTGTGGCGCGAAGCAGGACTGGACCACGAAGGATTTCATCGCGCACGCCGTCGCCGACATCCGCCACAAAGTGGGCAAGGGCCGCGTGCTCCTCGGCCTCTCCGGCGGCGTCGATTCCTCCGTGGCCGCCGCTCTGCTGCACAAGGCCATCGGCAAGCAGCTCACCTGCGTGTTCGTGGACAACGGCCTGCTTCGCAAGGGTGAGCGCGACTACGTGCGCCAGCTTTACGGCAAGCACTTCAACGTCGATCTCCGCGTCGTCGACGCCTCGACCCTCTTCCTCAAGCGACTCAAGGGCGTCACGGAGCCGGAGACCAAGCGCAAGATCATCGGCCGCACCTTCGTCGAGGTCTTCGAGAAGACTCTCAAGGACATCGGCCGCACCGCGGAATTCCTGGGGCAGGGGACGCTCTATCCTGACGTCATCGAGTCCGTCTCGATCCAGGGCAACCCGGCCTCGCTCATCAAGACGCACCACAACGTCGGCGGCCTGCCCGCGCGCATGAAGCTCAAGCTCATCGAGCCGCTCCGCGAGCTGTTCAAGGACGAGGTCCGTCGCGTCGGCGCCGCGCTCGGTCTGCCCAAGGAGGTCGTCTGGCGCCAGCCGTTCCCCGGTCCGGGCCTCGGCGTCCGCGTGATGGGCGACATCACCGCCGACAAGCTCGAGATCCTGCGCAACGCCGACGCCGTCCTCCAGGAGGAGATGATGCGGACCGGCGACTACTGGAAGGTCTGGCAGTCCTTCGCGGTGTTCCTTCCGGTCAAGACCGTCGGCGTGTTCGGTGACGAGCGCACCTACGACTACGTCATCGCCCTGCGCATCGTGGAGAGCACGGATGCCATGACGGCCGATTGGGCGCGCTTGCCGCACGATCTGTTGCAAAAGATATCTACCCGCATCACCAACGAGGTGCGCGGGGTCAGCCGGGTGGTCCTGGACATCAGCTCCAAGCCGCCGGCGACCATTGAATGGGAGTAAATTCCCGTTGCGATGGAGGGCACTCCCCACCGAATCTCCTGTCGAACCACCCATGAAAGCCCGTCTCGCCTTGGCTGTTGCCGCCCTTTTTGCCACCGTCCTGTCGGCTGCCGGGCAGACTGTCGAGCAATGGATCACCCGCGCCCGCGCCCGCTTGGGCAGCGAAGCCGCCTTGCAGGGCGTGACCAGCATCCGCTATCTCGGCACCCTCGACACTGATGGAACCAACCAGCGAAAGCTGGACATCATCTTCCAAAAGCCCCTGCAGCAGCTCATCACCATCTCGGGGGCGGATCTCCTAGAAGTGGTCGGTCTGGACGACTATGACGGTTGGCAGAAACGCACCAACGCCCAGAATTCCGCCCAATGGCAGATTACCCTGATCGATGCGGGACAGACCAAGCGGCTGCGCGCCCAGACCTGGGACAATCTCAATTTCTTCAGCGGGATCGAGAAGATGCGCGGAAAGGTGCGGCTGGAGGGTGACGCGATGATCGACGGCGTGGCCTGCGTGAAATTGGTCTTTGCCTACCGCGAGAACATGATCTTGACCCGCTACTTTGACAAAACCAACGCCCGGTTGGTCCTGACCGAGACGGAAAATGGCACGCAGATCCGCGAAGAGGGGGAGATTATCGCCCAAGGAGTCCGGTTTCCGCGCAAGGTCAGCAACCGGGACAAGGCCGGCCGGGTCATCACCATGGTTTTCGATCAGGTGATCCTGAACGAGCCGCACGCCGCCAGTGAGTTTGCGGTGCCGGCTCTGCGCGCGAACTGAGGCTCCGCACCGGCGCAGCTTCATCTGTTGGGTGGCGTTAGCCCGCCTGCTGTCCGGGCGAAGCCCAGGAAAAGGCACGGCTTTGCTTTGCAACGGCTCCGATTTGTGCTTTTTTCCATCCGCCATGTCTACTCCCGCCCTCCTGAAAATCGACGACAAGGAAATCGCCTGCCCCATCATGACGGGAACCGAGGGCGAGAAAGCCATTGATGCCCGCAATCTCCGCAAGGACACCGGCTACATTTTTTACGACCAAGGCTATGGCAACACCGGCTCCTGCGAGAGCGCGATCACGTTTCTGGATGGCGACAACGGCATCCTGCGTCATCGCGGCTACGCCATCGATCAGCTCGCGGCCCACAGCACCTTTGTCGAGACCGCCTATCTGGTCATCTACGGCGAACTGCCCAACCCCAAGCAGCGCAAGCAATTTGGCGACCTGCTCCGGCAGAACGCGCACGTCGAGACCCAGATGCAGCGCCTCTTTGAGGGCTATCCCAAGGACACTCCGCCGATGGCCATGCTGGCGTCGCTGGTCGCCTCGCTGGCCGGCTACTATCCCGACCTCGCTACCAATAATTTCGAGAAGGACCTGCAGCAGTTCGATCTGACCGCCGCCATGGCAATCTCGAAGATCCGCACCTTGGGTGCGATGATTTATCGCCACACCCGCGGTCTGCCCTTCATGCACCCGAAGGATCTGCCCTTCTGCGACAACTTTCTGCACCTGATGTTCTCGGAGCCCTACCAGGACTACGTGGCTATCCCCGAGGTCACCAATGCGCTCAACCTCATCCTGCTCATGCACGCGGACCACGAGCAGAACTGCAGCACCTCGACCGTGCGCATGGTCGGTTCCAGCGGTGCCAACCTCTTCACTTCGCTCGCCGCGGGCATCGCCGCCCTCTCCGGGCCGCTCCATGGCGGGGCCAACGTCGCCGTCATGCAGATGCTCCAGTCCATCCACGACGAGGGCGACGACGGCACGCGCTTCATCGCCGCCGCCAAGGGCGGCAGCAAGAGCAACCGCCTGATGGGCTTCGGCCACGCCGTCTATCGCAACTTCGATCCGCGCGCCAAGGTCATCGGCGAGGCCTGCGGGGTCGTGCTCAAGAAGCTCGGCAAGTCCGACCCGCTGCTCGATATCGCCCAGAATCTCGAGCAAGCTGCGCTGAAGGATGACTACTTCATCTCGCGCAAGCTCTATCCGAACGTCGATTTCTACTCGGGCATCATCTTCCGCGCGCTCGGCATCCCGACGAACATGTTCACCGTCATGTTCGCCATCGGCCGCTCGCCGGGCTGGATCGCCAACTGGCGCGAGGTCGCCTCGAATCCGAAGGGCCGCATCTACCGCCCCCGCCAGATCTACGTCGGCCCGGTCAAGCGCGACTACGTGCCGATGGCCCAGCGCGGCTGATCTCAGTTGTAGGGGCGGCGCTTGACGCCGCCCGCGGGTGCCCCGCAAGGGATTCCCCCCGTAATTCAGGAAGATTTCTTCTCCGGCGGCTGCCGCAGGATATCCTCCAACGTCAGGCCGCTGAGCTTCTCAAGGCCCTTCAACAGGCGCCACAGCGCGACCATCATGATGGCCATGCTCGGCACCACGATGACCGGCCAGCTCATCCAGGTCATTTTGCCCAGTTGCTCGTTGAACTCGGGCGTATCGGGCATCGCCGTGATCAGGTAACGCGCCAGCCAGAAGTTCAGCGCCGCGCTGATGGCAAACGACGCCGCCAGCAGCCAGCTTGAGTCCCGGAGCAGCCGGCGAAAGGCCGCCTGGTGCCCGCGGGATTCCAGCGCGGTCTCCACGCGCGGCACATCGATCACCTGCTCGTTGAAGAGCAGCGAGCGCACCAACGGTTTTTTCGTCCATTGCGAGATGATCACAGTCAGGCCGATCAGCGTCGGCACGACCGCCTCCTTCACCGCGAACCAGAACGGCGCCAGCTTCAGCAGGCCCAGCCCGCCGGTGGCAAGCGTGCTGGTGAAGCCCAGGGCGGAGAGAAAATTGAAATTCCGCCGCGTGATGGCGTCGTAGAGGCCGTAGCCCAGCGGGAAGGCGAGGGCGA
>JBDHQK010000096.1:0-9587 GCA_039807025.1 Lacunisphaera sp.
CGGCGGTCACGCGGATGCCGTCCCGCTTCGCGCGGCGCACCAGCTCGACGGAGCGCGCCGAGCTGATGTGCTGCATGTGGATGTGCGCGCCGGAGTAGGCTGAGAGGATGATGTTGCGCGCGACGATGATGTCCTCGGCGGCGTGCGGCCAGCCCTTGAGGCCGAGACGGGTCGAGACCGTGCCCTCGTTCATGACGGCGCCCTTGGTCAGCGACTCGTCCTGACAGTGATCAAGCACGGGCAGGTCGAACATCTTGGCGTATTCGACGGCGTTGCGCATGAGCTGGTTGCTCTCGACGCAGAGGCCGTCGTCAGTGATGGCCACGACGCCGGCCTTCTTGAGCGAGCCGTGCGGGGCGAGCTGCTGGCCCTTCATGCCGACGGTGATGCACCCGGTCGGGTAGACGTGGACGACGGCCTTGCGGGCGGCGTTGTTGATCAGCTCGATGGTGCCGGCGTTGTCGGCGACCGGCGAGGTGTTGGGCATGCAGACGACGGTCGTGAAACCGCCGGCGGCCGCGGCCTGCGATCCGGTGAGGATGTTCTCCTTGTGCGTCTGGCCGGGCTCGCGGAAGTGCACGTGGATGTCCACCAAGCCGGGGCAGACGACGAGGCCCTGGGCGTTGATGATCTGGGCGGCCTTCTTCTGCGCGGCGCTGAGGCTGGCCGCGATCTTGCCGTCGGCGATGAAGACGTCGCCGACCTTGTCCCGCTTGGCGGCGGGATCGATGACGCGGCCGTTTTTGATCCAGAGGAAAGACATGAGGGAGAGCTTAGACAGAATTAACAGAATGGACAAAATTAAGACCGGGGCGGTTGGGCATCCTGCTAATTTTGTTCATTCTGTCCAAAAAATCACTCGAGCGGCGTGGTGACGTGCTCGGGCTGGCCGCCGGCGCAGAGGTAAAGGACGGCCATGCGCACGGCGATGCCGTTGGTCACCTGCTGCAGGATGACGCTGCGCGAGGAGTCGGCGAGGTCACTGTCGATCTCGACGCCGCGGTTTATGGGGCCGGGGTGCATGATGAGCGCATCGGGCTTGATCCACTCGGCGCGGGCCTTGTTGAGACCGAACATGCCGGTGTATTCGCCGACGGACGGGAAGTGGCCGGCCGCCTGGCGCTCGTGCTGGATGCGCAGGAGCATGACGACGTCGGCGTCGGCCAGGGCGGTGCGGAGGTTGTGGGACACCTTCACGCTGAGGGCCTCGAACCAGTGCGGCACGAGGGTGGAGGGGCCGACGATGGTGACATCGGCGCCGAGCTTGGTGAGGGCGTGGATGTTGGAGCGCGCGACGCGGCTGAAGAGGATGTCGCCGAGGATGACGACCTTGCGGCCCTTCAGGTTGCCGAGCTTCTCGCGCATCGTGAACACGTCGAGCAGGGCCTGGGTCGGGTGTTCGTGGGCGCCGTCGCCGGCGTTGACGACCGGGATGCCGAGGACGCGGCTGAGGTAGAGCGGGGAGCCGCTGGCCGAGTGGCGCAGGACGATCATGTCGGCATGGAGCGCCTGGATGTTCTGGGCGGTGTCGCGGAGCGTCTCGCCCTTGGTGGTGCTGGAGGAAGCGGCGTCGAAGGAAATGACCTCGGCGCTGAGGAGCTTGGCGGCCATCTCGAAGGAGATGCGGGTGCGCGTGCTCGGCTCGAGGAAGAGGTTGACGATGGTCTTGCCGCGGAGGGCGGGGACCTTCTTGACCTTGCGGTCAAGGATGCGGCGGAAGGCGCCGGCGGCGGCCAGCACCTGGTCGATCTCGGTGCGGCTGAGCTCCTCGATGGTGAGAAAATGTTTACGATGCCAGGGCACGGGAGGAGATTTTCGATTTTTGATTTTCGATTTTTGATTGGATCGAATCGCGCGCCGGTTGGGCGGCATCAAGGCTGACGAACACCTTTTCCGCTTCGGTCGCCGCGAGGGTGAGGCCGATGTAGTCGGCGGCGACGGGCAGGCGGCGGCCGCCGCGGTCAACGAGGACGGCCAGCTCGACGCGGGTGGGACGGCCGTGGTCGAAGAGCTCGTCGAGGGCGGCCTTCACGGTGCGACCGGAGTAGAGGACGTCGTCCACGAGAATCACGGTCGCGCCGTTGACGTCGTGCGGGATGATGGTTGGCGAAAATTCCTTGGGGATCGGGTTGCGTCCGATGTCGTCGCGGTGGAAGGAGATGTCGATCGTGCCCGTGCCGGGGTGGAGGCCGGCCCGCTTCAGGCGGGCGGCGAGGCGGGCGGCGAGGACGATGCCGCCGTTGGCGATGCCGAGGAGGAGCAGGCGGTCGGTCTTGGCGTGCCGGGTGGCAATGGCGGAGGCAACGCGCTCGATGGCTTGGCTGATCGATTGGGCGTCGTGCTGCGGAGGTGTGGCCACGAGCCGAAGGTATTGAGGGCGGTCCGCGGTCCGTCGAGCGCAAAGGTTGCATCGCTGCGATGCAATCGGGCGCCTCATACCGGACATTATTAACTTGGGGGCGCCCCGTTGGCCGGTTCAAGCGGGTGGAGCGGCAGTGGCGGGGGCGGAAGACATGGTCGGGATCTCCGGTTTCGATTTGGCAAGCCCGGCCTATCGGCTACACGTTCTCCGTCTCATGCTGCCAGATGACAATTCCTGATCCCCGCGCCCACCGCGCCCTGCTGTAAAATGTCCTCAGCCACCGTTCCCCTCGCCATCAGCGCCCTGTCCGCGCGCGCCACCGAACTCGGCGCGCTGCTTGAACGCTGGGCAAACATCAATTCCGGCTCCAGCCACGGCGCCGGCCTGACGCGCATGGCGGCCGAGCTGCAGGCGGCGTTTTGCGCGGCCTTCCCGGCGGCCACGTTTGAGGACCTGTCCGCCGATGCTCCGGGTCTCAACCCGCCGGGCGCCAAGGCGCTGCGTTTCCGGATGCGACCGCAGGCGGCGCAGCAGGTTTTCCTGTGCGGGCACTACGACACCGTTTACGCGGCGGACGACGCCTTCCAATCCTGCCGCTGGCTCGACGCCGGCACGCTCAACGGTCCGGGCGTGACGGATATGAAGGGCGGGCTGATTGTGATGCTGGCCGCGCTCGAGGCCCTTGAGAAAACGCCTCACGCCGCCAATCTCGGCTGGGAGGTGTTGCTCACGCCCGACGAGGAGACCGGTTCGCACGGCACGCGGGCGATGTTTGAGGAGGCGGCCGGGCGCCACCACTTTGGTTTTGTCTTCGAGCCTGCCCGGCCCAGCGGCGACATCATCCACTCGCGCAAGGGCACGGGCGGCATCACCGCAACCTGCCACGGTCGGGCCGCGCATGCCGCCAAGATCCCGAACGACGGCCGCAACGCCATCCTCGGGCTCGCGGCCTATCTCCTGGCCATTGCGAAGATTCCGGCGGAATTGCCCGGTGTCATGGTCAACGCGGGCAACATTCGCGGCGGCACCGCCGCGACGAACGTCGTGCCGGACTTTGCTCAGTCCGAGGTTGATCTGCGCGTCACGCGCCTGGCCGACCATGAGCCGCTCATGGCCCGGCTGGAAGCGGTGGCCCGCGAGACGGCGGCCGCTCACGACGTGAAAATCGAGATTACCGGCGGCTTGAACCGGCCGCCGAAGGAGAATCACCCGACGGAGGCGGCACTGTTCCCGGAATTCCAGCGCGCCGCGCAGGACGTCGGCCTCAAGCCCTTCACCTGGGTCCATGGGGGTGGTGCTTCGGACGGCAACTTCCTCGGCGCGGCCGGCCTGCCGTGCTTTGACGGCATCGGCCCCGAGGGCGATTTCCTGCACAGCGCCCGCGAATACTGCCGGGTGGCGACGATCGTGCCGCGCGCGCAGAACGTCGCGCTGTTCCTGCACCGCCTCGCGGCGGGAGAAATCCGTCTCCCGGCGGCGAAGGCCTAGGCCGGCAGCCACAGGCCGCCCAGCACCGCCGGCCGGCTGGCCCCGGTGACGAGCGGGCAGTTGCCGGGTTGCGCCTGCAGGCGTTGGCGAGCGAGCCAGGCAAAGGCCATGGCCTCCACCCAGTCGCCGGGCACCCCGAGGGTGTCGGTCGGGGCCACGGTCGCGCCGGGCAGTTGGCTTCGCAGGGCCCGCATCAGAGCGCCGTTGTGCGCGCCGCCGCCGCACACGAAAACATCGGGTCGCGCCAGATCAGGCAGGGCCTTGATGGAATCGGCGATGCTCCGGGCCGTGAGCGCGAGCAGGGTGGCCTGCACGTCGGCGGGTGCAAGGTCGCCGACCGCGGTGAGATGCCGCTGCAGCCAATCGACGGTGAAATATTCCGGGCCGGTGCTCTTGGGCGGCGGCTGGTGAAAATAGCCGTCGTCCAGCAGGGCGGCCAACAGGCCGGCGTGCGGCGTGCCACTCGCGGCAAAGGCGCCGTCGCGATCCATGGGCTCGTCGAGGCAGCGGCGGCTCCAGCCGTCGAGCAGCGTGTTGCCCGGCCCGGTGTCAAAACCGACGACCGGCCGGACGGCGTCGCCGGGCAGCACCGTCAGGTTCGCGATGCCGCCGATGTTCACGATCACGCGATCCTTGCCGGCTTGCCGGAAAACCGCCTCGTGAAACGCGGGAACCAGCGGGGCGCCCTGACCGCCGAGCGCCAGATCCTTGCGGCGGAAGTCGGCCACCACCGGGATGCCGGTGGTGGCCGCAAGGATGTTGGGGTCGCCGATTTGCAGCGTGAAGGGAGCCGCGCCGCCCGGCCGGTGGCGGATGGTCTGCCCGTGACTGCCGATGGCGGCGATGTCGCCCGGGTTCACCCCAGCCTGGTGGAGCAGTTGGTTGACCGCCTGTCCAAACAGCCGGCCCAAGCGGACATCAGCCGACCCGAGCCGGTCGATCTCGCTGCCCCCCGGCACGCCCAGCGCCAGCAACTCCTGCCGCAAATCCTCGGGAAACTTCAAGGAATGCGTCGCCACCAAGGCGGGCTGCGGCGAGAAGCGCACCAAGGCGGCGTCAATGCCGTCCACACTCGTGCCGGAGAGAGTGCCAATGAACAGGTCAGACATGGGGCGGCCGGGATGGCGGCGGGGATTTTTCCACGCGCCAGAAATGAACAGTTGAACCGGACGCCGCAACGCAGGATTCTCCCCCCGCCGATGCTCAAGACTGAAACCCCCAGCGGCCGCCATCCGGACCTCGACCAATATGCCACGCCCGACTTGGTGCGGGCTTTCACCGAGGATCAGGTGCTCGCAGCCGGCGTCGTGCACGCCGCCGCCGACCAGATTGCCCGCGCGGTTGACGCCGCCGCTCCGCGCATCGCGGCCGGCGGGCGGCTGATCTACGCAGGGGCCGGCACCTCGGGGCGCCTCGGTGTGCTCGACAGCGTCGAGCTGTTTCCGACCTTCAGCTGGCCCAAGGAGCGCGCGCTGGCGCTGATTGCCGGTGGCAAGGGCGCCATGTATGAGGCCGTCGAAGGAGCGGAGGATGACCTGCCCCAGGGCGAGGCGGATCTGCGCGCGCTCGCGCCGACGGCCAACGATGTGTGCATCGCACTCGCGGCCTCGGGCTCGACGCCCTATGCCCTCGGGGCCATCGCGGCCGCCCGGCGCGCCGGGGCGCTGACCATCGGCATCGCCAACAATCCCGGTTCGCCGGTCGCCGCGCAGGCTGAAATCGGCCTCACGCTCGACACCGGCAGCGAGGTGATCTCCGGCAGCACCCGCCTGAAGGCCGGCACGGCGCAGAAGATCGTCCTCAACACGCTTTCCAGCGCGATCATGGTCCGCCTGCACAAGGTGCACGGCAACCTGATGGTGGATCTCATGCCCACCAACGCGAAGCTCCACCGCCGCGCCGTGGCCCTCACCGTGCTCGCCACCAAGGCGGACGAAGCCACGGCCCGCCGCATGCTTGAAGCCTGCGGCCACAGCGTGAAGCTGGCGATTGTGGCAATCCGGCGCGGGACCGATGCCGCCGGGGCGCGGTCGGCGCTCGCCGCCGCTGGCGGCAGCGTGCGCCGGGCCATCGGGGAGGGAAAGCCATGAGGCTGACACGCGGC
The DNA here is from genome assembly GCA_039807025.1 of Lacunisphaera sp. GTDB lineage: Bacteria > Verrucomicrobiota > Verrucomicrobiia > Opitutales > Opitutaceae > Lacunisphaera. The sequence continues at coordinate 5,955 of JBDHQK010000096.1, forward strand.
CCCATCGCCGCCCTGGCCCTCACCCTCCTCGCCGGTTGCAGCACGACGCCAAAGATCGTGGAGAATCCGCCGCCCGCGCCGCACGAGTTTCGCGGGGTTTGGGTGGCCACCGTGGCCAACATTGACTGGCCCAGCGCGCCCGGCTTGCCTGCCGCGCAGCAGCAGGCGGAGGCGATTGCCATGCTAGACCGCGCCCGGGCGCTCAATCTCAACGCCGTCATCCTGCAGGTGCGGCCCGCCGCCGACGCGCTCTACCCGTCGCCCTTCGAGCCCTGGACGGAATACCTGACGGGGCAGCAGGGCGGCGATCCGGGCTATGATCCGCTCAAGTTCTGGGTTGAGGAGGCGCACAAGCGCGGCCTGCAACTGCACGCGTGGTTCAACCCCTACCGGGCCCGGCACAACCAGGCAAAATCAGGCTTCGCCCCGACGCACATCGCAAAGACCCACCCGGCCTCGGTGAAACAATACGGCGACTATTGGTGGATGGATCCGGGCGATGCCTTTGCCAGCCAACGCACGGTCGAGGTCGTGGCCGATGTGGTGCGGCGCTACGACGTGGATGGTGTCCACATCGACGATTATTTCTACCCGTATCCCATCGTGGATCCGAAGGCGCCGAAGCCCGCGCCGGGCGAGGCGGCCGCGACGGTGGATTTCCCGGACGGGCCGTCCTGGAAACTCTATCGCGACGGCGGCGGCCGGCTTCCGCGCGACGAATGGCGGCGGCAGAACGTGGATCAGTTGGTCGAGCGGCTCTATCGCGCGATTCACAAGGTCAAGCCCTCGGTGTTGTTCGGCGTGAGCCCGTTCGGGCTGGGGCGGCCGGATCGCCGGCCGCCGGGCATCACGGGCTTCAGCCAATACGACAAGCTCTACGCCGACGTGGAACTCTGGCTGGCGAAGGGCTGGCTCGACTACCTGGCGCCGCAGCTCTACTGGCCCCGCGACCGGAAGGGGCAGGAGTTCGCCGTGTTGCTCGATTACTGGCAGAAGCAGAACACCGCGCAGCGCCACGTGTGGCCGGGCTTGTTCACGAGTTCAATCAACGACACGCCGAAGTCATGGTCGGTCGGGGAAATTCTCGCCCAGATCGGCCTCGTGCGGACCGCGCCGGCGGCCAACGGATACATCCATTACAGCATGATCGCGCTGCAGCAGGACCGGCGCGGCATCAGCACGCAGTTGCAGGCCGGGCCCAATGCCACGCCCGCGCTGGTGCCCGCAACGCCGTGGATCAAGGTGTCGCCGCCGCCTGCCCCCAAGTTGCAGGCAGCGCCGGGTGATCGGGTCGTGATCCTGCCCGGCGAGGGCGGGGCCGGCTTCCACTTTGCCATCTGGCTGCGGCACGGCACCGAGTGGCGCTTCGCCCTCCAGTCGGCGGGCGAAACCAGCATCAACGCCGCCGGAGCCGACGCGGTGGTCGTGAGCGCCGTGGACCGGTTGGGCAACGAGAGCCCGCGGGCCGCGTTCTCCTTGAAGCGTCCCAAGAAAAGCTGAGCAGCCCGCTCAGTTTGTCGCGGCCAGAGGCGCGGTGGTGGCCGGCGGTCGCTTGATCCGGGGCAGGCGCAGCAGTCGGCGGGCACCGTCGATCACCTTGTCCCATTGCAGCGCCGGGCCGGGGTCGGTCTTGTTCGTCTGGATGTGGTAGTGGCCGAGCACGCCGTGATAGGTGGCCAGCTGGTCGTCAGGCAGCTTGACTGTGACCAGGTTTCCCGCCGCGTCGCGCGGGTAGTCGGGCGTGATGCGGGGGAAGACCGTGGCGAGGGCGGCGGTGAGCTTAATGAGGGCGGCGTATTGCTGCGGGGTGAGATCGTATTGGACGAGATCCTGTCCCTGCACATTGCCGCGCACCGGGTCGGGCCGGGCGGGGCGGCCGGTGAAGTTCTTGGTGCGGATCAGGGGATCGCCGAGCTTGTCCGGCACCTTGATGTAGACCTGGCCCTGTTCGTCGCGCGGATACCACGTGTCGAGCACTTGGGTATCACCGGGGCCGTAGGCGCCCATGTTGGCGATCTCGATGCCGACGGAGCGATGGTTCGAGGTCGTGGCGTGGTAGGCGCGCTCCTTGAGGTCGAGCGTCTGGTAAATGGTGCCGTCGAGATCGAGCATGAAGTGGACGCTGAGGCCGCGGTGGTCGTGGAGGATGTTGAAACACTGCTTGGCGATGCCGCACACGTCGTAGTGCAGCACGAACTGGTCAACGACGCGCTGGAGGGTCGGCAGGTCCCAGCCGCCGCCGCGCACGCGCTCGATTTCCGCCGGGGTCAGCTGCTGGGAGCGCAGGCCGTAGCGGGCCGGATCTTTGAGCTCGGGCTTCGCCTCGTGGGTCTTCGCCCAGCTGCTCTGCTCAAAGGGGGCGAACCGGCGTTCCGTGCGGTAGGCGTCGTAGCCGCCCGGATCCATCCAGGTCACGACCTTGGTGCCGGTGTGGAAGAGCTGGCCGGCGACGATGATCTCGTCGCCCTGGCGCGGGGCAAAGGTGCGGGGCTGGACGCAGCCGCCGAGCAGGAGGATGCCGGCAGCCAGGCAGGGCGTGATGAGGTGGCGCATGGGACACATGGGGGCTATTGGGACAGGGGAATGAGGCCGATCTTGTGCTTGGCTGCCAGCACGCGCGCGCAGGACTCGTCAATGCGCGCGGCGGGCAGCCGGCCGGTGTTCACGGCGCGCTCAATGATCGTGGCGGCTCGGGCCGTGATGTCGGGATCGTAGCTGAGGTTGTTGCCGAGGCAGAGCACATCCACGCCGGCGGCCAACGCGGCGGGGAGGGACTTCTCCAGGCCGTAGTGACTCGAGATCGCCTTCATCTCCATGTCGTCGCTCACGACCAGGCCACGGAAGCCGAGCTTTTGGCGCAGCAGGCCGGTGATGACTGCGGGCGAAAGCGTGGCCGGGTGATCGGGGTCGAGCTTCGCGTTGAACACGTGCGCGCTCATGACCACGTCGCACAGGTCCGCCTCGATCAGGCGTTGGAAGGGAACCAGCTCACGCTCGTGCCACGTCGTGGTGACATCGACAAGGCCGAGGTGGGTGTCGCCGGTCGCGCTGCCGTGGCCGGGAAAATGCTTGGGGCAGGTGAGCACGCCGCGGGCGCGGTGGGCCTGCACGAATTCGGCGGCGTGGCGGGCGACCTTCTCGGGATCGGCGGCGAAGGTGCGGCCCTTGCCCTTGATGATCGGGTTGTCCGGATGGGCGTCGAGGTCGACAACGGGCGCGAGATTCAGGTTGAGGCCGACGCTGGCGAGCGTCTGCGCGGTGGCGGCGGCGTGGCGGTGGGTTTCCGCCGGCTGGTCGAGGCGGCCGAGCTCCTCGTGCGAGATGCTCGCGGGGAAGCCGTAAAGTGGCTTCAGGCGGTTCACGCGGCCGCCCTCCTGGTCGATGGCAGTCAGCAGGGGAATGAGGGACAGGGCTTGGAGGTGCGTCAGCAGCGCCTTCACTTGCGCGGGCGACTCGATGTTGCGCCGGCCCGGTTTGCCCGAGTCGATGGTGGTCGTCATGTCCTGATCAAACAGGATGACGCCGCCGATACCGTGGTCGCGGATGTCGCGGGCGATGAGGCCGCATTCCGGCGGCGTGGCGCCGCGGAATCCGATCATGAGCAGCTGGCCGATTTTCTGGCGCAGGGTGAGA
>JBDHQK010000097.1:0-9570 GCA_039807025.1 Lacunisphaera sp.
CGGGTATTTCCAGATGCGGACCTCCTGGAACATCTTGCCGGGGTTCAGGATGCCGCGCGGGTCGAGGGCGCGTTTCACGGCCTGCATGGCGCGCACCTGCGCCGGGTTGTGCTGGAGACGCAGGAAGGGCGTCTTGGCCAGGCCGATGCCGTGCTCGCCCGAAATGGCGCCACCGAGCGATACCACCGTCTCCATCAGGGTCTGCACCGCGGCCTCGGCCGCCTTGGTCTCGGCGGGGTTGTCGCGGTGATACATGATGTTCACGTGCAGGTTGCCGTCGGCCAGGTGACCGAAGGTGGGAATGGGCAAGCGCGATTGCTTCTTCAGCCGCGTGATGAAGCGCGCGAACTTCTCATAGTGGCGCATCGGGACGACGATGTCCTCGTTGAGCTTCGCGTCGCCGAGTTCGAACATCGCGCCCGAGCACTTGCGGCGCACGGCCCACAGCTCCTCGACCTCGGCCCGGTTGGTGGCCTCGCGGAAGGCCACGGTGTTGGTCTGCGCCCAGGCGAGCACGTCCTGCTTCAGGTCGTCCACTTCGGCGAGCGAGCCCGCCAGCTCCAGCAGAATGACCGGCCGGCCTGCCTGCCCCGGGAAAACGGTCCTGCCGGTCGCGCGCTCGGCGCACAGCACGCTCTCCCGGTCGAGGAACTCACAGATGGCGGGTTGCACGCGCTGACGGAAAAGTTTCTTCGCCGCGCCCAGCGCCGCGGTCTCGTCCGCGAACGCCGTCAGCAGCGTCCAGCGCGCCGCCGGCATCGGCACGAGCTTGAGCACGGCGCCGGTCACGACGCCGAGCATGCCCTCGCTGCCGATCCACAGGTCGCGCAGGTTGAACCCGGCGGCAAATTTCTTGGTCGCCGTCCCCCACTCCACGAACTCGCCCGTCGGCAGGAAGCCGCGCAGGGCGATGACAAAATCGCGCGTCACGCCGTATTTGCCGCCGTGCATGCCGCCGGCGTTGCAGGCGATGTTGCCGCCGATGGTGCAATATTCCTTCGATGACGGGTCCGGCGGGTAAAACCAGCCCTGCGCCGCCGCCGCCCGCTGGATGTCGGCGGTCGTGGCCCCTGCCCCGGCGTGCGCCAGGCCGGCGTCGGCGTCGATCTTCACCGCCTGCAGCTTTCGCATGTCGATGACCCAGCCGCCGCGCACCGGCGCCGCCGAGCCCATCAACGTGGTGCCCCGACCGCGCACCGTGACCGGCACGCGAAGCTGGTTCGCCAGCGTCAAAACCACCCCGATGTCCGCCTCCGCGCGGGGCGTGATGACGGCCTCGGGCAGGAAGGAAATCTTGCTGCTGTCAAAGGATGCCGCCCAGCAGCCCTTCGTGGAAGTGTCCACGCGGGAGCCGAGGCGGCGCTTCAGGACGGCAGTGGCAGCGGTGAAGTTTTTCATTAGCGAAACGCCAAGCAAACCCGGGCCGCTCCCAAGGGCAACCTCGCATGACAGAACCCGTGAAAGTTTCGCTTTGAATGCACCCTCCCGCCGGTCTTGAGTGCGGCTATCGCCATGACCCGCGTCCTCCTCACGACCACCTCCTTCCAAGATACCCCGGGTATCCACCACGACATGCTGGCCAAGGCCGGATTCGAGATCGTCCGCGAGCGCGGCCCCCTCTCCGAGGCGCGCATGCTCGAGTTGGCCGGGCAGTTCGACGCCTACCTCTGCGGCGACGATGCCATGACCCGCGCCGTCATGGAGAAGTCCCTGCCCCGCCTGAAGGTCATCTCCAAATATGGCATCGGCTTGGACAAGATCGACCTCAAGGCCGCCTCCGACCTCAAGCTTCCCGTCCTCTTCACCCCCGGCGTCAACCACACCACGGTGGCCGAGCACACCTTCGCGCTCCTGCTCGCCGTCGTCCGCAACCTCGTCGTCGAGGCCAACCACGTCGCCGCCGGCCGCTGGACGCGCATCACCGGCAACGAGCTCTGCGGCAAAACCCTCCTGCTCATCGGCCTCGGTCGGATCGCCAAGGAGGTCGCCATCCGCGCGCGCGCCTTCGGCCTCCGCGTCATCGTGTTCGCCAACTACTGGGAGGAGGACTTCGCCCGCTGGCACGGCCTCGAGCGCGTCGAGGAGCTCGACGCGGCGCTCAAGGAAGCCGACTTCGTCTCCCTCCACACCAAGCTTACCGAGAAGACCAAGGGCCTGATCAACGCCCGCCGCCTCGCTCTCCTCAAGCCCGGCACGGTCATCGTCAACACCGGCCGTGGCGAACTGGTCGAGCTCGCCCCGCTCGTCGCCGCCCTCAAGGCCGGTCAAGTCCGCTACGGCGCCGACGTGCTCGCCGCCTGCCGACCACCCGCTGCTCGGCCTGCCCGGCACCGTGCTCACGCCGCACATCGGCTCGCGCACGCATGAGAGCGTGCAGCGTCAGGCCAGTTGCGCCGTGGAAAACCTCACCCGGTTCCTCGCCGGCAAGGAACCGATCGCCCGAGCGGTCTGAGCGCGACGCAGTTTTAAGGTTTAAGCTTTAAGTTATAAGCCACGCACCGCCCGCCAAAACCCTTATAGCTTACACCTTAAACCTTCCCACTTACCCAGCCATGCCCGAGCAATTCTTCATCGTCTCCGAGTCGCAGCACAACGCCCTCGTCCAGGCCGCCTACCAGCACCGGGGCTACCACGCCGACGAGGCCGCCGAGGGGGCGCGCTTCTGCGCCGAGGCCTCGCGCCACGGCATCCGCACGCACAACGGCATCAAGGCCCTCCACCTCGACCACCTTTTCGGCTCCGGCTCGAAGGGCTGCGTGCCGGGGGCGCAGATCGTCGAGCGCCCCACGAAATTCGCGGCCACCAAGATCTGGAACGCCAACAAGAAGCTCGGCCAGTCCACGGCCTACCGCGCCATGGCCGAAGCCATGCGCCTCGCCGACCAATACGGCGTCGGCACCGTGTCGGTGGACAACGCCTTCCACTACCTCTGGGGCGGCGGCTATGTGATGGACGCCGCGAAGAAAGGCTACATCGCCTACACCAACTGCACCGCCGCGCTTGCCGAGGTCGTGCCCTTCGGCGGCAAGTTCCCCACCCTCGGCACCAACCCGCACTCCTGGGGCTTCCCGACCACCGGCGCCGTCGGCTACCCGATCGTCATCGACTGGGCCACGTCCGTCGTCGCCATGGGCCGCGTTCAGCAGCTCAAGCGCGAAGGCAAGCCGCTCCCGCCGCTCGCCGCCGTGGACAAGGACGGCAACCCGACGACCGACCCGAACCTCGCCACCTCCCTCCTGCCCTTCGGCGCGCACAAGGGCTACGGCCTCTCGCTCATCAACGAGATCGTCGGCGGCTTCATCGGCGGCTCGCTGCCGACCATCCGCAACCGTTGGGACCAGGTCGGCGCCGGCGACAAGGGCACCTGCTGCTTCTTCTTCCAAGTCATCCACCCCGACGCCATCAGCGGCGGCGCCTTCGCCCGGGGCCGCAACCAGCAACAGAATGTGAAGGCCGTCATCGCCGACGTCCTCGGCCACGGCAACGAGAAGTCCATGCTCCCCGGCCAGCTCGAGGCCACGTGGGCCGCGCACACGGCGAAAGCCGGCGGTCTGCTCTTCAGCGCCGCGGAGATCGCCGCCTTCAACGAACTCGCCACCGAGGCCCGGCAGCCGCTGTGGCAGCCCGAGTCGTTCAAGACGGTGACGATCTGATAAGACGAAAACCTGACGGAGCGTTGCGCGGAGACGGCGCAGCAAACTAGAGACCTGAGGAGCCATATTGAAGCTCGCGCAATAGGCTGACGTCGCGATGCAGGTGGTAGGGCGGAGCGGCCCGCTCCGCCGCGGCGCACCGGGCCGGTGCGCCCGTCAGACTATTATGCGAACCTCAATAGGTGGAACCGGGCCACCGGACCGGTTTTGTCCAAATGCATTTTCGCGGCGCCAACCAACCCGTCCGGAGGCCGGGTTCCACCCTCGATTCGAACACCACTGTCAGGTTTCAGTTCTCAGCCTTCACCCCTCCTCCGTTTCCTTCACCAGCGCCAGCGCCAGCGTGCGCACGCCCTTGAGGTCGGTCTTGCCCGTGCCGAGCATCGGGATCTTTTCCACCTTCCGCAGGATCTTCGGCACCCAGAGATTCGGCAGGCCGGAGTCGAGGAGCTTGGTGCGCAGCTGCTCGAGGGTGACGTCCTGCGTCGTAAGCACGACCAGCGCCTCGCCCTTGGTGGCGTCGGGGATGCCGGTGACGGCCACGACGGGACCGTCCGCCTGTTCCAGCCCGAGGAGATCCACGCAGCGCTGCTCGATCGTGCCGTGCGGCACCATCTCGCCGCCGATCTTGGAGAAGCGTGACAGGCGCCCCTCGATGAACAGGAAGCCGTCGTGGTCGAAGCGGCCCAGGTCGCCGGTCTCGAACCACTCGCCGGCCTTGATCGCCGCAGCGGTCTTTTCCGGATCCTTGAGATAGCCAGGGAAAACGTTGGCCCCCTTGAGCCAGAGCATGCCGGTCGAGGTCATCGGCAGCTCCTCGCCGGTGTCGGGATCCACGATGCGCGCGGTCATGCCGGGCAGCAGCCGGCCGACCGCACCCGTGCGCTTGCCGAGCTGTTCCCCGGCCGTGGAGGTCGTGATGGGCGGGTTGTGCTGGTTGATGTTGGTGGCGGGCGTCGTCTCGGTGAGGCCGTAGCCCTGCAAGATCTCGATGCCGAACTGACCGAGGAAGGACTCGTAGAGATCCATCGTCAGCTTCTCCGCGCCGGTGACGACCAGCGTGAGCGACTTGAGCTCTTCCTTGCTGGCCTTCTTGAGGAAGGGCCGCACGAAGGTCGGCGCACCGAGCATGACGGTCGCCTGCTCCTGCTGGATGGCCTCGACGATCTTCTTGGTGTCGAGCGGGCTCGGCACGGTGATGACCTTGCAGCCGCGCAGCAGCGGATACCAGAGCGTCACGGTGAAGCCGAAGGAGTGAAACACCGGCAGGCAGGCCATGAGCACGGCGGTGTCGGGCAAAATGGAGAGCGAGGAAATCTGCGCGCAATTGGCGAACAGGTTGCGGTGCGTGAGCACGACGCCCTTGGGCTCGCCCGAGCTGCCACTCGTGAACAGCAGCGCCGCTTCCTCGCGGTCACCCACCCTGGGCAGGTCGAGCAGATCGGCCACCCACTGGTTGGGCAGCACCCAGGCCGCGAGCAGCCACGGCACGATGGCCTTCTTGCCGCCGGCGGCCTCGACGGCCAGCTTCAGGTCGAGCGTGTTCTCCGGAAACGGGAAATTCGGCACCTTGGCCCGCATGGCGTCGGCCGTGATGACGGTGCGGATCTCGCCCAGCTTGAGCGAGGCCTCGACGGCGGCCTTGCCGGCGGTGAAGTTCAGGTTGACCGGCACCTTGCCGGCGAAGGCGATGGCGAGATTGGCGATGTGCGCGCCGGCACCGGGCGGGAGGACGATGCCGACGCGTTTTTCCGGCACCGTCCGGCGCAGGTGGCGGGACAGGGCCGCCGCCACGGCCAGCAATTGCGCGGCCTTGATGGGCCGGCGGTCGGCGGTGCGGTCCACGATTTCAAGGTGGCCCGGCCGCTTGGCGAGGGCCCGCGCAATCTCGCGGCCGAGGTGCCGCCTGAGCATCGGCCGCTCTTGGAAGGCCTGTTCCCCCACGTCGAGCATGGCCTTGCGCATGAAGGCCACGTCCGCCTTGGCCGGCTCGATCGAGGGACCGAACACGACGCACACCGGCGTCGGCATGAGGCGGGGGGACTTCCACAGGTAGCGATTGCCCGCGAACGAGTAGATCGAGCCCCACAACCCGTCGATGGCCGCCGGCACCACCGGGACCTGCGCGTGCTTGACGATGGTCTCGAAGCCCCGGCGCAGCTCCATCAGCTGGCCCGTGCGCGAGATGGCGCCCTCGGGAAAGATGCAGACCAACTCGCCGGCCTGCAACGCGTCCCAGGCGAGCCGGATGCCCTTGAGCGGCCTGTTGGGATTGACCGGGATGACCCCGGCGGCCCGGAGCAGAAACCGCACGAACGGGCTTTTCGCGAATCCCTCGAAGGCCACGAAGCGCACCGGCCGGGGCGAGGCGATTTGCATCACGACCGCGTCCACATAGGACAGGTGGTTGCACAGCACGAGGGCGCCGCCCTCCGGGATGTTTTCGCGGCCCAGCACCTTCACCTTGTAGAAAATCCGGCCGATCAGGCGCATGATCGTGCAGGTGGTCTGGTGCGGCAGGTGGTAGAGCGCATAAGCCAGCATGGCCAGCGAGACCACCGCCATGAGGAAGAACTGCGTGCTCACCGGCCAGTCCAGCGCGGCATCACTGGCCACCAGACCGTAGATGCCGGCCGCCGCCATGCCGGCTAGGCTGTCGAGCAGGCTCACCCCGGCGAGGATGCGGCCGCGGCGGTGGTCGCCGGCCTTCTCCTGGATGAACGCGTAAAGCGGGACGAGGAAGAAACCCGACGAGAAGCCCGTCGCGATCAGCAGCACCGTGAACCGCGTCGTCCCCGGCGCCGTGAAACCCAGGGCGACCAGCGCCACGGTCAGCAACGCCGCGCCGGGAAAGCAGGCCCGCCAGCAAATTGCCGAGCATCGTGCCCACCCCGACCATCAACAGTAGCTGGCTCGAGGCCAGCCCGGCCCCGGGGCCGCCGTGGGTCAGCTCATAGCCCACCTGCTGGAGCAGCACGGTGGCGTAGCCGCCCACGCCATAGAAGAAGCAGATGCCCATCGTCGCCCGCCACAGCGGCCGCGTGCGCCACACCTCGGCCACGTCGGAAAAATGCCGCACCCACAGGCTCCAGCGGAACGGCTCGGCGGAGTGCGCCTTCGTCGGCTCCGCCACCTGGAAGAGCGCCCACGCGAGCACGGCCAGCACCGTCAGCACCCAGGCGGTGCTCTGCGCCGCCGCCCACGGATCGCCGCCCGCCGAGAACCAGTGGGAGAACATCGCCCCGCCGGCGAACGACCCGACGAGGATCGCCGTGATGTTGAACATCTCCATGTAGCCCACCCAGCGCGAGAGGTGCCGCGGGCCAACGTATTCGAGGAGGATGCCGCGCTTGGCCGGGGCCAGCACTGCCGTCTCGGCGCACAGCAGGAAAAAGCACAGGATGGCGCCGTCGAACGACTTCAGCCACAGCGCCGCCACGAGCAGCAGCATCACCCCGATCTGCGCGACGAGCGTGGCGTTGAGCACCGTGCGCTTGGGGTAGCGGTCGGAGAGCCAGCCGCAGACCGGACCGAAGGCCACATAGGGCAGCACTAGCAGGGCCGCGATGATCGCCAGGATGGGCTTGGGGTCCACGCCCTGAGCGCGGGCCAGTTGCTGCGCCAGTGCGCCGAGCATCATCTTGGCGGCGCAATCATTGAAGGTCTCCTGGGCTTGCGCCGTCAACAAGGCCGCGAGCGAAGCACGGGGTAATTTCATGCGGGGTGCGGGTCAAACTGTGCGGGCCGTCCGCCTCGGGGCAAGACCTTGTTTGATCAGGTGGAGCGCGGCCTCCGGACGCGCTCTCAGGACAACCGGAGGGCCAACAGGAATCGAAACTCGAAAGCCGCTTCCGGTGACCTCCCGGCGGCGAGCCAACCTGCCCGAAGGTCAGGTTCCACCCTGACTCACCTTCCAGCTCCGCAAGTCCCGCGCGAGCGCGCCGAAGCCATTGGGAAAATCATTCTCCAGCCGCCGGATGTCGCCATGATGTCGGCTCACCTCCTGCACTGCGCGCTGCAGGCCGTGCGGCAGCGACGGCCGGTCGGTGCCATAAACCTTCCACTTCAGCTCGCGGCGGGTGTAAGGCGGCCGGCCGGTCTGCTGGCCGGCCATCCACGCCGCTTCCGTGATCGAGGTGTCACGCCCGCACAGCAGCCACGCCTCAAGCGCCGGCACGCAGAGGCCCACGGCCCGCAGCACGCGTTCGCGCCCATGGGCGGGGGGCAGGTTTTTCATCGCCCGCCGGAAGACCGCCCGCAGGCGACAGATCCGGCACTGGGGATGATGATAGCCCGGGGCCTCGTGCTCCGCCGTGTGCACGGGACTGTCGTCCGAATCCACGACCACCACCAGCCCGTCAGCCCGGGTGTTGAAGTGCAGGTGCCGGATGATGGCCGGCAGCACCAGCTCGACCGACGGCCAGCCCCGCGCCCGCAGCGAGGGCGAGATCTGGTTGAACCCATGGCCCAGCACATAGCCGACCAGCACGCGCAGCGCCGCCTCGTCCACCAGGGATTCGCTAAGGAGCGCGATGTTCATGGGGTGAAAACCACGGAACACACCGAACCCACGGAAGCCCATGACCGACACCGGGGCATTCTGAGCGAAGCGAGGAAGCCGGCAGCACTACCGCCTTCGTTCATCGCATTGGATCCTTCGCTCCGCTCAGGATGACATGCAGGAGATGACTTGGTCATTATTCCGTGTGTTCCGTGTATACCGTGGTGACCTTCTACTCTCCCGGCACCCCGCCGAGGATGCCGCTATACCAGAGGTCGCCGAGGTGCGCCTCCTTCAGCAGGTCGCCCAGATCCGTGCGCTCGGAAAGGCGCATGAAGGTCGCGGCGTTTCCGGCCTTGCTGGCCAGCACGACCTCCTCGGGGTGGTCTCTGTAGAGGTCCAGCAGGTAGGGCGAATGCGTGGTCGTGATGACCTGCGTCGGCGCCCGGTTCAATCCCGCGTCGTGCGGATGGCTCAGGCGGTAAAGCGCATCGCGCACCTCCCGCAGCATGCGCGGATGGAGGCCGCGATCGGCCTCCTCGAGACACACGACCGGCGGCGGCACCGGCGCGTGGGCCAGCGCGAGCGTCGCCAGCAGATAGAGCGTGCCCTGCGACAGGCTGTCGGCGGCGATCAGCTCGCCTCCTCCGGCCAGCCGGGCAAGCAGTTCGACCTGTCCGTCGCCAGCGGCACGGACATCCAGCCCCGCATATTCCGGCAGGATGCGGCAGAAATCCATCTCCAGGGTGCCCCACTCGGCCGGGTGTTTCTCGCGCCAGCGGGCCAGCACGGCGGCGAGGTTGCCGGCGTTGGAGGCCAGCTCGGCGTCGGCGGAACGTTTCGCCGGCAGCGCCATCGCGTAATGGTCGAACAGATAGGCGCGGATGCCCTGCAGCTTCGGGCGCAACGCGGCCCACTGCCCTGCCCCGGTGGCGCCCGGGGGGTGGTCCACCACGAGGAGATTGCAGACCATCTCGTCGGAATTGCAGCCGAGCGTCACGCGCACATCCTGGAACGGGGCGGTGAAGTGAAATTCGATCTGCGGACCGTCCGGCTGCTGGTCCCTGAGATCCCGGGCGGGCGTGACCGGCAGGCCGGCCAGGGTGCGCAGCCGCAGCAGGGCCTGGATGAGGCTCGTCTTGCCGCTGCCGTTGGGCCCGATGAACAGATTGAACGGCCCGAGCTCCACCGTCGCCGCACGCAGGGCCTTGAAGTTCTTGAAGTGGACGGCGGCGAACATGCGGACACCAATACGCACTTGAGCCCCGAGTTCCAGACCTATTGAGCCACGCCGCCGTCTGGCGGAACGAGTCAGGCGGGCACCCAGCCCTGCGTTCCGACTCAGCGCAGCGCCGCCATCAACCTCATCCGCGACGACAAACCAAACTTCCGCAGGCACGCGCTGACTTGGTGTTT
>JBDHQK010000098.1:0-9560 GCA_039807025.1 Lacunisphaera sp.
AAGGTAGGCGGCGTGGTAGTCCTCGACGGATTTCTCGAGCAAGGCCCCGCTCCAGGCCTGGCGTCCCTGGGACAGGCCGAGGTGCTCGTGTTCAAGGATGACCGGCAGGCGGGGCCAGAACGCCTGTGCCATGTCGGCGTGGAACCACGACCTGGGCGGGGGCAGCACAAGGATGCTGTCGTCGCGCATCGTCACGCCTTCGGCGAGGGCATGATCCATGGCGGGGTAGGGCGCGCCGAGCTTGTCTGGGCCGGCCACGTCGTCGCTGAGGCAGAGCAGCGTGCGCGAGAAATGTTTTTTGTGCAGGGCGATGTGCCGCTGGACCACGGCGAGCGTTTGCTCGGGGTTCAGCCGGCTGCTGTAGACGGTGTGGCCTTCGCCCCACAGGCCGAATGAGCCGATGTCGATGAACGCGACGTTCGGATTGCCGTCATAACGGCGCGCCAGCGCGGCAAGGAAGCGGTCGAGCTTCTCGAGGAATACCGGGTCGAGGTAGTCCGGCTCCCAGAGCGGGCCGCCGGGACGCGGGCCCTGGCCGTAGGCGAAGTCGACGCCCCGGGCGCCGGCCTCCTGCACCCATCGGGGTGTGGCGTGGCGGAGCCAGCTCTCGGTGCAGGTCACGCGGAGCGCGATCCGCTTGCCCTTGGCGATCCAGCGTTGCGCAGGTGTGTCGAGCAGCGACCAGTTGAATTCGCCCTCCTTCGGCTCGAGGAACGACCACGGCACGCGCAAATAGACCGTGGAAAGGCCCGGCCAGTCGTCGAGCGTGTCGGCCGGCTCCAGCTTGGAGCCGTAATTCTCGATGAGGTTCGAGTAGAAGTGCAGCGTCCAGCCCATGTCCGGGTTCACGAGGGCTTCGCCGGTGTCGGCCGGGGTGACGCGGACGATTTCTGCGCGCGTGGCTGGCGCGAAGCACGCCAGCAGGGTGGTGGCTAGGAGGAATGATCGACGAATGGGAAGGGGCATCGGGCCCAAGCAAGGCAGGGCGACGGGGCCGCCGCAAGCCTGCGGCCCAGGCGGCGTGACTTCAGCCCGTGGCCGGTCCGGCGCGTTCGGCTACGCCGCCAGGCCCGCCGCCAGTGCCAGCGCGGCTTTCGCGCGGTTCATGATGTAGAGGTGGTAGCCCGGCGCGCCGTGGGCGAGGAGGTCGCGGATCTGGGTGACGGCCCACTCGTTGCCGACGGACTCGACGATCTCGGGATGGTCACCGGCGGCCTCGAGGCGCTTGATCAGTTTCCCCGGCAGGCTGGCGCCGCACATCTCGGTGAAGCGCTTGATCTGCTTCAGCGACAGCACGGGCATGATGCCCGGCACGATCGGAACAGCAATGCCGCGGGCGCGGCATTGCTCGACGAAGCGGTAATACACGGTGTTGTCGAAGAAGAGCTGCGTCGTGACAAACGCCGCGCCGGCGTCCACCTTGCGTTTCAGGTTGTCGAGGTCCGCCGCGAGCGACGGTGCCTCGGGGTGTTTCTCAGGATAGCCGCCGACGCCGAGACAGAAATCCGCGTGCCGGGCCTTGAGCAGAGCGACGAGATCGCTGCCGTAGCGCAGGCCATCCTTGTAGGGCACAAACTCGCTTTGCCCCTTCGGTGGGTCGCCTCGCAGCGTCATGATGTTGCGGTAGCCGCCGGCGTGGAGTTGGTCGGCGATGCCGTTGAGTTCGTCGCGCGTGTGGCCGACGCAGGTGAGGTGGGGCATCACGGTGAAGCCGATCTCGGTGCGCAGCAGCCTGCTGACCTGCGCCGTGCGCTCGCGGGTGCTGCCACCGGCACCGTAGGTGACGGACACAAAATCCGGCGCGATGCGCTTGAGCGCGGTGGCGGTCTGGCGCAGGGCCTCGACCCCGGCCTCATCCTTGGGCGGGAAAAACTCCAGCGAGCGCAGCGGGCGGTGCTGGGCGAAGAGTTCAGAGAGGGGGCGGTCGGTGGTCATTCAGTAATCAATGCATCCGTATCCGATGATACGTGTAAAGCCCCGATTGCGTCCTATTTCGCGAGGGATGCCGGGGCGGTGGCCTCGAGGATAATGTGGGTTTCCGTCTCCGCCACGGGCTTGAGCGTGAAATAGGGGGCCCGCCAGCGCGCGTAGGTTTGCATGAAGCCGGCGGTCGGGCCGGACTTGCCCAGCACCAGATAGCGCAGTCCGGACTGCCGCCAGCGCCGCGCGGTCTCCTCGGGCCGGAGCGTTGCGTTGAACAGCCACGCGATCTCCGGGCTCCACAGGGGCGCGACTTCGGTGTCCAGCGGGGCGAGCACGCGCGGCAAACCGGCTTGGTCGGAGAGGATTCTCCGCCGGTCGGGCAGGGGCTGGATCCGGGCGAACAGTGCTTCGTTGGCCGAGTGGACAACGGCGGGGAATTGTCCGGCGGCCTGTGGCCATTCGTGCGCGGGGACGCGGTAGGGATTTTCCGGCAGCACGAGGGTCTTGGGCAGGGATTCCAGAAACACGAGAGCGACAATGGCCGCCGCGGAACGAAGGCCGGCAGGGTGTTGCACCCAGAATCCGAGCCCGTAGGCGGCGGCTACCGCGAGCAGGGCGTAGGCCGGGCTCAGCACCCGGAGCGAGTAGAACAGCCCGCCGGCCGTGTAGGCCACGGAGACAAACCAAAGGCCGACCACCAAGGCCACAAAGCCGGCCAGCAGCCGGGCCTCGCGCAGGCGTTGCGCCAGCAGGAAGCCCAAGGCGACCAATCCCACCAAGGCCGGCAGCGCCCACAGCGCGAGATAACGTCCCAGCGAGCGCCAATTCCCCGCGGAGCCCAGCGTTGCGCTGGCCGGACCGCGAAACAGGTCGTTCCAGGCGGTGAAGATTTCGTTGGTCGCAAACAGCCCGGCGACATTCAGGCTGTAGAAGGGGTTGCCCGTGAGCAGCCACACGCGCAGGGGCCAGGCCAGGGTCACCGGCAGCGCCACGGCCGCCAGCAGCCAGGTCTGGCGGCGCGGTGCTTGCAGCCACAACGTCGCGGCGATGCCCGCCAGCGGGAAGATCGCGCCGTATTCGCGCGTGCTGGCGGCGAGGATGGCAAAGCCGCCCGCGAGCACGGCCCAGCGGTTGCCGTTCTCATCGCGCAGATGGGACAGGCTCCAGACCATACCGGTCACGGCGACGGCAGTCAGGCCCGTTTCCTGCCCCAGGATGACGGACCAGGTCAGCAGCGGGCACGCGGCGGCGAGCAACACGGCGCGGCGGGCGACGATCGCGCCTCCCCAGCGGCTGGCCAGCCGCCAGACGAGCTCGTGCACCGCCAGCAGTTGCAGTGCGATGACCGGCGTGGTCCACAGCGCGTGCGAGTTGCCGCCGCAGGCGTAGGCCCAGGCATAGAGGCCCGCCACCCCCGGGGGGATGCTCTCGGCCCAGAAGTAGCGGACGAAATCTTCCGCGCGGCTCGGTGGGTAAAAATCCAGCGAGCCGCAGTGTAGCATCTGCTCGGCCAGCCAGCTCCACCGGAAGGTGACATCCGGGCCGTTGAGCGGGTAGGCGCCCAGCCGCCAGGCGACGATGAGCCAGAACGCGCCGTAGAGCGGCAGCCACCAACCCATCTGCGTGAAGCACGCGAACGACGAGCTGATTTGCGTGGTGCCGGGCCGCGCCGGCACGAGCCGGGCGAGCAGGGCCACAAGGCCGAGCGCCGCCGCGAGCGTGGCCAGGGAAATGGCGGCACCGGTCCAGGCAAAGGCCAGCACCACGGCATACAGCGCGGCGGCCGAGGTGGCGAACGCCGCAGCCAGCGACCAGGGCAGCCGCCACGCCCGGAGCAGCATCGAGCCCGGCAGCAGCAGGCCTCCCAGCAGGAGCGCCAGGCGCAGCGGGATCTCGAGGTGGCCGGGCAGCTGCATGCGGCGGGCGGACTAACTCGCGGTGGCCGCGCGGGCTTTTTCCGTCTTCAGGCGCAACTGGCCGCAGGCCGCGTCGATGGCATGGCCTTTCTCCCGGCGGAGCGTGACGGAGACGCCGCCGCGGTCGAGCACCTGGGCGAACTTCTCCTGGCGCGTGAGGCTGGGGCGTTTCCAGGGCAGGCCCTCGACCGTGTTGTAGGGGATGAGGTTCACGTGGGCGTGCAGGTCGTGGGCGATGTCGCGGAGCTTCCCGGCCTGGTCGAGCGAGTCGTTGAGGTCCTCGATGAGGATGAACTCCAGCGTGACCATGCGGCCGCGTTTCTCGGAGAACTCGCGGATGGCGGGAATGAGCTCGGCGAGCGGATATTTTTTGTTCACCGGCATGATCTGCTCGCGGACCTCGTCGGTGGCGCCGTGCAGGGAGATGGCGAGGCGGAGGCCGAGCGGCTCGTCGGCCAGCTGCCGGATCTTGGGCACGAGCCCGGAGGTGGAGAGCGTGATGCGCCGCGCGCCGAAGCCGAGGCCCCAGTCGGCGTTGAGGATGGTGAGCGCGCGGAGGATGGCGTCGTAATTGTGGAGCGGTTCGCCCATGCCCATGACCACGAGGTTGTCGAACGACACGAGCTCGGCGCGCGCGCGGGGGGTGCGGGCGTCCTCCTGTCGGCACACCTGGATGAGCTGGTGGACGATCTCCCCGGCAGAGAGATTGCGCTTCAGGCCGTCGAGGCCGGAGGCGCAGAACTTGCAGCCCATGGCGCAGCCGACCTGGGTGGAGATGCAGATGGTCTTGCGGGAGTTCTCCTGCCCGACTCCGAGTTGCGGGGCGCGGATGATGACGGTCTCGATGAGGGATTGGTCACCCAGCTCCAGCAGGAGCTTGTCGGTCACGTCCTCGGATTGCTTGGTGAGGACGAACTTTGTCGGCTCCAGCTCGAAGGTGGCGGCGAGCCAGGCACGGAGGGCGCGGGAGAGATTGGTCATGTCCTCCCAGGAGCGGACCCGCTTCTTGTAAAGCCATTCGGTGATCTGCCGGGCGCGAAAGGCCGGGTGCCCGTGCGCCGCGAGCTGGGCGCCCAGCGAATCGAGGGTTTCGCCGTAGATGGACGGCTTGGCGGGCGTGAACTTCACGCGGATAGGTTGAAAGTTGAAAGTGGGAGGTTGAAAGATAAATCGTGGGCCGGAAGTCGGGCGTTGCGGTCAGACTTTCACCCTTCAACCTGAGACTTTCAACTTTCTCATGAACCTCATCCACCGTCATATCTTCGCCAATGTCGTCCTGACGTGCGGCGCGGCCGTGGGGTTGTTCGGCTTCGTGCTGCTGCTGGCGAATGTGCTGAAGGATCTGCTGGGCTACCTGCTGCAGGGCCAGATCGAGGTGGACACCTTCATGCGGCTGACCGGGCTGCTGGTGCCGTTCGTGATCTCGTATGCGCTGCCCATGGGCATGCTGACGGGAATCCTGCTCGTGCTCGGGCGGATGTCGTCCGACCGGGAGATCACCGCGCTGCGCGCCTCGGGCATGAGCGTGGCGTGGCTCTCGGCCCCGATCCTGTTTCTGGCGCTCCTGGGGGTGACGCTGGCCGCCTTCGTCAATTTCCAGTTCATGCCGGTGGCCCGGCTGGCCTACCAGCGCGAGCTGGCTGGGGCCGTGCAGCGGAATCCCCTCAGCTTCATCGTGCCGAAGACGTTCATCCGGGATTTTCCCGGCGTCATCATCTACGTCGGCGACAAGCAGGCCGACCTGCTCAAGGACATCTGGATCTGGGAGCTCGACAAGCAGAAGCGAGTGATCAACTCGGGCCGCGCCACGACCGGGTGGATCCGGTTTGACGCCGCCCGGAGCAAGCTGGTGTTGAGCCTCGATTTCCTCTCGGCCGAGGTGCGCGACCGCCAGGATCCGGAAGACCCCGGCAAGATCCGCAGCGGCGGAGCCACGGACCATGCGACGTTTGACCTGCAGCTTGACAAGCTGACCGGGCAGCAGGCCGTCACGGTGAAGACCAAGTGGCTCACCTTCCCGCAGCTGGTGGCGGAGTGGCGGCGGCTGCGGCAGCCGGATCCGGGGGTGCCGGCGGCCGTGCGCACGCAGCAATTGATGCGGGTGCAAATCACCATCCACGAGAAGTTCGCCACGGCGTTCTCGGTGCTGTCATTCGCCCTCGTCGCGATTCCCCTTGGCATCAAGATCTCGCGCAAGGAGACCTCGGCCAACCTCGGCATCGGGCTCCTGCTGGCCCTCGGCTACTATTTTGCGACCATCGCGGCCGGCTGGTTCGACAACCATCCGGCCCTGCGGCCCGACCTGCTCATGTGGCTGCCCAATCTCGGATTCCAGGGCCTCGGCCTGTGGATGTTTTACCGGGTGGACCGGGCATGAGCACGCCGCCGTCAATCGTGCGCGGGGCCCCCGCCCAAGGCTGTAAACCCGCCCGCGTTGGTAACTCCGGCCCCGGCGCGCCGTCACTGGAGATGTGCCCAATTTTCGCCCAATTCCATGGCTGACGCCCCGTTCGACTTCGCCGGTTGCCTCGACCGCGTGCGCCAGCATGACCAGGCGGCCGCCCGGCAGCTCGTCGAGCACCTCTATCCGCTGGTCAATCGCATCGTGCGCTCCCATCTCCCCCGGCGCGTGGCGGTGGAAGACCTCGCGCAGGACATCTTCCTGAAAATGTTCACGCGCCTCGAACAATACCAGGGCCACGTGCCGTTCCCACACTGGGTCTCCCGCATCGCGGTCACGACCTGCATCGACCAGCTGCGCGCCCAGCAGCGCCGCCCGGAATTCCGCTGGGCCGACCTGTCCGAGACCGAGGCCGAGGTGCTGTCCAACGTGATGACCGACGAGCGCGATGTGCGGCCCGGCGAGGCCCTCGCCGCCCGCGAGCTGGTGCACAAGCTGCTCGCCCAGCTGAAGCCCGACGACCAGCTCGTGATCCAGCTGCTCGATCTGGAGCAAAAGACCATCGCCGAGATCAGCGCCCTCACCGGCTGGAACCAGACCCTCGTCAAGGTGCGGGCCTTTCGCGCCAGACGGAAATTGCAAAAGCTCTTCCAGGAACTACAAGGCAAGGAGAAGTCATGAACCGATTCGACCAGCAGTGGCAAAAACTCACCGCCCTCGCGCGTTCGGCCCCCGCCGAGCCCGCCGCCGCCCCGCATGGCTTCGCCACGCGCGTGGCCGCCCGCGCCGCGACGGCCCCCCTGGCGCCGTGGGCCAGGTTCGAGCGCGTCGCGCTGCGCGGTCTGCTCGTCGCCGCCGCGTTGGGCGTGGCCGCCATAGCGCTCAACTATTCCGTCATCCAGTCGGAGCCGGCGGAGGACTTTGCCGCCACCGACGCGATTCCCGAGCTGCTGGGCATCACCTGAGATGAAGCAATCCTGGAAGATCATCTTCGTCCTACTGGGCATCTTTGTCGCCGGCGGCGTGACAGGAGGGCTGGTCACCTTGCGGATCTGGAAGGAAAAAATGGGCAACCACCCGGTGCCGGAGGAGTGGGCCCCGCGCCACCTCAAGCGGCTGTCTGACCGGCTGGAGCTGACCCCCGCGCAGCAGGAACAGCTCAGGCCCGTCGTGCGCCGCAACATGGAGCAACTGAGCCGCGTGCGGAACACGTTCGTGGCGGACACCCAGGCGGTGGTCGAGGCCATGCAGCGGGAGATCGCGCAGATGCTCACTCCGGAACAACGCGACAAGTTCGCGCAGATGAACCGCGAGCTGCGCGACGCCCGGGAGTCCCGCGAAAAAGCCGAGCGGGCCAAACGTTCCAAGCCCAGCTATCCAGCCCGCGAGCCCGCGCCGCCGGCCAAGCCGCCGGGCAACTGATTCCCGCGCGGGCCGCGCCCTCTGATATTTTGGTTGCAGGAGGGGAGGCCGGACCTACGTTCCGCGCTGGCCAGGCGCCATGCATGGGCAGGCGCGTGAACCCCGCCAGGGCCGGAAGGCAGCAACGGTGACGACGTCCTACCAGTGCCGTGGAATGCCTGGCCACTCCCTTTCATTTTCGATTTTGGATTCCTGATTTTCGATTCCTGATGTCCGCCTACCAAGTCATCGCGCGCAAGTGGCGGCCCCAGACGTTTGACGACGTCGTCGGGCAGGACCACGTGGTCCGCACGCTGAAGAACGCCATCACCCGCAACCGCATCGCGCACGCCTACCTGTTCGTCGGCCCGCGCGGCACGGGCAAGACCAGCACGGCGCGCATCTTCGCCAAGGCCCTCAACGTCACCAACGGGCCCAAGGCCGACTTCGACGTCAACGACCCCATCGCCCAGTCCATCGCCGACGGCTCGTGCCTCGACGTGATCGAGATCGACGGCGCCTCGAACAACGGCGTCGAGCAGGTGCGCGAGCTGCGCGACACCGTCCGCTACGCTCCGGCCCAGGGGAAGTTCAAGGTCTACATCATCGACGAGGTGCACATGCTCTCGACGGCGGCGTTCAACGCCCTGCTCAAGACCCTCGAGGAGCCGCCGGCGCACGCGAAGTTCATCTTCGCCACCACCGAGGTGCAGAAGGTGCTCCCGACCATCATTTCCCGCTGCCAGCGCTTCGACCTGAAGCCGATCCCGACCGAGCTCATCGTCCAGCGCCTGAAGAAGATCGCCGCCGCCGAGAAGATCAAGGCGAGCGACGGCGCCCTCGCCAGCATCGCCCGCATGGCCGACGGCGGCATGCGCGACGCGCAGTCCATCTTCGACCAGATGATTTCCTTCTGTGGCAACGAAGTCGGCGAGGCCGACGTGCTCGATGTCTATGGGCTGGTCTCGGCCGAAAAGATCGCCGCGCTCGCCGCCGCGCTCGCCGCCGGCGACCACAAGAAGATTGTCGAGCTGGTGGACGAGGCCGACGAGAACGGCCGCGATCTCTACCGCCTGCTCGTGGACGTGCAGGCGCACGTGCGCGGCGCGCTGCTCGCGGCCATCGCGAAGGGCGGCCACAGCGACGCGCTCGGCACGCCGCTGACGACCGAGCAGCTCACGCGCCTCCTCGACGGGCTCCGCGAAGGCGAGAACGGCGTGAAGCACGGCCTGTCCGAGAAGATCAATTTCGAGGTGGCGCTGCTCAAGGCCGTCGAGGCCAGCCGCGCCCGGGCCATCGATTCCCTGATCAAGGAGATAGCCACGCTCGCCGACAGCCTCCCCGCCGACGGCTCAAAAAAAAACGACTGACGCGGACGGCTAGCGCTGGCGCGCAGCAGAGAGCAGGGAGCAAGGAGCAAGAAGAGGAAGCTCCGACGAGTGCCATTGCTGCGGATGCACCACCACCGTCGGACGCCCCCGCCGGCCCCTCGTCCGAGGAGGAAGCCGCCTTTCTCGCCCAGGAACTCGAGATGGGCAGCGTGACGCCCGAGCTGGCGCACGTGGAGGTGCCGCCCGAGGACCAGGGCGACCTGCCGCCGATGGACGACCTGATCAAGCGCATCCCCAAGGCCGCGCGTGACACGCTCGAAGAGCTCTTCCGCCCCCGCTTCGTGACGGTGCGGCGCATCCCGCAGTCGGCGCTCAAGTCTTGAATTCGGAGCCCAGGGGCGGGCGGCCGGTGACGCGGCCGAGGTAGAGGTAGGTTGCGACAGACAGATCGGCAAAGGGCGGGGCGAGCTTGATGGGCGCGCGTTCGTAGAGGCCCTCGGCCGTGCCCTCGAGCAGGTCGAGCTGCCGGAGGCAGGCGTCGTCCACCGCCCACAACTCGCCGGTCACGCCGGCGGTGTCGTCGGTTGC
>JBDHQK010000099.1:0-9326 GCA_039807025.1 Lacunisphaera sp.
GGCAGGGGCCGACCGCTGGTGAGCAGCTTGCGTGTGGTCACCTCGACAACGTCGGCCAGCGTGTAACGGTCGAGGATGGCGGCGATGGCGTTGCGCACGTCGAGCATCAGCATCCGCAGCCCGCAATGCGTCTCATCGGGACAGTTGCAGGGCGTGTAGGCGGTCTGGCTGACGCAGCCGATCGGGGCCAGCGGGCCATCAACCAGGCGGACAATCTCGCCGATGTAGATCTGGCTGGATGCCTTGGCGAGCCGGTAGCCGCCGTGCTTGCCCCGCTCGCTCTCCACGAAACCGGCCTCGCGCAGCTGCTGCATCACCTGCTCCAGAAACTTGACCGGCAAGTCCTCGGCCTTGGCCAACTCCGACACACGGACCAACGGCCGGCCCACCTTGGCGGCGATGCCAAGGTTGATCAGGGAGCGCAGGGCATATTCGCCGCGTTTGGATAGCTTCATAGCCGGGTCACGCAAACTACACTGCTTTAGTAGGAATTAAGGCAAGCGCTATTCCATTGTGTTACAGTATTCTATGACATTCATCCGGCAGGCAGCTCTGCCCGATTCTCAGATATTCAGCCGCAGACCATCATAGGCCAAAGCCACCTTAGAGGCCAGTTTCCGGCTCCAAGTCTCGTGCTCAATGCTGTGCGTAAGATGCGTGAGGTAGGTGACCGGGGCGCCTATCTCTGCGGCCGCCGCACAGGCTTCCTCGATGTTCATGTGGGTCGGATGCGGCTCCACGCGCAACCCGTCGAGGCAGACCACGTCGGCTCCCGCCGCCAAGGCGACGGCCTCGCGAGGGATGCGCTTGCAGTCGGAGTAATACACGAACTTCTTGCCGGACGATTTCTCCGTGAAAACGAGGCCCAGCGTGTTGATGCCGCCGTGGGGCAAGAGAGTGGAATGGATCGTGCCCTGCGGGAACTCCAACATCGGCGGCATGATCACGAGCTTGAAGGCTGCGTAGCCCCTCGCCACGGGTCGCTCGGCAATGGCGTAGGGAAACATCGCGAGCACGCGCGCCATGCCCTCGTCGGTCGTGTGCACCGGCAGGGCCGTGCCGCCGCGCAAATCGCAGAAGCGCCGTAGGTCGTCCATGCCGGTGATGTGGTCGTTGTGCCCGTGCGTGAGGATAAAAACGTCGAGCTGCCGGATCTTCTCTCGCAGGCATTGCAGCCGGAACTCGGGCGAGGCATCCACCTGGATGTGCAGCCCGTCCATCACAACATGGATGCTCGCCCGCGTGCGGTGATTGCGAGCATCGGCCGAGGTGCAGGCCGCGCAGTCACACGCGATCATCGGCACCCCCTGGGAGGTTCCGGTGCCAAGAAAGATAACTTCCATGAGGCAAGGAAAGGAGAGGGCCTCGCCAAAGAAAAGGCCAAAGCCTCTCAGGCTATCCGAGCTGCTCCACCTCCGGCAGAGTGAAATAGATCGTCGCGCCGGCGTCCGGCACCGCCTCCGCCCAAACACGCCCCCCATGCCGCTCGATGATACGCCGCACCATGGCCAATCCCACGCCGGTGCCCTCGAATGCCTGTGCCGAGTGCAGGCGCTGAAATACCCCGAAGAGCTTGTCGGCATGATTCATGTCAAAACCCACTCCATTATCGCGGATGTAGAAAGTTGGCTCAGCTCCAGCCTTCTGCCACCGCACTCCAACCTCGATGACGGCCTGCTCGCGTGAGCGCGTGAACTTGAGCGCATTGTCGATGAGGTTGATCATGACCTGTCGCAGCAGTTGGGGCGTCGCGCTAACCTGAGGGAGCGCCTGCACCCGAAAATCCACCCGCCGGGCGCCGAGCGCAGCACGAAGCTCTTCATACACTTCACGGCTGAGGGCAGCGAGATCCACCGGGTGACAATCAAGCGCTTGGTGACCGAGCCGGGAGAACGCAAGAATGTTGTTAATGAGCTGATCCAACTCGCCAGCTCCGCGCTGAATGAGTTCAACGCAACGACGTGCCTCCGGTGCCAGCGTGTCGGCAGGCCGCTTGAGGAGTATCTCGGCAAAACCGGTGATGGCGCGAAGCGGCGTCCGCAAGTCATGCGAGACCGAATAGGCGAATGCCTCGAGTTCCTTGTTCGCCGCTTCCAGCTCCATCGTGCGCTCGTGCACTCGAGCCTCGAGCTCAGCGTTCTTCGCCTCGATCTGCTCCAACATGTGGTTGAAGGCTTCCGTCAGAAGCCCGATCTCATCATCCCCTTGCGGCAGGGCACGCACCGAGTAATCTCGGCGCGAGACCGCCTGCGCCGTCTCTGCCAACGCAAGGATGGGACCTGAAATCTGCTGCTGAAGTTTGCGTGACAACGCATAGGCCACAATCGACAGTGCCAGCACAACGAGTCCCGCGATGCCGCCATAAAGCCGCAGGCGTTCGGTCAGTGCCTTTCGGTCCGAACGCAAATAGAGCGTGCCCAGGCGGGTGGCGCCCTTCACCTGCACGACCGGGGTGAACCCCACCATATAGTCACCCTCGACTCGGTAGCCATCTGGCTGGATGGAGGCAGGGAATTCTGCCTCTCTCCCTTCGGCGGAGTAGCTTGCAAACAACCGCCCTTGCTTGTTGTAGAGGGCAGCCGCTACAATGTGTCGATCCGCCCGCAAGGCACCGAGCACCTCGGCCGCATCCTCAGGATTGTCGAACGCCAGCACGGCAGTGCTGTTCGTGGCGATAATCTCGCCCAAGGTGGACATCTGTCGCACTGCGTTCTGTCGGAAGGTCACCATTTCGTAGCCGAGGAACGCCGCGCAAGTCAGCAACAGCACCACCCCGCTGGTCACCATGATGACGATCATGAGTTTGCGTTGAATCGGCAGGTGTCGGAATTGCAGGGCCATGGTCTAGCCTTTCTCCGGCGTGACGAGAATCGCCCAGCGCAGGAGCTTGGAGCTGATGGTCAGGCCACAACGTTTGGCCGCTTCGGCATTGATCCGCAGGCGGATCTTGCCTCCTTCAGTGACGAAGCGCACCAGGCCGCCCTGCCGGTTAAAGCTATCCGTGTCTCCTACCGTGAGCAGGTTGCGAACCTTCAACTCAGGCGCGATGCGATCGAAGTGTGCAGCCTGGTTCCGGCTGACAAACAAGATGTGACATCCTATAACATCCTGTGGTCGGCGAAAACGCCGGATCACGATTGGTCGCTCGCCAATTCTCTCGCTCTGGACCAAATCGTCGAGGTAGGCACCAAACGGATCCTCTCCCAGCACGCCGATGACCAGTGGAGCCTGTGCGTTCGCAAACGCCTCTTCGGGCCAGTCAACAAACTGCGCGAAATTAAAGAGAAAGACGGCCTTGAGCTGGTATTCCGGCACCGTCGGGGATGGATCGGCGGCCAAGGCAGGGCGAGATGAGCTCAATGCCAGCACCATCAGCAACAGGAGACGCCATAACCCGCCCCAAGGCCGAGCCAGACAGACAGCGGGAGATGAACTCAAAAACGCCATATCACCTGGCCATAGGCGCTGCGCTCAATCAGGCGACGACCGCCCGGAGAATTGAATTCTCCGTGCCGCTCCTGCAGGAGGTTCGTGCCGACCAGGGAGAAGTTCCAGTTCTCCCGTGGATTCCATCCCAAGCGAAGATCCGCCTGTGTGTAGCCAGGCACCTGCTGGGCTCTTATTGCCCCCACCTCGCGCAGGATTGCATCGAGTTCCCAATGCTCCGAGAGATCAATCAGGGAGCGCAACATCGCCTGATGGTTTGGATCCCGGCCAATGTTGCGATTGCCCACAACCATGCTGCCCGGCTGAGGCTCCGTGTGCACACGCAACTCCGAGTAGCCGGCGAAGAGGCGCCACGCCGGGGTGGCCCGCCATTCGCTCGTCAACTCGGCCCCGGAGGTGTGTCCTTGCAATCCGCTGCTCCGCCCGACCGGAAACGGAGTCGGGGGACTCAGCGGCTCGAGGCTGCGGAGATCACCGTAGGTGTTATAGAAGCCGGCCAGGGCGAAGGTGAATTTCTCGGTCAGCTGCTGCCGATAGCCAAACTCGTAGGCCAGGAGCTTCTCGGAAACGACGTTGGGGCCGCCAGCCACGCGGTAAGGCGGGACGGCGGGGGAATAGAGGTCACGGTCGATGCGCGAGGGCGTGCGCAGGGCTCGCGATACGGCCATCCAGTAGGTGCGGCGCGCATCCGGGGTCCATGCCGCGCGCAGGCTGGGCTGGATCTCGAAGCCGGTGTAGTCGTTGTGCTCGCCCTTCGTGCCGAAAGTGACGTGCAGCCGATCATCGCACAAGAGGATCTCATCCTGCACAAAGGCGCTGAAGGTCTGGCGAATCACCTGTGGCGGCAAAAAGGCGTTCGTCGGTGTGTTGATGATATCATCGTCCACCACCCGGTAGCCAAAACCCCAGATGATTTCCTGTGCACCCGATGGCGCTGGCCGGCGCTGCTGGAAGTCGATGTCGCCGGTATTGAGAGTCTGCGTGAATGATCCGGGCATGCGCCGATGTGTGTGATCGTAGTAGAGCTGGATCGCCATGTCTCCGCCGTCATCAAGGGATCGGGCCCAGCGGCCGATCAGGTTATGTCCAGTGGCATCGACATTTTCTGGCCCCAACCGGCCGAATCTCCCCGCATAGATGTCACCTTGTATGGTGAAATGCCCCTCTGCCACGGCGTCGGCATCGACGCGAAAGCCTCCCTGGGTCAGGCGCCAGTTATCGGCAGCTCCCGTGCCGTTGCTGCGGAAAGATTCGTCGCGCCACGTTGACTTGCCGTAGACGCGATAGGAAATGCCCGGCGCAGCTTGGCCTCCGTAGCGCACGGCCACCGCATCCAACCGGGGGCCGAGGCTGCCGCTGACGAGCGCACCCTGCGTATCCTTGGCACTCTTGGTGATGACGTTGATCACACCGTTGACCGCGTTGGCCCCCCACTGCGTCGCTCCAGGGCCGCTGATCACCTCGATGCGATCGAGATCCTCGAGCATCGTGTCTTGCACATCCCAATAGACGCCGGCAAACAATGGCGTGTAGACCGTGCGCCCGTCCACCAAGACAAGCATCTTGTCGGCAAACTGGTTGTTGAAGCCGCGGGCGGTGATAGCCCATTGCCTCGCGTCAATCTGCGCGACCTCAAGGTTCGACGCCAGACGCAAGGCCTCCGGCAAGCTGGTCGCACCCGAACGCCGCACATCCTCACCCGACACTACCTGGATGGCGGAAGCCACCCCGGAAAGTTTCTCCGGATGCTTGGAGACCGAGGTCACCTCGATGTCCATGAGTTGATCGACGCTGAGCTTCTTGAGCTCGTTGGCGGGTAATGCCGGCGTCGCGACCTGGCCGGCAGCCGCAGGCAGCAGGGTGATGACACCAAACCCCGCCAAGATTTGGCACCAGCCCCGGATGCGCCGGAACCGACTGGCGGTGCACAGGGATGCGAGAGGCATCATCCCGCCATACCGCAAGGTTCGCGGCCAAAGCGCAAATCCTATGTGCAGCCATCAAATGCTGTTGCAGCAGGCCTTGCCCCGCACAGGTTGTGCCCATGGCCGTGAGTGAACATCGCAAACGCGCTTTCATCGTGGATGACCACACGCTGGTGCGCGAATGGCTGACCACCCTGCTGCAAGGCGAGCCGGATATCGAGGTCTGTGGCCAGGCGGATGCCGGCCCCCCGGCCCTCTCCGCCATGCGTCGATCACCGCCGGACATTGCGATCGTGGATCTCTCGCTCCGCAGTGGCTCGGGTCTGGATTTGATCAAAGATATGCAAGCGGCGTGCCCCGGCACGCAGGTGGTTGTGCTCTCGATGCACGAGGAAATCCATTTCGTGGAGCGCGCTTTTCGCGCCGGAGCCCGCGGCTATGTAACCAAGCGCGACTCGACCGATAGCATCGTCGAGGCCATCCGCACTGTGTTGGCCGGTAAGGTCTACGCCCGGCCCACAATTCTCGCGCAGCTCGCCTCCCGCCTAGCCGGGCATGCTCCTGACAAACCCGTCGGTGCAGTCGAGTCGCTCAGCGACCGTGAACTGGAAGTTTTCCGCCGCCTGGGCGAAGGCCAAGCCACGCGCAAGATTGCTGCCGACATGGCCCTGAGTATGAAGACTATCCAAGCTTACAACGCCCGCATCAAGGACAAGCTCGGCCTGGCCAACGCCAGCGAGCTGATGCGCGAGGCCGTCAAGTGGGCGGAGTTGCATCGGAAGGCCTAGGCCTTCGCGGTTGTAGGGCGCCGCCCTACAACGGAATTAGACCCAGTCCCGCAGCCGGCTGCCGGGATTTCGATGATACTGGCGGCTACCCTTGTCTTGGCGCACCAGCAGCCGGGCAAGCTCCTGCCTGCAACCTTCACGCCGCTTCCCATGTCACCTCCTGCATCCCGCGACTCCGCCGATCCCTGGTCCATCCAGCAGGGCAAGCTGCGCATCCTGCACGCGGTGTTTTCCTCCCGTATCGCCGGCTCCGAACGCTACTGCGTTGATCTTGCCAATCATCAGGCTTCGCTCGGTCACGAGGTGCACTTGGTCGGACACCCGGGTTCTCCCGTGGCGGCCGAGCTGTCGGCCTGCATTCATTTTCATCCCCTGGGCAGGGTAATGCGCGGCTGGCGGCTGCGCCGCCTGGTCAGCCGGATTGACCCCGACATTTGTCACGGCCATCTCAGTGCGGCCTGCAAGGCCCTAGGTGGGGTCGGCGGATCACGGCGCCGGGTAGCCACGCTACACGTCGGCTACAAACCGCACCAACACGCACGCCTCGACGGCCTCATCTGCGTCAACCGCGCGCAAGCCGCCCGGATCGATGGCTACGGTGGCCTCGTGCGCATCATCCCCAATTGGCTGCCCCAACCCGCCGCGCCCGGCTCTCGCAGCCTTCGCGCCACCTTGGGTTTGGCGCCAGATGTCATGGTCGTCGGTTACGTCGGCCGGCTGCATCCCAGCAAGGGCGCCGATGTGCTCATCGATGCGTTTCGCACCGCTGCTCCGGCCAAGGCGGCACTGGTCATCGTCGGCGAAGGCCCGCAACGCGCTGAGCTGGAGCTTCGGTGTGGCGGCGATCCGCGCATTCATCTCGTCGGCCACCGCGCGGACGTGCACGCCTGCCTGCATGGTTTCGACCTGTTTGTCTCGCCTTCACGCGAGGAGAGCTTCGGCCTCGCCATCATCGAGGCCATGAGCGTGGGTCTGCCCGTCATCGCCACCGCCACCGAGGGTCCCGCCGAATACCTGCGGGATCAGCCAATCCGCCTGATCGCACCCGGCTGCGCCACGGAACTGGCCACTGCAATCGGCGAAGCGGCCACCCGGTTTCACGCCGGCCAACTCACCAATGTCAGCTACGACCTGAGCCGCTTCGACCCGGCCGCACGTATCGCCAACGTCATGGATTTCTACGCGCAACTGATCGCAGGCCGCACGTTTGAGCCGTCCGCCACATGGCTTCCCGCCACTGTGCCATGATCGCCCCCCCTCGGAGCGATTTTTGGTCGGCCGGTATCGTGCCCGAGCCGATCACCGCACTGCTGCAGCCCTCTCAACTCAAGGATTTGCCGGGGCGCGCCACCTGGCTGCCCGATCCGGGTCCGTGGCGCTACCTGGCCGATCCCTTCGGCCTGCAACGCAACGGCTGCACGCACGTCTTCGTCGAGGCCTTCGACTACCGCACGAAGCACGCGGCGATCGAGCACCACGAGTTCGGTCCCGATCTCGCCTGGCGGGGCAAGGCGACGGTGCTCAGCCGGCCGTTTCACCTCTCCTACCCCTACATCATTGAGCACGAGGGCGTAGTTTTCATGATTCCCGAGAGCCAGCGGGCGGGCGAGATCGCGCTGTATCGCGCCAAGGAATTCCCCGGCAAATGGGTGCGGGAGACCGCCCTGCTCGCGGGCACCCCCGGCGCCGAGGCCTCGGTGATCCGGCATGAAGGCCGCTGGTGGATGTTCTTCACCATCGTCGGGCCGCAGGCCCGGGACCAACGCGAGCTGCATGTCGCCCACGCCGAAAACCTGACCGGGCCGTGGCAACGGCATCCGCTCAATCCCGTGATCACCGACCGCGGCGGCGCCCGTCCGGGCGGCACACCCTTCCTCGCGCATGGCGGGAAGGTGATCCTGCCCGTGCAGGATTGCAGCCGGACCTATGGCGGCGCGCTGCGCTTCCTGCGGTTCACGACGCTGGCCCCCGACCACATCGCCATCGAGCGCCTTGGCGCGGAACTCACCGGTGATCTCTTTTCCGCCACCCACCAGGACGGCTGCCACACGCTGGCACAATGCGGCAACCTCACGCTGATCGACACCAAGCGGATCGTGCGCAGCTGGGCCCGGCACAAGATCAACCTGCAACGGCACGTGGCCCGCCTGGGCCTCGGCTACGTCGGCCGCCGCCCACACGGCACCTGACGCGGTTTGCGACCAAGGCAAGACCGGAAGCTCAAGGCGCAACCCGCCACTCGGGAGCGGATAACGGCTGCTCCGGTCAGGCCGTATCCAAGCCCGCCAGCCGGGCGAGTTCTCGTTGCCGCTCGTCGTAGGTCACAAATCGCCGGGCCTTCAGCGCCAAGGCCGATGCGACATGCAGGATATCCATGCCTCGCACACCCAGCGCCTCCGTATGGCGGCGGCTCAAGGCCTCGGCGTGCTTCCATGCCTTGGGCCAGTCCAACGGCGCGAGATGAAACAGGCCGGCGGCCTTGTCCTGCTCGAGATCATGCAGAACCTCCTCGCGTTGGCTGGAGCTGATCTGGCGGCGAAATGCGCACAAGCGGATGGCATTGCGCAATTCGTGCTCAAGCAGCGGCGTGAGATAGGCCGGCAAGACCTCTGCCGCCGCTTCGGCCGCACGGACCGAGTTGGCGTCCCGCAGGCAAAGTGACACGAGATAGCTCGTGTCCGCGTAGGTCGGCCCGGCCATCAGTAGCGCCCTTTGTTATCCGCCAGAACTTCCGCCATCACGTCCGCCGGGATGATCTTGTTGCCAAAACGGGCGCGCAAACGGGCGGCAAAGTCCGGCAACACCGGCTTCTTCTTGGGGGCGTCACCAGCGGGGGTGAGGTTGGCCACGATCTTGCGGCGGCGGGTGATCGCCACCTCCTGGCCGGCGTTGACCCAGGCGAGAACCTTGGGGAACTCGGTGCGCAACTGGCGGACGGTGGCGGTTTTCATGTGAATCATCCTGTTTCACCAACTGAAACTGTCAAGCCACCGCCCCCTCGCACCGCCTGCCGCCACAAACCACGAAGCCAGGCCCCTTTCAGCCTCCTATTGAGGCTCGCCTAAATAGTCTGACGGGTAGGGCGCACCGGCCCGGTGCGCCGCAGCGGAGCGAGCCGCCCCGCCCTGCCACCGGCATCGCGGCGTCAGCCTCTTGCGCGAGACTC
>JBDHQK010000100.1:0-9254 GCA_039807025.1 Lacunisphaera sp.
GCCCACCCGGAACTGCCAGACTGGGCCCGCGGCCTCGCCAGCTTCAGCCGCGACCGCGTCCTGCAGGCCGCCCGCGAGCTCGGGCTCGATGAGCGCGCGCTCGTGGCGGAGGCCGTTACCGCGGTAATCTGGGACGAGGTCTGGCGCGACTTCGGCCCGCAACGCTGCGACCTGCTCGTCCTCGACACCGAAGGCTACGACCTGACGCTGTTGCGCGCCGCCAACCTTGCTGAGCGCCGCCCGCGCGTCATCCATTTCGAGCACGCGTGCACGCCCCCCGCTGACCGTCTCGCCTTCTACGGCGAGCTGCTGGCCCTCGGCTACGAGATTGCCACCGACGGTTCCGACACCACCGCGTGGCTCGCCTCATGAGGCTGGCCTTCATCTCCACCATCCTCGGCTACCCTTGGGGCGGCGCCGACACGCTCTGGACGCGCGCGGCGGAAGCCGCGCATGAACGGGGCGACCCATTGCTGCTGTCCGTTTCCACCGCTGTCACCCGGCATCAGCGCATCGCCACGCTGATCAAGGCCGGTGCCGCCGTGATGGTGCGCGATCCGGTGGCCGCGCCGCCGTCGTTCGGGGCCCGCGTGTTGCGCAAGCTCGGGCTGGCCCGCTCGCCCGACGCCGGCCTGATCGCGGCCCTGCAGGCCTTCCGTCCCGACGTCGTCATCTTCAGCCAGGGCGGCACCTATGATCTCCTGCTGCACCGGGACCTGGCCGCCTGGCTGCGCTCCAGCGGCACGCGCTACCGGATCATTGCCAACTGGCAGGAGGAAGACCCGCAACTCGGCGCCACCGACCTCGCCTTTATCCGCGACGCCTTTGTCGCGGCCGACCGCCTGAATTTCGTCTCGACCCGCAACCTCGCCGTCACCCGCCGGCACCTCGGCCTGCCGCTGCCAAACGCGCAAGTCATCCAGAACCCGCTCCGCTGGCAGCCGGCCGATGTGGCGCCGTGGCCCGCCGGCCCGGTGGCGCGCCTCGCCACCGTTTCGCGGCTCGACGAAGGCAAGGGCATCCAGCTGCTGCTGCAAGCCCTCGCCGACAGCGGCCCCATCCTGCCGGACTGGCAGCTCAATATCTACGGCCAGGGCCCCTATGAAGCGCCGCTGCGCGCCGCCGCGGCGCCGCTCGGCCCGCGCGTGCAGTTCTGCGGCCACGTCAAGGAACTCCGCGCCATCTGGGCGGAAAATCACCTGATGGTATCACCGGCGCTTGAGGACGGCGTGCCGATGACGATTCCCGAGGCCATGCTCTGCCAGCGCCCCGTCCTCGCCACCTGCGTCGGCGGCGCCGAGGACTGGCTGGCCGACGGCCGGACCGGTTTTCTTTGCCCGGCCCGCGAGGCCGGCGCCCTCGCCGCCACGTTGCGCACGGCCTTCGCCGCCCGCGACCGCTGGCCCGCGATGGGCCAGGCCGCGGCGGCGGCCGCCGCCAGCCGCTACCGGGCGGAGGAACACCTTCTGCTGATCGGCTGATATCCATGGTTGCTGCAACCTCCGCTTCATCCGTCGTGCTCGGCATCGGTGGCGCCCTCGGGCACGATGCCAATGCCGCGCTCATCGTGGACGGGCAGCTCATCGCCGCCTCCCAGGAAGAACGCCATACGCGCCTGAAACATGACGGGGCCTTCCCCCACCGGGCCATCGCCGACTGCCTGCGGCTGGCCGGCCTGCCGGCCTCCTCCGTGACCGACGTCGTGTTCGCCGAGAAAGCGCTGCAGAGCCACCTCTTCGACCTGACCGGCCGCGCGGGCAACGGGTTCACCCGCACCCTCGGCCGCATCCTCCCCGAGGGTTGGGGCAATCTGTATGGCCAGCAGGCGCGCTCGCTCCTGCCGCAGGCGAAATTTCACCACGCTTGGCACCACCTCTCGCATGTCGCCGGCGCCTTCCACACCTCGCCTTTCGAGCGCGCCGCGTTCCTGTGCGTGGACGGCAAGGGCGAGGACTATTCCGCCAGCGCCGGCATCATCGACCAGGGCGAAGTGAAACTCCTCTGGGAGCAACCCTACGAGAACGGCCTCGGCATGTTCTACACCCTCATCACCTATTTCCTCGGGTTCGTCTCCTTCGGCTCCGAATACAAGGTCATGGGCCTCGCCCCCTACGGCGAACCGCGCCATGTCCGCGAGCTGTCCCGCCTCTTCGTCACCGACGACCGCGGCGGCTTCCGCCTCCACCGCCCGATCCGCTTCACCGAGGCATCGCTCCTCGACGCCTTCCCGTGGGTGGCCGAACAGACCGGCCTGCCGTTGCGGGAAAAGCACGAGCCGCTCGGGCAGGTGCACATCGACCTGGCCGCGTCGCTCCAGCAAATCTTCGAGGACGAGGTCTTCAAGATGGCGCGTTTCCTCCGCGCCGAGACTGGCGCGGCGAACCTGCTCTTTTGCGGCGGTTGCGCGCAGAACTGTGTCGCCGCCGGCAAGCTGCGTTCCCGGAAAATCTTCGACACGGTCTTCAACTCCCCCGTCGGCGGGGACATGGGCTCCGGCCTCGGCGCCGCCCTGCTCTACGAGCGCGAGCGCCGCGGC
Source organism: Lacunisphaera sp. (assembly GCA_039807025.1). Classification (GTDB taxonomy): domain Bacteria; phylum Verrucomicrobiota; class Verrucomicrobiia; order Opitutales; family Opitutaceae; genus Lacunisphaera. The sequence goes on from JBDHQK010000100.1 coordinate 2,537, forward strand.
GGCGCAGCGTTCAAGGTGGAGGCGCGCGGTTTCTATCTCGGTGGCGAACCCGGCCCGGTCCCGGCGGACGCCCGGCCGTGGGCGGTGCCTTTCAGCGGCGGCCTGCACGCCTTCGTCGCGACCCAGCTGGCCGCAGGCAAGATTGTCGCCGTCGTGCGCGGTGGCATGGAACTCGGCGCGCGCGCCCTCGGCGCCCGCTCGATCATGGCCGACCCGCGGGCACCGGGCATGCAATCCCGGCTCAACCTCGCGGTGAAGTTCCGCGAGTCCTTCCGGCCCTTCGCCCCCGCCATCCTCGCCGAGCACACCGGCGAGTGGTTCGACTCCGCCGCCGAGTCGGACTACATGAACTACACCGCTTATCTCCGCCCGGAACTGCGGGCGCCGCTGCCGGCGCAGTTCGCCGGCCTGCGCGAACGGCTCGACTTTCCCCGCTGCTCCATCCCCAGCGTGATCCATGTGGATTTTTCCGCCCGCCTGCAGACCATCCGCCCGGAGGTGCACCCCGACTTCCACGCCTTTCTCACCGCCTTCCACGCGCTGACCGGTGTGCCGATCCTGATCAACACCTCGTTCAACGTCGCCGGCCAGCCGATCGTCCGCACCGCGGCCGAGGGCTGGGATTGCTTCGTCAACACCGACATCGACCTGCTCGTCCTCAACGACCAGATCTTCCGCAACCCCTTCCAGAAAACACGGGAGGAAAAGCTCTCATGGTTAAGGCAATTCGCCAAGCTGGCCTGAAGCTCACCACGACGCTGCTCAAGCTGCTGGTCCGTCCGGCCCGCCCGGGCTGGCAGCGCAGCACGCGCCCGGTCAGTCTCCGCGGCCGCTGATCTCCGGCATGACCCCACTCCAGCCCCTGCTGCAATTTTGCCGCCTTCTCCGCTGCCGGCTGAGCGGCACGCGTCTCGGCCCTTCCCGCTATCTTGGTGCGGGCATCGACTGGCACCGGGGCGCCGCCGCCGCCAATGTCATGGGCGACATCACTGTCGCCCCCGGCGCCTGGATCGGACACGGCGCCGTGCTCAATGCGTTCGGCGGCTCCATCAGGCTCGGCCGCGATGTGTTCCTCGGGCCCCATGCCGTCATCTACGGCCACGGCGGCGTCGAGATCGGCGATGCCTGCCTCATCGCCATGCACTGCCGCATCGTCTCCTCGAACCATGCCGCGCCGCCCCTCGGCACCGACATCCGCTCGCAACCCGACGTGCTGCTCCCGACGAAGATCGGCCGCGATGTCTGGCTGGGCGCCGGCGTCACGGTGCTCGGCGGGGTCACCATTGGCGACGGCTGCATCGTCGGCGCCGGTGCCGTCGTCACCAAGAACCTCCCGCCGGGCTCCATCAGCCACGGCGTGCCCGCCAAGGTAGTCGGCTGGCGGGCGAATGCCCCCCGGCCCGCGTGATGCTCTCCGTCATCATCCCCACCCACCATCCCGAGCCGGGGCGGTTGCGCCGCACCCTCCTGGCCCTGCGCACCCAGACCCTGCCGGCGGCCGAGTGGGAATGCGTGCTGGTGGACAACGCCTCCGCCCCCGCCCTCGCGCTCGCCGACTGGGCCGCCGACGGCCCCGGCAACCTGCGTCTCGTGGCTGAGCCCACCCCCGGCCTGAGCCACGCGCGCCGCCGCGGCTTTCTCGAGGCGCGCGGCGAAATTTTGGTGCTGGTGGATGATGACAACGAACTCGCGCCGGATTATCTCGCGGAAACAGTGCGCCTCCTCGCCGCTCACCCGCGGGTCGGCCTGCTCGGCGGCCGCAGTTGCCCGGAATTCGAGGCCCCGCCGGCGCCGTGGGTGCGCGAATTTGACAGCCTCCTGGCCTGCCGCGATCTGGGCGATGCCCCGCTGATTTGCACCGGCCTGCGCCACCCGGACACCGGCCGGAACGAATACCCCGAGTTTGCGCCCATTGGAGCCGGCATGGTGTTGCGCCGGCCGGCCGCCCAGGCGTGGCTGGATGCGAACAACCACGCGGCTCTGCCCGACCGCACCGGCGCGAACCTCTCCTCCAGCGGGGACAACGACATCGTGCTCGCCGCCATGTCTGCCGGTTGGGAAGCCGCCTACTTCCCCTCGCTCCGTCTCACCCATCTCATTCCCCGGTTCCGCACCCAGCGCGATTACCTGGCGCGCCTCAACCGCGGTATCCAGTCCTCGTGGATGCAAGTGCTCTCCGCCCACGACGCCAACCCCTGGCCGGCCCTCGCCGCCTGGACCGTGCCCCTGCGCATCGCCAAGGCTTGGTTCCACTACCGCGCGTGGTCATCCGATGCCGCTCACGTTCGCTGGCAGGGCGCTTGCGGACACTTCGAGGGGAGACGCCGCCGATGACGCCCGGCCAGTTTCTCCTCCGCTTCTACCACACGCCGGTCAACCGTCTGCGCGATTCGCTGCGCAACGGCGGCCCCTGGCAGGAGCGCCGCACGGAAGCCGGCCGCCGCGCGATGGAAAGCGCCGCACGCACGCTGCCGCCGCTGCCGCCGGCGGCGGGGCAGCCGCTGGAACTGCACCTGCTCACCGGCCGCCGCTTCTGGTATCAGACCGCGTTCTGCCTCTGGACGCTCGCGCGCCACGCCGGCCGCCCGCTCGCGCCGGTGATCTACGACGACGGCACGCTCACCGCCGAGTGGCAGGCGCCGCTCGCAAGTCTCTTTCCCGCCGCGCGCTTCGTGGCTCGCGCCGAGACCGTCGCCCGGCTCGACCAATACCTGCCCACCACACGTTTCCCGGTCCTGCGCGAGCGGTGGCTGAACTATCCGAACATCCGCAAGCTCACGGACCCGCACCTCGGGCGCACCGGCTGGAAGCTCGTGCTCGATTCCGACCTCCTGTTTTTCCACCGGCCGCAATTCCTGCTCGACTGGCTCGCGGCCCCCGACCGGCCGCTGCACGCCGTGGACTGCGAAGCCTCCTACGGCTATACCCGCCCGCTGATGAACGAACTCGCCGGTGCTCCCGTCGCCGACCTCGTCAACGTCGGCCTCACAGGCCTCGAGAGTGCCGCCATTGACTGGGAACAGCTCGAGCACTGGACGCGGGAGCTGCACGCCCGCGAAGGCACCAGCTACTATCTGGAGCAGGCCCTCATCGCCATGATGGTCGCCGGGCGCCCCTGCGCGGTGGCCCCGGCCGCCGACTACGTCACCCTGCCGCGAATGCCCGAGGCGCATGACTGCCGCGCGGTCATGCACCATTACGTGGCGCACTCCAAGCGCTGGTATTTCCAGCGCAACTGGCGCCGCGCGATGACCACGCCATGACACCCAGCGTTTCCATTCTCATCCCCGCTTACAATGCGGCCACTTGGATTTCCGCGACCCTCGACTCCGCCCTCGCCCAGACCTACCCCCACCATGAGATCATCGTCGTGGATGATGGTTCGCGCGACGACACCCTGGCGGTGGCCCGGGCGCATGCCGCCCGCCATCCCGGGCGCATCCGCGTGGAAACCCAGGCCAACCAGGGTGCCAGCGCCGCCCGCAATCACGGCCTGCGCCTGGCCCGCGGCGACTACCTGCAATTCCTCGATGCGGACGACCTGCTCTCGCCGGGCAAAATCGAGTGGCAGGTGCGCCTGCTGGCGGAAAAGGGCCACGACTGCATCGCCACCTGCGCCTGGGGCCGCTTCCACGACGATCCCGCGGCGGCGCGATTCGTTGATGATGCCGTCTTCCGCGATTTCTCCGCCGTGGACTTCCTCGTGCTAGCCGGCGACACCGGCGCCATGTTGCACCCCTCCTGCTGGCTGGTCCCGCGCGCCGTGGCGGAACGGGCCGGCCCGTGGGACGAGACGCTGTCGCTCAATGACGACGGCGAGTATTTTGCCCGAATCATGCTGGCCAGCGCCGGCATCGCCTTCTGCGCCGATCCGGCCGCACGGAGCTACTATCGTTCCGGCCTGGGCGGCAGCCTCAGCCAGCAGCGCGGGGAGAAGGCGCGCCGCTCGCAGTTCCGGTCAATCGAACTCATCGCCGCGCACCTGCAGGCGGCCGAAGCCTCACTCCGCACCCGGCGGGCCGCGGCGAATTACTACCAGCGATTCGTGCATGACTTCTTCCCCTTTCCCGCCGACCTGATGCGCGAGGCGGAATTCCGCATCGCCGCCCTCGGGGGAAGCACCCTGTCCGCACCGCCCATGGGACCGCGTTCCGTCGCCTTGGCCCGGCTGATCGGCTGGCGCAATGTCGGCCGCCTGAAGCACTGGTTCGCGCGCCAATGAGCACGGCCAAGACCATCCTCATCCTCACCTCGGCGCACCTGTGCCGCAACCCGCGCGTGGTCAAGGAGGCCACCACGCTCGGCGCTGCGGGCTACGATGTGACGGTGATGAGTGTCTCCTCCCATGCCCGGTTCGAGCGCATGGATCGCGAGTTGATGCGCGGCCTGCCGTTCAAGCGCGTGGTCCTGGACTACACCGCCGAAACGCTGCGCACCCGGCTGGCGGATTTCTGCCAGCGCGGCGCCACCTGGATCGCCCGGCGCGCGTGCAGCGAGCTGGAGGTCGAGACCGCGCAGACCCTCGGCCCGGCCGGCGCGCTGCTGCGCCTCGCCCGCTCCTTTCCGGTTGACCTGACCATCGTCCACACCGAGATCCCGATCTGGGCCGCGCAACACCTCATCCGCGACGGCCGTCGCGTGGCCGTGGATGTGGAGGACTGGTATTCCGAGGACCTGCTCTACGCCGACCGCCGCAGCCGCCCGATCCGCCTGCTACGGCACGCCGAGCAGGCCGCCCTGCGGCAGGCGGTCTATGCCTCGGCCACGTCGCAGAGCATGGCCGACGCGCTGGCCAGCGCCTACCAGTGCCCGCCACCGATCGTCCTGCGCAACAGTTTTCCCCTGCAGGCGGTGTCCCGCATGGACCGTCCGGCCGCGAACGACGTCCCCGGCTTCATCTGGTTTTCCCAGACCATCGGCCCCGGGCGCGGCCTGGAGCAATTCTTCGCCGCGTGGGCCCGCACCACGGCGCCGAGCACGGTCCATCTGCTCGGCGACGAGCGACCCGGTTACCGGGAAAAGCTGCTCGCCCGCCTGCCCGCCGGGCGGCGCGGCGACCTGCACTTCATCCCCCTCGTGTCGCCCGAGCAGCTGCCCGGCAAGCTGGCGGAGTTCGACATCGGCCTCGCCCTGGAGCCGCGCTGGCCGCTGAACCGCAACATCACGATCACGAACAAAATCCTCCAATACATGAATGCCGGCCTCGCCGTCATCGCGACGGACACCGCCGGACAAAAGGAAGTGATGACCGCGGCCCCCGACAGCGGCCTGCTTATCACGGCCCACGAGACGGGCGAATATGCCGCGAAACTCGATGCGCTGATCGGCGACCACGCGCGGCTCCGCGCGGCCCAGATGGCATCCCGCGCCGCCGCCGAACAGCTGTTCTGCTGGGAGCGGGAGGCTCCTCACCTGCTCGCCGCCGTGGCCCGCGCTCTCGCCTGACCTCCATGCCCGCCCCGATCAACACGCGCCGGCGAATGAAGGAGCTCCTCCGGAAGATCGCCATCGAGTTGTGCAGTGGTCTCCTGCAGTCCGGCAGCAAGCCTTATGTCCTGGCGGAGGAAGCCACGGTGGTCATCGCCCCCCACCAGGATGATGAGTCCCTCGCCTGCGGCGGCCTCATCGCCCGCAAGCGCCACGAGGGCCTGCCCGTCCACGTCATCTTCATCACCGATGGCTCCGCCTCCCATCCCGGGCACGCCCGTCTCCCGCCTTCCGCGCTTGCCGCGCTGCGCCGTGGCGAGGCCCTGCAGGCGCTCGCGTGCCTCGGCGTCGAGCGCAGCGCCATCCATTTCCTCGACGAGCCTGACGGCACACTGAAGGCCATCACCGCCGCGCACCGGGAGGCCCTCGTCCGGCGCCTCGCGCGGCAACTGCAGGAGATCGGGGCGGGCGAATTGTTCCTGCCCTGCAACCCCGATGGCAGCAGCGAGCACGACGCCACCTTCGGGTTCGTCATGGAGGCGCTGGCGCTCATTCCCCGGCAACCCGTGGTCTGGCAATACCCCGTTTGGTCCTGGTGGAACCCGGTGCTGCTGCTCCGCCACTGGCTCGCCTCGAAGGACTGCCGCGCGCTGCCCCTGGAGGATTTTCGGCAGCACAAGCAGCAGGCCATCCGTTGCTACCAGTCGCAGATTGCGCCTCTCACCCCCGACACCGCCCCCGCGCTGCCCGCCCCTCTGGTGGATGTTTTCCTCGCCGACAACGAATTCTTCTTTCGCCACCAACCGCCCGCCCAATCGCCGTGAACCCGTTTCGCCCCGGCCTCCTCGCCCGCCTCCGCCGCAAGTTCCTGATGGAGCCCGCCGGCTTCGGCCGACCCGTCGATCAGGCGGCCGTGGACGGCGAATACCGCAGCGGGGCTTGGGCGCACTTCCACCAGTTGCCCGAGCTGCCGCGCCAGAGCGTCATCGTCGGCTATGTCACTCAGCTCCACGCCAACCCTGCCATCCTGGATCTCGGCTGCGGCAGCGGCCGCCTCGCCCAGTTGTTCCAGCCTCATCCGTTCCGCCGCTACCTCGGGGTCGATCTCTCACCCGAGGGCATTCGCATGGCCCGGGCGCTGAACCTGCGGGAGTGCGAGTTCGCCGAAGGCAACTTCGAAACCTGGCGCCCTACCGAAAAATTCGACGTCATCATCTTCAGCGAATGCATCGGCTACGCCCACGATCCGGGCGCGCTGGTTGCCGCCTTCCTCCCCTGGCTCGAAAAAGGC
>JBDHQK010000101.1:0-9222 GCA_039807025.1 Lacunisphaera sp.
TCTTGGGAGCGGGTTTTTCGTCAGACATGGAGAGAGTGGTTTAAGCTTTGGCTTCTTTGGCCTTGGTGACCCCGACGGTCTTGCGCGGGCCCTTGCGGGTGCGGGCGTTGGTGCGGGTGCGCTGGCCGCGAACGGGCAGGCTGCGGCGGTGGCGGATGCCGCGGTAGCAGTTGATGGCCTGGAGGCGCTTCAAGTTGCCAGCGATATCACGGCGGAGATCGCCCTCGACCACCCACTTGTTGTCGGTGATGACGTGGAGGATCTTGTTGAGCTGCTCCTCGGACAGGTCCGAGGCGCGCATGTTGGCATCGAGGCCGGCGGTCGCGATGATGAGGTCGGCCCGGGCCGGGCCAATACCGTAGATATACCGGAGGGAGTATCCGATCTTCTTTTTGGCGGGGAGTTCAACGCCGAGGAGACGAGGCATAGGATTGTGGGTTTAAGTGGTAAGGTTTAAGGTTGTAAGAACTGAGAGTGGAAAGGTCAGGTGGCACGCGGGATCGTGAGGATCTCGGGGCCGGAATCGGTGGTGAGCACGGTGTGTTCGAAGTGGGCGGAGGGCTGGCCGTCGGTGGTGACGACGGTCCACCCGTCGCTGAGGGTGCGGACCGCGTGACCGCCGAGGTTGACCATGGGTTCGATGGCGAGCGTCATGCCGGGCCGGATCTTCTCGCCGGTATTGCGGCGGCCGAAGTTCGGGATCTGCGGCTCCTCGTGCATCGCGCGGCCGACGCCGTGCCCGACCATCTCGCGGACGACACTGAAGCCGCGAGCCTCGACGTAAGTCTGCACCGTGTGCGAAATATCGCCGATGCGGTTGCCGACCTGCGCCTGTTTGATGCCAAGGGCCAAGGCCTCCTCGGTGACTTTCAGCAGTTCGGCGGTGCGGGGGGCAATGCTGCCCACCGGAACCGTCGTGGCGTTGTCGCCGATGTAGCCGTTGTATTCAACGACCACGTCGAGCGCGATGATGTCGCCGTCGCGCAGGATGCGCTTCAGGGAGCCGATGCCGTGGACGACCTCTTCATTGACGGAGAGACAAGTGTAGGCGGGATAGCGGCGCGCGTGCAGTTGGTAGCCGTGACAGGCGCTGCGGGCGCCAAGCGAGGCGATGAGATCGCGGCCGATTTGATCCAAGTCGTGGGTCGTGATACCGGGACGAACCTGCTCCTTCAGTCGCGACAGGACGGTCGCGGCGATGGCACAGGCCTCGCGCATCCGCTTGATACCCTCGGAATTCTTGATCGGGATCATCAGGCGGCGGCGCGGAGGGCCTCACAAAGAAGGCCCTGGGTGCGGTAGTGGGTGACGACGTCCGCCGGGGCGGCAGGAGCGGCGAACACGGCGGCGAGGATTTCACCGCGGGTTTCGAGCCACTCGTCGAACACCAACGCTTGGAGCAGCGTAGCCGGGAAGCCTTCGAGAAGGAATCCCGCATCGGGTTTGCGCGCCCAGAACCACTTGCGCAGGAGTGCGAGGGTTAGCTGGTCTGGCGCGGCGGGGCCGCGCGAGAGGGCCGCAGCAGCCTGTTGGCCGAGCGGGGTGCGTCGCGAAATCTCCTGTTGCACAAGGGACGCAGGAGAGACGTGCTCAAGATTCAAAGAACGGCCTTGGAGAAGCAGGCCCGCGAAGTGCGGGCCGGATGGACCAAGGAGAAGGAACTTGGCTTTCGCCGAGGCGAAAGCGGAAAGGGGGCTGGAGTGTTCAGTCCCTTTCACCGAAGTAAAGGGTTAAAGAGCGAAGTGCCGGACAGCCCAAGCCGTCAAACCAACCAGGAGGATAACCACCATAACGGTAGTGAGTTGCATAACCGCTTTCTCGCTGGCGGCCTCCCCTAAGGCGACAGCGGTCGAGGTGCTGCGCCCGCGAACGCGGCCCTTCTTCAGGAACCCGTCGTAGTGCCTCTGCAGGAGGAAGGTTTCGATCTGGCGCATCGTGTCGAGGATGACGCCGACGGTGATCAGCATGCCGGTGCCTCCGAAAAAATAGGCGATGCGCGGCGGAACCTTCAGCTGGAACAGCAGCAAGTCCGGCAGAATGGCAATGACGGTGAGGAACACGGCGCCGGCGAGCGTGAGGCGCGTCATGATGAAGTCGAGAAAGCTGGCGGTCGGCTCGCCGGGGCGAACGCCGGGGATATAGCCGCCGTATTTCTTCAGGTCGTCGGCGATCTGGATCGGCTTGAACATGACCGATACCCAGAAATAGCTGAAGAAAAGGATGAGCAACGACATCAGGGTGTAATACATCCAGTGTCCCTGAAGCAGGTTGCTCGCGAACTCGACCAGGAACGGCATGTTGAACGCCGCGCCGACTTGGGAGAATATCTGCTGCGGGAACATCAGGATCGCGCTGGCGAAGATGACGGGCATGACGCCGGAGTAGTTGACCTTGAGAGGCAGGAACGAGCTCTGCCCGCCGTAGACCTTCTGGCCGACAACCCGCTTGGCATACTGGACCGGGATCTTGCGCTGGCCCTGAGTGACGGCGATGATGCCCATCGTAACGATGAGGAAGAGGGCCACCATCATGATGCCCTGGGGCAGGCCGAGCTGGGCGACGCCAACCGGAGCGAAGAAGAGCTGGTAGGTCGCGACGGCCGCGCCCGGGATGTCGGCGAGGATGCCGACGGTAATGAGCAGGGAGACACCGTTGCCAATGCCGCGCTGGGTGATCTGCTCGCCGAGCCACATGAGGAGCATGGTGCCCGCGGTCATGTAGATCGTGGAGGTGACCAGGAACATCCAGTGGCTCATGATCACGATCTGGCCGTAGGTGTTCACATCGTAGCCGGCGAAAAGCTTGCCCGGATTCTCGAGGGTGAGGACGAGCAGGATCGCCTGGACCAAGCAAATGGCGACTGTCAGGTAGCGCGTGTATTGCGTAAGCTTCTGGCGGCCGACGTCACCCTCCTGTTGGAGGCGGCTGAGCGCCGGGACGACGGCGGTCATCAGCTGGAAGATGATGGACGCGCTGATGTAGGGCATGATGCCCAGAGCGCAGACGGCGCCCTTGAGGAGCGCGCCGCCGGTGAACATGTTGTAGAGGCCCATCAGGCCACCGCCACCCGCAGCGGTCTGCGCCTCGAAGAACGTCAGCAGCGGCTTCGGATCAATGCCGGGCAGCGGAATGTGCGCACCCACCCGGGCCACGAAGAGGAGGCTGAGCGTGTAGAGGATGCGCGAGCGGAGCTCGGGAATCTTCAGGGAATTGGCGAAGGCGGAAAACACAGGGATGGGATTTTCGATTTTTGATTCTCGATTTTCGATTTCAGGTTCCGATTCCGAAGGTTAATCCGCGACGGCGGCCCAATCGAAAATCGAGAATCAAAAATCAAAAATGGGCGGGCGTCAGCCCGCCGTGATGGCCTGGCCACCGGCCTTCTCCAGTTTGGCCTTGGCCGAGCCGGTGAATTTCTGGGCCGTGACCTTGAGGGCGCGGCTGATTTCGCCGTCACCGAGGACCTTGAGCAGCTTGACGCCGGGGCGGATGAGACCAGCGGCGGCGAGCACCTCGGCGTTCACCTCGGAAACCTTGGCATCCAGCGCGGCGAGATCTCCGACGTTGACGACGGCGTAGCTCGTGCGGAATTCGTAGTTGTTGAAACCGCGGTGCGGGAGCTTGCGGTAGAGGGGCATCTGGCCGCCTTCGAAGCCGGGGCGGATGGAACCGCCGGAGCGGCCCTTCTGGCCCTTGCCGCCGACACCGGAGGTCTTGCCGTGGCCGCCGCCTTCGCCGCAACCGACGCGCTTCTTGCGGTGGACCGCACCCTTGACGTTAACGAGATTATGGAGACGCATTTGATTGATTCCTGATTTTCTTGGCGCCGCCCCTCGCCAAAGCTCGGAGCGACTCGGATGATGATGGATTTTGCGAACTTAGGCGCGGAGCGCCTTGAAGTCGGCGTCAAGGCGCAGCTTGCGCAGGCCGTTGAGCGTCGCATGGACGACGGCGATGTGGTTCTTGGAACCCATCGATTTCGTCAGGACGTTGTGGACGCCGGCCGCCTCCAGAACCGCGCGGACGCCGCCGCCGGCGATGAGGCCGGTGCCGGTGGACGCAGGGCGGAGGAAGACCTTGCCGCCATCGAACTCGCCGAGAACCTCGTGCGGAATCGTGCTGCCCTTGAGCTTCACGGAGACCATGCGCTTCTTGGCGGATTCGGTGGATTTCTTGATGGCATCGGGGACCTCGTTGGCCTTGCCGTAGCCGATACCCACATTGCCCTTGCCGTCGCCGACGACGGACAAGGCGGAGAAGCTGAAGCGGCGGCCGCCTTTCACGACCTTGGCGCAGCGATTGATGAAGACCACCTTCTCGAACATGCCGGGCTCGGCGGATTCAGCACCCGCGGGACCAGAGGAAAAAGACCGATTATTGTTAGCCATGGACGTAGATTAGAATTGCAGACCACCTTCGCGGGCGGCTTCGGCAAAGGTTTTGACGCGGCCGTGATAGGGGCGACCGTTGCGATCGAACACCACGGAGGTGATGCCAGCGGCCTTGGCCTTGGCGGCGAAGGCAACGGCGAGGGACTTGGCACCGGAGACATTGCCCTTGGCGCCGCCTTTCTTCACCTCGGGATCGAGAGTGGAAAGGAACACGAGGGTCGTGCCGGCGGCATCGTTGACGGCCTGCGCATAGATGTGCTTGCCGGAGAACTTGACGCTGAGGCGCGGGCGGGCGGCGGTGCCGGTCACCTTCTTGCGGATGCGCCATTTGCGCTTCTGGAGGAGCTGGGCCTTGTAAACAGTTTTCATGGTTGGTTTCCGGGTTAGGCGACGGTCTTGCCTTCCTTGCGGCGGACGCGTTCGGCGTGCTCGCCGACGATACGGACGCCCTTGCCCTTATACGGCTCCGGCGGGTAATAGGCGCGGATCTCGGCGGTCACCTGGCCGACGAGCTGCTTGTCGGCGCCCTCGATCTTGAGCTTGGTCTGGTCGGTGACCGTGACCTTGATGCCCTCGGGGATATCGTGGAGGATGGCGTGCGAGTAGCCGAGCGCGAGGTCGAGCTGCTTGCCCTTGAGCGCCGCCTTGAAGCCGACACCCTGAATCTCGAGCTCCTTCGCGTAGCCGACGCTGACGCCCTTGACCATGCCGGCGATCACCGAACGAGCGGTGCCATACATGGCCTTGGAGAAACGGGTCTCCTCGGTCGGGGCGACGACGATGCTGTTGTCCTTCTTCTCGATCTTCACGACGGAGGCGAAGGTCTTGGAGACTTTGCCCTTGGGGCCGTCGACGGACACCGTGGTGCCCTTGATGTCGACCTTGACCTTGTCAGGGATCTGAACGGGTTGTTTGCCAATTCTGCTCATGGTGGTGATTCTCCTTACCAGACGGTGCAGACGAGTTCACCGCCGAGCTTGTTGCGGCGGGCGTCCTGGTCCTTCATGAGGCCCTTGGAGGTGGAAATGATGGCGATACCCAGCCCGTTGAGGACGCGGGGAATCTCCGAGTAGCCGGAATAGATACGGCGGCCCGGGGTCGAGGAGCGCTTGAGGCCCGTGATGACGGGGGCGCTGTCGACATACTTCATCGAAACGACGAGGGTCTTGTGGCCGCGTTCGTCGGTGCCGGTGGCAACATCGCGAACGTAGCCCTCGGACTTGAGGATGGTGGCGAGGCTCTCCTTGAGCTTCGAGTGCGGCGAAATGCACTGGGCGAGACCGGCCTTCGACGCATTGCGAAGGTGGGTCAGGAAATCACTGATCGGGTCTGTCATGGATGGATGTTTGGTTGGTGGTGGCCCGTCGGATCATATCCGACTTCCGGCGGGAAAGTAGATTACCAGGAGGACTTGGTGACGCCCGGGATCTTGCCGGCGAGCGCGAGCTCACGAAGCGTGATGCGGGAGACGCCGAAACGGCGGTGGAAGCCGCGCGGGCGGCCGCTGAGCGAGCAGCGGTTGCGGACGCGGACCTTGGAGGAATTGCGCGGGAGCTTGGCCAGTTTCTTCTGGGCGGCGAAGAACTCGGTGTCGGTCGTCGCCGGGTTGGCCAGGATGGCCTTCAGCTCAGCGCGCTTGGCGGCGTGCTTCTCGACGAGGCGGATGCGCTTCTTGTTGCGTTCGATGGCGGAAGTTTTCGGCATGGCGGGTAAGGTATAAGGTTTAAGTGGTAAGCTGTAAGGATTGGATCGGGACTTAGAGCTTACGCTCTTAAAACTTAGAACTGATTTAGGCGGCGGAAGTCTTGGTCGGGGTGGCGGCCTCGATGCGGCGGAAGGGCATGCCGAGGGCCTTGAGGAGGTCGCGGGCCTCGTCATCGGTCGGGGCGGAGGTCACGAGGGTGATGTCCATGCCCATGGAGCGCTTGTTGTTCTCGACGACGATCTCGGGGAAGATGGTGAAATCGGTGATACCGATGGTGTAGTTGCCCTGACCGTCGAGCTTGTTCGGCACGCCGCGGAAGTCGCGGATGGTGGGCAGCGCCACGGCCAGGAGACGCATGAGGAAGTGCCACATGTTCTCGCCGCGCAGGGTGACGTGGCAGCCGGTGACCTGGTTGGGCTTCAACTTGAAGTTGGCGATAGCCTTCTTCGAGCGGTTTAGCACCGGCTTCTGGCCGGCGATGAGGCCGATGTCGCGGGCGGTGTCGGCGATCTGGTTCTTGTCGGCATCGGAGCTGATGCCGGTGTTGATCACGATCTTCTCGAGCTTGGGCACCTGGTGCTTGTTCTTGTAGCCGCGGGAGGCCATCAAGGCCGGGGCGACGGTCTCGGCGTAGTATTTCTGGAGAGGAGTGGGTTGTTTGCTCATGGTGCTAACCGGATTTCCGACCCGGATGCTGATGGGTTAATGATGGTTGCGGTCCCCTCGCCTACTCAGGCCTTGGCCGCCGGAGCAGCGGTCTTCTTGCGCTTCGAGGCGTCAAAACGCGACTGAAGCATGAGGTTGGAGACGTGGATGGTGCCTTCGCGCTCGGCGATCTTGCCCTGCGGATTCTCCTGGGACTTCTTGAGGTGGCGCTTGATCATGGCCACACCCTCGACGACGGCGCGGCTCTTGGCCGAGCGGATCTCGAGCACCTTGCCCGACTTGCCCTTGTGGGAGCCGGCGATGACGACCACGACGTCGTTTTTCTTGATATGGAATTTCTGGGACATGTTAGAGGACCTCCGGCGCGAGGGAGATGATCTTCGCGTAGTTCTTACCGCGGAGCTCGCGGGCGACCGGGCCGAAGATACGGGTGCCCTTCGGGTTGCCGTCCTCGCCGATGATGACGACGGCGTTGGAGTCGAAGCGGAGGTAGCTGCCGTCGGCGCGGCGCAGCGGGGCGCGAGTGCGGACGATGACGGCCTTGACGACCTCGCCCTTCTTCACGGTGGCGTCGGTGCTGCTCTCCTTGATGTTAATGGTGATGATGTCACCGACGTGGGCGTAGCGGGAGGGATGCCCGATCTTGCCGATCATCGACGCGCGGCGCGCGCCGGTGTTGTCGGCAATGTCGAGAATGGAACGCATCTGGATCATGGTGGTATCTCCGGCGGAGGGTTAGGCCTTGGTGGCCACGTTGGTCTTGGTGGTCTTGGTCGGCACGGCCTCGGCGACATCCTTCTCGGACACCGCCACGATGCCGACGCCAACGGCGGCCTCGACGACGCGGATGACACGCCAGCGCTTCAGGCGGCTAATCGGGCGGGTCTCCATGACCTCGATCTTGTCGCCCATCTTGGCCTCGTTCTTCTCATCATGGACATGGAGAACGGTCTTGCGGTTGATGACCTTGTGGTAACGCGGATGCGGCGTCTTATAGGGGACGGTGACCTTGACGGACTTGTCGCCCATCTTGGAGCTGACGAAACCGATGAGGGTCTTGCGGCGGTTGTGGCGTTCGTGAGTGGACATGGGTGGATGCGGTTGGCTCAGGCGGCCTTGGACTTGGCGGTTTTCTTGGATGCGAGCGCCGTCAGGAGACGCGCGATGTCCTTGCGATAGGCGCGCAGGAGGTGCGGTTTCTCGACTTGGCCGGTGTTCTTGCGCAGGCGGAGCTGGAGGAGTTGTTCGCGGGTCTCGCGGAGCTTGAGGGTGAGCTCGCTGGGCGCGAGGTCGCGGATTTCTTTGGAAGTCATGATGGCGATATCTCCGGTTAACTTTAGACGACGACGCCTTCGCGGGCGATGAAGCGGCAGCGGAACGGCAGCTTGGCGTCGGCGAGGCGAAAGGCCTCCTTGGCGAGGGATGTCGGCACGCCGGCGAGCTCGAAGAGGACGGCGCCGGGCTTGATGACGGCGACGTAGAACTCGACCGGGCCCTTGCCCTGGCCCATGCGCACCTCGGCGGGCTTCTTGGTGACCGGCTTGTGGGGGAACACGCGGATCCAGAGCTTGCCCTTGCGCTTGAGGTGGCGGGCGATGGTGACGCGGGCGGCCTCGATCTGCTGGCCGGTCATGGGACCGCGCGAGAGCGACTGGAGGCCGAATTCACCGAAGGCGAGCGTGTTGCCGCGCTTGGCGTTGCCAGCGCGCGAGCCTTTCATCGACTTGCGGAATTTGGTGCGGGAGGGAGCGAGAGCCATGAGGATTTTGGATTTTCGATTTTTGATTTTCGATTGCCGATCCGATCTTCACGGCCCGGGGCCAATCGAAAATCGAGATTCTAAAATCGAAAATGATGTCAGTTGGATTCGTCCTTTTTGCAGATCCAGCACTTCACACCGATCTTGCCCCAGACGGTCTGGGCCTCGGCGAAGCCGTAGTCGATGTTCTCGCGCAGGGTGTGCAGCGGGATGCGGCCCTGGCGCTGCCACTCGCGGCGGGCGATATCGGTGCCGCCGAGGCGGCCAGAGCACTGGATCTTGATGCCGTCGATGCCGAGGGACATGGCGATCTGGATGGATTTCTTGATGGCGCGGCGGAAGGCGATGCGGCGCTCGAGCTGGAGGGCGACGTTCTCGGCCACGAGCTGAGCCTCGACCTCGGGTTTCTTCACTTCCTGGATGTCGAGGAGGACTTCCTTGCCGGTGAGCTTGCCGAGCTGGACCTTCATGTTCTCCACTTCCTGACCCTTCTTGCCGATGACAATGCCGGGGCGGGCGGTGAAAATCTTGACGCGGACGCGGTTGCCGGCGCGCTCGATGAAGATGCGCGGCACGGAGGCCTGCTTGAGCTTCTCCATCAGCGTGGAGCGGATGATCTGGTCCTCGTGGAGGAGCTTGGCGAAATCCTTCTTGCGCGCGAACCAGCGCGACTGCCAGTTGCGGCGGACGGCGAGGCGGAA
>JBDHQK010000102.1:0-9112 GCA_039807025.1 Lacunisphaera sp.
CCTCCGAGCTGCTCAAGGTCGGCCAGGAACTCGACGCCGTTGTTCTGGGTATCCAGAAGGACGAGCAGAAGATCTCCCTCGGCCTCCGCCAGCTGGAGCCGAACCCGTGGGACATGGTCCGCCACAACTATCCGGTGGGTGCCCGCGTCCGCGGCAAGGTTCGCAACATGACCACCTACGGCGCCTTCGTCGAACTCGAGGAAGGCATCGACGGCATGGTGCACGTCTCCGACATGTCCTGGACCCGCAAGATCAACCACCCGTCCGAAATGCTCAAGAAGGGCGACGAGGTGGACGCCATCGTCCTCGATGTCGATCCCAGCCAGCAGCGCATCAGCCTCGGCATGAAGCAGCTCGCGACGGATCCATGGACCGACATCGATTCCTTCTTCCGCATCGGCGACGTTGTCCCGGGCGTGATCTCCAAGGTCACGACCTTCGGCGCTTTCGTCGAACTGAAGGACGGCATCGACGGCCTCGTGCACATCTCCCAGATCCAGGAAGAGCGCGTGGACAAGATCAAGGACGTGCTCAAGCCCGGCCAGGAAGTCACTGCCCGCGTCATCAAGATCGACCGCGAGGCGCGCCGGATCGGCCTCTCGATCAAGGCCGCGAACTACTCGGCCGAGCAACTGGCGCAGGAGACCGCGACCTACGAGCAGTTCTCGAAGAGCACCGGCGCCTCCGACCTCACGAACCTCGGCGACATCTTCGACGAGGCTTCCAAGAAGGAATAAGGCTCCGTCAGTCGAAACACTTCAAAGGCGTCCCGCGCAAGCGGGACGCCTTTTTTTGCCCGGGGAGGACGGTGTCAGGTCGTCGGTCTCCAAAGTCGTCGGACAAAACAAAAGGCGCCCGCATGTCGCGGGCGCCCGGTCGGGAGCGGAGGTGGCTGGGCCAGCCGAATCAGCTCACGACTGTGGCTGGCTGCTGGCGAGGAAATCACGGATGTCCATCGCGCGCTGCTCGGCATGGCGCTCTTCCTCGACCTCGTCGGCGGTGCGAATCCGGTTGTGGCTCTGCATCTGCCGGCGGATTTTACCGAGGGCCAGGTATTCCAGCTGACGGATGCGCTCGCGTGTCACCTTGAACTTCTTGCCGACCTCCTCGAGCGTGAGCTCCTTCTGTCCCTCGAGCCCGAAGCGGAGCTTGATAATGCTCGCTTCACGGGGGTCGAGGGAATTGACCATGGCACTGAGGTCTTCCCGGAGGTTCTTGTCGCCGAGGTCCTCGTAGGGGCTGGTGGCGGCCTCGTCGCCGACGAGATCGCCGAGTGTGGCGGAGCTGTCGTCCTCACCTACTGGGGCGTCAAGCGATGCGGGGCGCACACTGACAGTCTTGAGCAGGGCGACCTTGGCGGTCGGGATCTGCAACTCGGCGGCGATCTCCTCGTTTTCCGGTTCGCGGCCGAGTTCGTCGGTGAGCTTGGCGATCATCTTCCGCATGCGGGAGATCTTGTCCACGAGGTGGACCGGCAGCCGGATGGTCTTGGATTGGTTGGCCAGGGCGCGCTTCATCGACTGCTTTATCCACCAAGCGGCGTAGGTGGAGAGCTTGCCACCCTTGGCGGGGTCAAAGCGCTCGACGGCCTTGATCAGGCCGAGATTGCCTTCGCTGATGAGGTCCATGAGGGGCAGGCCCATCTGGTTGTAGTCGTAGGCGATCTTCACGACGAGGCGCAGATTGGCCTTGATCATGTGGTCGCGGGCGGCCTTGTCGCCGCGCTTGATACGGGCCGCGAGCTTGATCTCCTCCTCAATGGTGAGGAGCGGAGTCTGGCGGATCTCGTTGAGATAGAGCTGAAGATTGGAGCGCTCGTCCCGCCGATCAACCGGGGAGGCCTGGTCAAACTGCGAGGGCTCGGGGGCGGGCTGGATATCAGGCCGGAGGGTGAGACCCACATCGGAGGAGGGGATGGGCACGGAAATCGAGGTGCGATCTGCCGACATCGCGACTGCAACCGGATTGGCGTGGAGGGACTTTTTTCGGTTAGGCATGATGGATAAGAGCTGACGGATGGGCGAACAGGAATGTTACCCCAAGACTCCCTGCAAATTCCCGCCTGTCCTGTGCCGACCCGAAATGCGCGGTTTTGTGCCGCGCGGACGCTCAAATGGAGAGCTTATCGGCCAAGGCAATGGCCTTAAACAGAGCGGAAGCCTTGTTGATCGTCTCCTGATACTCGGCTGCGGGCACGGAATCGGCCACGATGCCCGCACCGGCTTGGATGTGAACCTTGCCTTCCTTAACCAATGCGGTGCGCAAGGTTATGCAGGAATCCAGATTGCCGTCGTAACTGAAATAACCGAGGGCCCCCGCGTAGCTGCCACGTTGCGTGCCCTCCATCCGCGAGATTAGCTGCATGGCGCGAATTTTTGGGGCCCCGCTGACCGTGCCGGCGGGGAACGTGGCGCGCATCAGGTCAAAAGCGGAACGTTCTGGCGCAAGTTGTCCCTCCACCTGTGACACAATGTGCATCACATGCGAGTAGCGCTCGATGATCTTGAATTCCGGCACCTTGATCGTGCCGAAGGAGCAGACGCGGCCGATGTCGTTGCGCGCCAAGTCAACCAGCATGAGGTGCTCTGCAAGTTCCTTCTCGTCCGCGAGCAGATCTTCCTCAAGGGCGAGATCCTCAGCGGCAGTCTTGCCACGCGGTCGGGTGCCGGCGATGGGGCGGATCTCGACCTTGCGGCCGGTCAACCGGACATGGACCTCGGGCGAGGCACCGACCAGGGCGAAGTCGCCGGTCTCGAGGAGAAACATGTAGGGCGACGGATTGACCGTGCGCAACGCCCGGTAGAGATCGAGAGGGGTCTTCTTGAAATCCCGCGAAAAACGCTGGGAAAGCACGATCTGGAAGATGTCGCCGGCGCGAATGAACTCCTTGGAATCATCAACCATCTTCTCGAATGCGGCCTGGGTGAAGTTGCCGGCGGGCACCTGCACCGCGCCGGTATCGCCGAGGGTGGCGGATGCGAGGGGGCAGGGTTGGGCGAGCGCGGCTTGCATGCGTTGCAACTCGGCGCAGGCGGCGTCGTAGGCGGCATTGGCGTCGTTCCCCACGTGCGCGTTGACGATAAGCCGCATGGTCTGGTGGGCGCGGTCAAAGGCGAGGACCGAGTCGCACAGCATGAACCACATCATCGGCACGCCGAGTTCATCGCGGGCGGCCAAGGGCACGGACTTCTCGACGCTGTGGATGAATTCATAGCCGAGATAGCCGACGGCGCCGCCTGTGAAAGGGGGCAGCCCGGGCACGCTGACGGGATGGTATTTCGCCAATTCCTCCTGCAAGGCGGACAGCGGGTCGGCGGCGTCTGGCATGGCGCGGAGGATTTTACGCGGATTGCAGCCGATGAAGCTGAAGCGGGACACGTTCTCGCCGCCCTCCACCGACTCAAGCAGGAAGGCCGGCCCGTGGCCGCGCAGCTTGGCATAGGCGGAGACGGGCGTCTCCAGATCAGCCAGCAGGTCGGCCCTGACCGGGACAACATTGCCTTGCCTGCTCAGCCGCAGGAACTCCTCGCGCGTCGGAACTACTTGCATGGCTACTCGACTGTGACGGATTTCGCCAGATTGCGAGGCTTGTCCACGTCACGATTGAGCTCGACCGCGATATAATAGCTCAGCAATTGCACCGGCACAGTCGCGACGATGGGCAGCACCGCCTCGTGGCACTCGGGGATGCGGATGACCTCGTCGGCCAGGCCGGCGGGCAGTTCGCAGCCCGCGGTGGCCACGGCGATGATCTTTCCCTTGCGGGCCTTGATTTCCTGCATGGAGGAGACGACCTTGTTGAACATCTCGCCGGACGGCACGAAGAAGACCGACGGGCATTGCTCGCTGATCAGCGCGATGGGGCCGTGCTTCATCTCCGCAGCCGGGTAACCTTCGGCGTGGATGTAGGAGATCTCCTTGAGCTTGAGCGCGCCTTCCAGGGCGACCGGGAACAGCGACAGGCGACCGAGGAAGAGAAAGTCGTGGTAATGGGCGTAGCGTTTCGCGATCTCCCGGATGTGCGGGGCCTGTTCGAGGGCCTGGCGGACCAGGTCGGGCGCGCCCTTCAAGGCTCGCACATACTCGGTGCCATCGCTGAAGCTCATGTCGCGTAGGCGGCCGAGGTAGAGCGCCAGCATGGCGCCGATGAGCAATTGGGAAGTGAAAGCCTTGGTCGAGGCCACCCCGATCTCGGGGCCGGCATGCTGGTAGATGCCGCCGTCTGCCTCGCGGGCGATGCTGGAACCGACGACATTGTTGACCGCGAGGACCTTGTAGCCCTTGCGCTTGGCCTCGCGCAGGCCGGCCAGGGTGTCAATGGTCTCGCCGGATTGGCTGTAGGTGAAGAAGAGCGTCCGGTTGCCCAGCGGCATGTTTCGGTAGCGGAACTCCGAGGCGTAATCCACCTCGACCGGGACGCGGGCAAACCGCTCCACGAGATGCTCGGTCACCAAGCAGGCGTGCCAAGCGGTGCCGCAGGCCAGGAAATGCAGGCGATCCACCTGTCGCAGGTCCACGGCGGAGACATTCAGGCCGCCGAATTGGGCGGTGCTGCCGTCCTCGGAGAAGCGGCCGCGCATGGTGTTCTCCAGCGCCGCCGGCTGCTCGAAAATCTCCTTCTCCATGAAATGCGCATGGCCGTTCAGGTCGGAGTCCTCGATCTTCCAAGTGATCCGGTCCACGACCGGCGACACATCCTCGGCGTCGAGCGTGGTGATGGAGAAATTCGCCGCCGTCATGTGCAGCAGTTCGCCGTCCTTCAGGTAAACGACATTCTGTGTGCGGCTGATGATGGCGGCGACGTCGCTGGCGAGCATCAGTTCGCCGTCACCGACCCCCAGGATGAGAGGCGAGCCCTTGCGGGCGGCGACGATCTCGGCGGGGCAGTCGGCGCACATCACGGCGATGCCGTAGGTGCCGTCAACATGGCGGAGCGCCTTGCGGACCGACTCGAGGAAGCGGCTGGCGTCCTTGGCCGCCGGTTCCTTCTGGTAATGGTAGGCGATGAGGTTGGCCAGCACCTCGGTGTCGGTCTCGGACTGGAAAGAGTAGCCCTTGGGGAGGAGGAATTTCTTGATGCTGGCGTAGTTCTCGATGACGCCGTTGTGGATGAGCGCGATCTTCTGGTCGCTGCTGATGTGCGGGTGGGCGTTGGCGTCGGTGACGCCGCCGTGGGTGGCCCAGCGGGTGTGCCCGATGCCGGTCGTGCCGGCGATCTTCTGCGCCGGGGTGGCCTTGATCAGGCCCTCGACCCGGCCGGTCTTCTTGGCGACCTCGAAACGATCGGCCTGCTGGATGGCGATGCCGGCGGAATCATAGCCGCGGTATTCGAGGCGCTTGAGCCCCTCGAGGATGATGGCCGAGGCCTTTTGCTTGCCGATGTAGCCGACGATGCCGCACATAAGTAGGTTTAAGCTGGCGATTTGTGGAGGCCTTCAAATCATACCGCAAGGAATTACAATACCACCTCCTTACCCCTTCGAGCCATGGCTGAATCCAAGAAAGTTCTGTCCGTTATCATGGGAGGCGGCCGCGGCACGCGGCTCTTTCCTCTGACCAAGGAGCGGTGCAAGCCCGCCGTGCCGCTGGCCGGCAAATATCGCCTCGTGGACATCCCGATCAGCAACTGCCTCAACTCGGGCTACAATCGGATATTCCTGCTCTCGCAGTTTCTCACGGCTTCGCTGCACCGCCACATCCAGAAGAGCTTCCACTTTGACCCCTTCGGGGCGGGCTTCATCGACATCCTCTCGGCCGAGCAGACGGAGAAGAGCAATGCGTGGTATGAAGGCACGGCGGATGCGGTGCGCCGGAACCTCGTGCATTTTCGCCGCCACAACCACGATTACGTGCTGATCCTCTCCGGCGACCAGCTGTATCGGATGGATTTCGGCAAGATAGTGGATCAGCACATCGCGACCGGTGCGGATGTGACGATCGCCGCCATTCCCTTTCCCATCTCGAAGGTGGAGGGACTCGGCTTGATGCGCGTGGCTGATGACCTGGCCATCGCAGAATTTGTCGAGAAGCCCAAGGATCCGGCCATCATCCAAGGTCTGGCGATCAGCGAGAAGCTGGAGGCCCGCCTCGCGGCCCGCCCCGATGAGAAACACTGCCTCGCCTCGATGGGTATCTACGTGTTCAGCCGCGAGGTGCTGCGCGAGGCGCTCGATAACTCCATGAAGGACTTCGGCAAGGAGGTCATCCCGGCCTTGCTCGGGAAGAAGAAGCTCTTCAGCTACATCTTCGAGGGTTACTGGGAGGACATCGGCACGGTGAAGGCGTTTTTCGACGCCAACCTCGCGCTCGCACAGCCGCTGCCGCCGTTCAACTTCTTCGACCGCAGTGCCCCGATCTACACGCACCCGCGCTACCTGCCTGCCTCCAAGGTCAACAAGTGCAACATTGACCACGTTGTCCTCGGCGACGGCTGCCTGGTCACCGATTCCAGCCTGAAACACTGCGTCATCGGCATCCGCTCCATTCTCGGCGAGAATTCCAACCTAGAGGATGTTGTGATGATGGGGGCCGATTATTACCAGACTGCCGCCGAGGTGCTGGCCGACCAGGCCGCGGGCCTTCCCGCCATCGGCGTGGGCCGCAACTGTCGGATTACCCGCGCCATCATCGACAAGAATGCGCGCATCGGCGACGGCGTGAGCCTTTCACCGGAGGGGAAGCCCGACGGCGATTATGCCCACGGGATTGTCATCCGCGATGGCATCCTATGCGTCACGAAGAGCGCCGCGATTCCGTCAGGTTTTATCCTGTGAGCCCCGCGAGGTGGCGAGAACGATGAGGGCGACGCCACCGGCGATGAGGAAGAGGGAATAGAAGGTTCCCCGGCTCAGACCGAGGATCAGCGCGGCGTCGGGCTCGCGGAAGACCTCGCCCACGGCGCGCGCCACCGAGTAGGCGATGAGGAACTCGCCGGCGAGGCGGCCGGGCTGGATGCGCGCGACGCTGCTTTTCCAGAAGCGCCATTGCACGAGGGCGAACAGCACCAACCCCTCCAAGGCTGCTTCGTAGAGCTGGGAGGGATGCCGGGGCAGGGGGCCGCCGCCGGTGTTTTGGAAGACCACCGCCCACGGAACCTCGGTGACCTTGCCCCAGAGCTCGCCGTTGATGAAGTTGGCCACGCGTCCGAAGAACAGCCCGACCGGCACCGTCGTGGCCACCAAGTCGCCGACCTGCAGCATGCTCTCGGCCCGCTTCCGGGTGAACCACCACAGCGCGACCGTCACGCCGATGAATCCGCCGTGGCTCGCCATCCCTCCCTCCCACACTCGCACGAGGATGAGAGGATCGTTGAGCAGGCTCGCCGGCTGATAGAACAGGAAGTAGCCAACCCGTCCGCCCACAATGACCCCCGCCACTAAGGCGGTCATCAGGTCGAAAATGGCGTTTACGTCGAGCGAGCTGCGGCCGGCCCGGAAATAGCGGCGCAGCAACCAGCCGGCGCCGGCGAACCCCGCGAGATAGGCCAACCCATACCACCGGATGCCGAAGTTCTCCCCGAAACGGATGAGAAACGGGCTCAGGTTATGGGTCCAATGGGCGAGCGGCATGGCGAAGGCCAGAAGACAGAGGACAGCGGCAGAAGACACAAATTCTTTCCAGCTCCGGATGCGTGTTAATGACTGCGGCACCGGGCAATGTTTCCTTGCCCGGCCTGCTAGGCGCGCGCTTAGTTGTGTCATGAATCAGCCCCAGGTCACACCGCTCAACGCCTTTCATCGCGCCCACGGCGGCCGCATGGTGGATTTCGCCGGCTGGGACATGCCGGTCCAATACAAGAGCATCCTTGAGGAGCACAAGGCCGTGCGCACGCGCTGCGGACTGTTCGACGTGAGCCACATGGGCGAGGCCGATGTGAAGGGCCCCGAGGCGCTCAAGTTCCTCCAGCACCTCGTCACCAACGATTGCAGCAAGCTTTTTCCCGGACGCATCCTCTACACCGTCATGTGTTATCCGCACGGCGGGGTCGTGGACGACCTGCTGGTTTACATGCGCGGCGAGGGCGACTACCTGCTGTGCATCAACGCCGGCAACATTGCCAAGGATATCGCGTGGATGCAGGAGCAGGTTGGGGGCTTCAACTGCACGGTGACGGATCGCTCGGGTGATTACGGGCAGCTCGCCATCCAGGGTCCGGCCGCCGTCGCGCTGGTCCAGACGCTCACGAAGACCGACTTGGGCGGCATCAAATACTATCACTTCGCCGACGGCGAGGTCGGCGGCGTGAAATGTCTCATCAGCCGCACTGGCTACACCGGCGAGGACGGCGTGGAGCTATATTGCGCCGCCGGGGACACGGTGCGGCTCGCCGAGGCTGTGGTCGCGGCCGGCGGCCCCTTTGGGCTCGAGTTGGCCGGTCTGGGGGCCCGCGACAGTCTGCGCCTAGAGGCCGGGTTTCCGCTCTATGGCCATGAGATCACGGACAAGATATCGCCAATCACGGCCGGCTTGGGCTGGGTGGTGAAGTTCGACAAGGGGCCGTTCATCGGCTCCGACGTGCTCAAGGCCGAGAAGGATAAGGGCGCGGCGAGGAAAATCGTCTTCTTCAAGACCGGTGATCGCCGCATCGTGCGCGCCGAGACCCCCGTGTTGAATGCCGCCGGCGCGTCCGTCGGCATCGTCGTCTCCGGGACGCTCTCGCCCATCATCAACGAGGCCATCGGCTCCGCCCTCGTCGAGGCCGCCGCCGCGAAGGAGCCGCTGCAGGTGGACATCCGCGGCACCAGACTCAATTTGTCACTCGTCAAGCCGCCCTTCGTCCCGCTAAAGAAAAACTGATTCGCATCATTCCCATGAGCAACATTCCCGCTGACCTCCGTTACGCCAAATCCCACGAGTGGCTCAAGCTTGCTGCTGACGGCACGGCCCTCGTTGGCATCACCGACTACGCCCAAAACAGCCTCGGTGATATCACCTTTGCCCAGCTGCCCAAGGTCGGGGCCGTCCTCAAGGCCGGCGAGACCTTCGGGGTGGTCGAGTCCGTCAAGGCCGCTTCCGACGTTTACGCCCCGGTATCGGGCACGGTGCTCGAGGTGAACAAGGCCCTCGACGCCAACCCGGAGAAGGTCAACCAAGCTCCTTACACCGACGCCTG